>DATKOE010000117.1:0-16387 GCA_035524815.1 Rhizomicrobium sp.
CCGTTCGCGTACCGCCTACGGCTTCAAGCGCGCCTATGACATCGCCTCGAAGGCCAGGGCGAATACGTACCCGGTGACCGACTACGGCACGATGCTGCGCGACGTGTCGGCCGCCACGGCCCTGGCCGCGGAAAGCGGCGAAGCCACTATGATCCCGGCCTTCCTGTCGAAGGTGGAAGGCATCGACATGCGCCTCAACTGGACCACGACTCAGGAGAAGGCATGGATGCTGCGGGCGGCCTATGAGCTGACCCGGCAGCGCACGCGCCTTAACGTCGTGATCGACGGCAAGTCCGCACAACCGCGTGACGGCGCCATACGCCTGACGCCGGATTACGGCCAGCTCGACAAGGGCATCACCATCGTCAATCGCGGCGATGCCCAGGTCTGGCGCACCGTGTCGGTCGAAGGCACTCCATCGGCGCCGCTGCCGCCCGTCTCCAGCGGCATCGTGCTCAACAAGGCGGCGTGGACGCTCTCGGGCTCGCCGGCCGATCTGCGTAACCTCAAGCAGAACGATCGCGTGGTCATCGAGATCATCGGGCACCTGTTGTCCAACTACGCCCGCCAGATCGGCGTGATCGACCTGTTGCCGGCCGGTTTCGAGATCGAGCAGACGCTGTCGGGCGACGAGGGCAAGCCCTACAACCTCAACGGCACGCTCACCGATCTGTCGCTGTCCGACAAGCGCGACGACCGCTACGTCGCGGCCTTCACCATCGGCTCGCGCTACATCGGCTCGAACAAGAACGCGCCCGAGCCGCAGCCCGGCTTCCGCGTGGCCTATGTCGTGCGCGCGGTGGGCGTCGGCACCTTTGCGATGCCGGCCGCGATGGCGGAGGACATGTACGCGCCCGGCGTGATGGCGCGCACGGCGGTGGGCACGGTGACGATCAGGCCATGAGGTGCGATGCGTGACAGGCCGCTGTCGGGTTCGAAGTTCTGGCTGTTGGGCGCCGCCTACTGGATCGTGCTCGCGGCGCTCTTCGCCGGTGCTCTGAGGTTCTGGCCCGGGCTCGCCGGTTCGCAGTCGTTCTTCGCGGCGGCCGTCATCGGCGCGCTCGTGGGCGGTGTTGTGATCGTGTATCTGTTCCAGCCGAAGTCGTGATCCATGCGTTGGGTGTTTCCTCGTCTGTTGACGGGCCTGCTGGCGTTCTTCGGGCTCGTCGCGCTCGGGGCCGCGGCGGACGCGATCTTCCCGCCCGACATGATCAACATCGCCAATGTCTCGCCCGAGGTGGTGGACCACAACGGCGTGCTGTTGCGCGCCTTCCTCACAAGGGACGGCTACTGGCGGATGAAGACGGAGGTGAAAGACGTTTCGCCCCGCTACCTCGCCATGCTCAAGGCCTACGAGGACAAGCGCTTTGACGATCATTGGGGCGTCGATCCGCTCGCCACCGCCCGCGCCGCGTTCCAATACGCGACCGCCGGACATGTCGTATCCGGCGGCTCGACGCTGACCATGCAGGTGGCGCGCCTGCTCGAACGGCCCAGGCAGCGCAGCATCGCCACCAAGTTCGTCCAGATGATCCGCGCCTTCCAACTGGAAGAGCGATATTCGAAGGACGAGATCCTCTCCTTCTATCTCACGCTCGCCCCGTTTGGGGGCAATCTGGAAGGCGTGCGCGCCGCGTCTCTTTCCTATTTCGGCAAGCCCGCCTCTCAAATCGATCTCGCCCAGGCTGCTTTGCTCGTGGCCTTGCCGCAGTCGCCGGTGAAGCAGCGGCCCGACCGTCACGCCATCGCCGCCGCGAAGGGACGCGACAAGGTGTTGGAGCGCATGGTCGGCGAGGGTGTGGTCACGGCCTCGGATGCCGCCATCGCGCGGCGCGAAGGCGTTCCGTTCGCCCGCCAGGCGATGCCGCTCACCGCCCCCCATCTGGCCGAACGCCTGGCGCGCACGCTCAAGCAGACTCGAATCGTCACCACGATCGATTTCGACATCCAGACCGCGGTGGAGAATCTCGCCAAGGACGAGGTGCGCTATTCCGGCGACGGCGCCACCATGGCCATCGTCGTCGTGGAGAACAGGACGCGCAACGTGCTGGCCTGGCTCGGCGGCACCAACTACTGGGGCAAGGCGGGCCAGATCGATCTGGCGCGGCGTCCGCGTTCGCCGGGCTCGGCGCTGAAGCCGTTCATCTACGGCCTGGCGTTCGACGACCTCATCCTGCATCCCTCCACCATGATGGAGGACGCGCCCACCAATTTCGGCGACTACGCGCCGCGCGATTTCTCCGGCGATTTCCAGGGCTCGGTCACCGCCCGCGATGCCTTGCGCATGTCGCTCAACGTGCCCGCGGTGCAGGTGCTCGACCGCGTCGGCCCGCTCGCCTTCACGCTGGCGCTGCAGAACGCGGGTGCGCATCTGGCTTTCCCGGCCCACGAGGAAGCGCCCAGCCTGCCGGTCGCGCTCGGCGGCCTCGGCATCTCGCCCGCCGACATCACCATGCTCTATGCGGGCATCGCCGAAGGCGGGCAGGCTCGTGGCTTGCGGATCGTCGCGGGCACACCCGATGCGCCGGGCCATCGCCTGTTCGGGCAGATTGCGGCCTACTACCTGCGCCAGATTCTCGACGGCGTCTCGCTGCCCGAAGGCTGGGCGATGGGCGAAGGGCTCAACCGCAACCGCACCATCGGCTTCAAGACCGGCACCAGCTACGGCTTTCGCGACGCCTGGAGCGTCGGATTCTCGAACGACTACACGGTCGGCGTCTGGGTCGGCCGCGCCGACGGCACGCCGCGTCCCGGCCGCGTCGGCGTCGATGCCGCCGCGCCGATCCTGCTCAAGGTCTTCGGCCTCTTGCCTGCCGACAGGCGCGATGCGCCGCTGCCGCCCACCGGCGCGATCCTGACCGAATCCACCGACCAGCTTCCGCCTTCCTTGCGCGTATTCCAGCGCTCGGCCGAGCCGCAGATCGTGCGCCAGACGCCGGTGCCGCCGCCGTCGATCTCGTTCCCGCCGAACGGCACCGTCATCCCGCTGCCCACGGCAAACGCCAGGGACAAGACCATCATGCTCAAGGCCGATGGCGGCCGCGCGCCCCTCACCTGGCTCGTCAACGGCATGCTGATAGGCAGCTTCGACCGCTTCCAGCCCGCGCTCTATCTGCCGCAGGGCGAAGGCAATGCCCGCATCACGGTGGTCGATGCCGAAGGTCGCAGCGATTCCTCGGAAGTGCGCTTCAAGCGGGAGAAGTGATCACGGCCACGTGAACGAACACGGGGTCCGGGTGCCGATTGCG
This sequence comes from Rhizomicrobium sp., assembly GCA_035524815.1. GTDB lineage: Bacteria > Pseudomonadota > Alphaproteobacteria > Micropepsales > Micropepsaceae > Rhizomicrobium. Next base: position 3,249 of record DATKOE010000117.1, read on the forward strand.
CCGCAGTTGAGCGGGACCCTGACAGCGCTATCATCCCCCGGCCCGGGTCGGGAGGAATCAGGTGAGAACACTGGCGATAGCCGTTGTGGTGGCCTTGGGGATGTCGGGCTGTGCGGAGCTGCAGAAGGTGGCAGCGCCCGCGGCCTCTGTTGCGGCGCCGCAGCCGGCAAGCATGGACGCCTTCGCACAGGTTGCGGCGATGGGGCCGGGCGTGAACGTGCTGTCAGAAGACCCGGGCTGGACCGATCCCGCCAAGGCGCGCTTCAAGCCCGAATACATGAAGATGATCCACGACGCGGGCTTCGGCACCGTTCGCATCGTGATGAATGCTTTCGCCCACATGGACGACTACTACGTGCTGGAAAGCGGCTGGCTCGCCCGCCTCGACACCATGGTGAAGGCGGGCCTCGATGCTGGCCTCACCGTGATCCTGGACGAGCACGACTACAACTACTGCAGCAAGGACACCTGGGGTTGCCGCCAGAAGCTCAACGCCTTCTGGGCGCAGATTTCACCGCGCTTCAGGGATGCTCCGGGCCGCCTGGTGTTCGAGATCATGAACGAACCCCATCAGGACTTCACGCCCGAGATGTGGAACGACCAGATCAAGCAGACCCTGCCGATCATCCGGGCCTTCAACCCTGTGCGCAACGTGATCATCGGGCCGGGCAGCTGGAACAGCCTCTCCTACCTCGACAAATTGGAATTGCCCGTGCCGGACCGCCACATCATCGTGACCTTCCACTATTACGCGCCGATGGAATTCACCCATCAGGGCTCGCCCTGGGTGTCGCAGTTCAAGAAGACGGGCCAGAATTGGGGCTCGCCGGCAGATCTGGCGCAGGTGAACAAGGACTTCGATGTGGTGAAGGCGTGGTCCGACGAATGGAACCGCCCGATCCTGCTGGGCGAATTCGGCGCCTATGAAACCGCGCCGATGGACGGGCGCATCCGCTACACCTCAGCCATCGCGCGTGCGGCCGAGGCCCACGGTTTCGCCTGGTGCTACTGGCAGTTCGACAAGGATTTCATCGTCTACGACATCAGCAAGGAAGCCTGGGTCGAGCCGATCTTGCACGCCTTGATCCCGCCCAAGAACTGAGGCGCAAGACGCCGGCGAAGCATTTACTGGAGGTAGGGCAGCGTGGTCCATGCACTGCTTGCGATCATGAAGGGGAGGAAGCCGATGAAGATGTTCTCCGGCGCGGCGCGCGCGGGAGCCGCCGCAGGATTGGCCGTGGCGCTGCTGTTTTCGGCGGCCTGTGCCAAGCCGTTCGTCGTGAAGGGCCAGCCCTTCGTGGCCATCGACGCATTCGCGCAGAAGGACGAGATGGCGCGCGGCGTCAATGTGCTGGGCTACGATCCGGTCTGGCAGGACCGCTCGAAGGGCCGCTTCACACCCGCGATGTTCAAGAAGATTCGCGAAGCCGGCTTCAGCAATGTCCGCCTGGTGATGCAGACCTTCGCCCATCTCGACGCGAACAATCAGCTCGATCCCAAGTGGCTCGCCACCCTCGACCAGATGGTCCGTGCGGCGCTGGAGCAGGGGCTCACCGTCGTGCTCGACGAACACGATTACAACATCTGCGCGCAGTCGGCCGACAACTGCCGCACCAAGCTGACGGCGCTGTGGTCCCAGCTTGCGCCGCACTTCGCGGATGCGCCCAACAAGGTGGTGTTCGAGCTTCTCAACGAGCCGAACACGGCCATCACGCCCCAGGTCTGGCATTCGCTGTACCGCGAGCTGCTCGCCGTCGTGCGCCAGACCAATCCCACGCGCAACGTGGTGATCGGCGGACCGAACTGGAACAACCTCGAGGGCCTGCCCTGGGTGAAGCTGCCCGACGGCGATCAGCACATCATCGTCGCCCTCCATTACTATCTGCCCCGGCCGTTCACGCATCAGGGCGCCGCATGGGACCCGGTGAACACCGACCTCGGCGTCACCTGGGGCACCAAGTCCGAGTACCAGGCGATGGAGGAGGAGCTGTACGTCGCCAAGATGTGGTCCGACGCCAACAACCGCCCCATATATCTCGGCGAATTCGGCGCGTACGACAAAGCGCCCATGGAATCGCGCGCGAAGTGGACGGCCGCCGTGGCGCGCTACGCCGAGCGGTACGGATTCGCCTGGGCCTACTGGCAGCTCGATCCCGATTTCGCGCTCTACGACTTCAAGACGGGCACCTGGGTCGAGCCGCTGTTGAACGCTCTGGTTCCCAATCCAGCGCCGTCTGCGCAGTAGGAGGACTGAGATGAACATGTGCTTGCGCGCTGCCGCGATTGCGCTGGCGCTGACGCTTTTGACGGGATGCTCGACGCTGTTGCCGCAACCGAAACCCGCAACGGGCTACGAAGCCTATCAGCCCGTCGACGCCGTCGCGCAGAACGCCGCGATGAAACGAGGCGTCAACATCTGGGCCAACGCCTTGCGGCCCGACGAGACACAGAAGCCGTTCGATCCCTCGCGCCACTTCAAACTCATCCGTCAGGCGGGCTTTTCGACCGTGCGGCTGGCTTGGCGCGCCTTCGAGTACATGGATGAATCCAACAAGCTCAAGCCCGACTATCTGGCGCGCATGGACGAGTTCGTGCATTCGGCTCTCGATGCGGGGCTCATCGTCATCGTCGACGAGCACGATTACGAGTTCTGCGCCAAGGACGTCGCCGCGTGCCGGGTGAAGCTGGATGCGTTCTGGACCCAGATCGGCGAGCGCTACAAGAACCTGCCCAATCGCGTGATCTTCGAGATGCTGAACGAGCCGAACCAGGCCATGACCGCCGAGATCTGGAACGCGCAGATTCCAGAAACGCTGGCCGTCATCCGTGCCACCAATCCCACCCGCAACGTGATCGTCGGGCCCGGCAACTGGAACGGCATCGAGTTTCTGCCCAAGCTGGTCCTGCCGGACGATCCCCACCTCATCGTCACCTTCCACTATTATCACCCGATGGAATTCACCCATCAGGGCGCATCGTGGGTGCCGCAGTACACCAAGCTCGGCGTCGCGTGGGGGTCGCCCGCGGAAGTGGACCTGATGAACAAGGAGCTCGATTCCGTGAAGGCATGGGGCGAGGCCAACAAGCGTCCGGTCTTCCTGGGCGAGTTCGGGACGATCGAGGACGGCAAGATGGTCGACCGCGTGAAATGGACGAGTGCGGTCGCCCGCGGCGCCGAGGCGCGGGGCTTTTCCTGGGCTTGGTGGCAGTTCTCGAACAACATGATGGTGTTCGACACCGACAAGGACGCCTGGGTCGAACCGATCCTGAACGCGCTTATCCCGGAAGCGAAGACTGCCGAGGCGGCGCACTGAAAGCTGGTCCGTGGCGGCCGGGGCTCATCCGGCCGCGACGGCGTTCCAGACCTGCTGCAAGGTTCCGTTCTGCCACAGCAGGCGGACGCTCATGGCCAGAGAAGTCGCGATCAGCAGGGGCCGTATCAGCTTGATGCCGTGGCGCAGAACCAGCCGGGCCCCGATCTGCCCGCCCGCCATCATGCCCACGGCCATCACCGCCGCGTAGAGCCACACGATGCGACCTGCGAACAGGAAGAACACCAGCGCGCCCAGATTGCTCATGAAGTTGAAGAGCTTGGCCTCGATGGTGGCCTCGTCCAGCTTGAGCCCCGCCAGCGCCACCAGACCGAGGGCGAAAAAAGTGCCGGTACCCGGCCCCAAAAAGCCGTCATAGAAACCCACCAGCGGCACCAGCGTCATGCCGGCCGCGGCGTGCGAGATTCGCGGATGCGCCGCCTCGACGGCCCGCGGATTGAAGGCGAGCCACACACAAATGCCGATCAGCAGGAACGGCACCAGCACCTTCAGCATTCCCGGATCGAGCACCGAAACGCTCGCCGCACCTGCGGCTGCGCCGAGGCACGACATCAGGGCGGGCCGCCTCAAGGCGCGAAAGTCGATGCGTCCCTTGCGGGCGAAGTGCAGCGTGGCGCCGAAGCTGGAGAAGATCGCCTGTGCCTTGTTGGTGGCCAGGGCCGAGAGCGGGGCGATGCCCGTCGGCAACAGCGCGGGCAGGGTCAGCAGGCCGCCGCCGCCCGCCATTGCATCGATGGTTCCGGCCACCAGCGCGATGGCGAACAGTCCGGAAAGATAAAGGGGATCGAACGGCGGCATGGGCGGCCCGTCTTGTATCGCTTGCAGTTGCGATTGTCTCTCGCCTCGCGAAGCCGTGAGCCCGCACATGTGTTCGTGATCATGGGCTTTCCGTCCCGGATGCTACAAACCGGCGCAGGAGAGGGGACCCATGAACGTCAACCGCAAGGAGTTCTTCTCGGGCTGCTGCGTCCTGGCGCTGCTCGGGACAAATGCGAAGGCCAATACCGCCGCCGCGCCGGCCGCCGCCGCCGATCCGGAAAAGGAATTTGTCAAGAACTGGATGGAGGATCTGTTCGCGGCGCTCGACACCGGGCTCGACGAGGCGACCAAGGTGAAGGTGATGGCCGGATGCGGCGTCGGCTGCTTCCGCCGCCATTCCTTCAAGACCGACATCGCCCGCGACGGCAACGGCGATCTCGGCAAGCTCATCGAGGCCTACAAGCGCAATTTCGAGGTCTGGCGCGAGGGCGATCGGGTCCACGTCCGCTACGGCGCGGTGTCGACGCAGTGCTACTGCCCCGCGGCGCGTTACCATCCGGTCCGCCCGCACGACATGCATTGCGAATGCACGCGCGCGACGCATCAGGCGATCTTCGAGACTGCGCTGGAGTGGCCCGTCGAGGTGGAGATCGTGGAATCGCTGCGCCGCGGCGGCAAGACCTGCCACTTCATCGCAACGGTCTGATCGCTAATTCCCCGCCAGCTTCTGCCGCGCTTCCATGGCGATGCGGGTGAGAAGCTCCTCGGTGGCGTAGCCGTCGGCGGCAAGCGCGTGCGCCTTCTGCCAGGCGCGCATGGCGGCGCGCGTCCTGGAGCCGATCAGGCCGTCCACCTTGCCGATGTCGAAGCCGAGCTTCGAAAGCGAGTCCTGCAGCGCCATGCGTTCGTCGCGCGACAGCGGCGCAAGCTCGCGCGGCCACGGCGCGGCGACCGCGGGGGCGCCCTTCAACTGGTCGGCCAGCAGGCACACCGCAAGTGCGTAGGAGGCGGCGTTGTTGTACTTGAGCACGACCCTGAAATTGGGGAACACCAGGAAGGCCGGGCCTCTGGCTCCGGCCGGAAGGTAGATCGCGGCCGGATCGTCGCCGGCGGAAAGCTCTTCGCCCGTGATCTTGGTCACGCCGAGGATTTTCCACGCCGCGACGGTGCGGGGCGCATCGAGATCGGCGTCCTCATAGGCGAAACCCGTGGGCAGCTTCACTTCGTAGCCCCAGGGCTTTCCCGCGGCCCAGCCTGCGTTGGACAGCACGTTGGCGGTGGAGGCGAGCGCGTCGGCGACGTCGGTCCACAAGTCGATCTTGCCGTCGCCATCGCCGTCAGCGGCTTCGCGCAGGAAGGTGGTCGGCACGAACTGCGTCTGTCCGAAGGCGCCCGCCCACGACGAGGTCATGGCGGCGGCGGCGTACTTCTGCTGCTGCATCATCTGAAGCGCGGCCAGCAGCTGCGGCCGGGCGTAGTCGATGCGCGGTCCGTCGTAGGCGAGCGTAGCCAGCGCTTCGAACATGTTGTAGCCGCCCATGCTGCGCCCGTAGTCGGATTCGTTGCCCCAGATCGAAACCAGGATTTCCCGCGGCACGCCGTACTTGTTCTCGACGCGGTCGAGGATGTCGCGATCGGCGATCAGCACCACCTTGCCGTCGGCGATGCGCTGCGGCGACACCGCGTTGTCGAGATAGTCCCAGATCGCCCGCGAGAACTCGGGCTGGTTCAGGTTGAGGTCGGCGATGTGCTGGTTGCGCGAGATCGGGGCGGTGGCTTCGTCGTAGACGTCGGGGCGGATGCCGGCGGCGGCGGCAGTGGCGCGGAAGTCGCGGAGGAAGGCGGCGAACGCGGCGTCCTCGGCATGCGGCGAAGGGCTCGGCACCGGCACCGCGCCATAGGCCGCGGCCAGCAGCACCAGCGACACCAGATAGGCCAGGATCAGAACAAGCGTCCGCACGGAATTAAGCCCTCCCCCGGCTCAATTCGGGTCAGTTCTAGCACGGCGGACCCCGGTATTTTGCGGCAATTCCGCGCTTTTTCCGGCTGTTGACAGCAAAATTCGCCCCCAGTAGCTTCCGCGCCTCTTCGGCGGGGCCAGTCTCGCAGGGTCTATAGGTTTCAAAAGGCGTGCCATGAAAGTCCGCAACTCGCTCCGCTCGCTCAAGAAACGCGACAAGGATTGCCGCGTCATCCGCCGCCGCGGCCGCACCTATGTGATCAACAAGAAGAATCCACGCTTCAAGGCGCGCCAGGGTTAATTCCCCGTCATACCACCTTCAATCCGCACTATCCCGGAGCGGCCGGGGTGCATTACCTTGGCTGCATGCGTTGGCTTGCACTTTTTGTCGCCCTGATGCTGCCGTTCGCGGCCGATGCCGCCGCCCCGGCCGACCCGCTCGATGGTCTCTTCGCGCGGCTTCGCAGTGCCGGCTCGGCGGATGAAGCCAAGCCCGTCGAGGCGGAGATTCTCGCGCATTTCCTGCACTCCGGCAGCCCGACGGTCGACCTGCTGATGACCCGCGCCGCCGCCGCCCGGACGGCGGGCAACAAGGACGTTGCGCGCAAGCTCTACGACTCCGTCACCGAGATCGATCCGAACTACGCCGAAGGCTGGCACCGCCGCGGCGAGATGCAGTCCGAGGCGGGCCAGGACGGCCCAGCGATGCTGTCGCTGCAGAAGGCGGTGCAGCTCAACCCTCGCCACTTCCAGGCGCTGGAGGAGCTGGGCGAGATGCTGGAGGACTACGGCGACAAGCCGGGTGCCTTGAAGATGTACCGCCGCGCCGGCGCTCTCGATCCGCAGATGGAGGGCCTCCAGCGCCACATCGACGGCCTCAGCCGCGACGTCGAAGGGCAGGGGATCTAGGAGAACGAAAAACTCACCCCGATGTAGGCCGCGCGGGACGGGGCTGCACGCACTTCTGATTGTAGCCCAGGCCGATGACGTAGTCGATGCTGTCGCTCGTGCAGCCCAGCGGAAGCAGGGCGCGCTCGCCGTACATGTAAACGACCTCTCGAACGTCGTGCCCTATGCGCTGGAGGGCGAAAACCGGCGCGCGTGTCTGAAGGACCCGGCGGAAGATCAGAAACGAGTTCCTGATCAGCGACGGAGCATCCACGCCGATCTCGCTGAAACGGCGGTTCTGTATCGGCACCGAGAAGGCGCGCACCATGACGTCGCCCACGAAGCGGTGCTCGAAATCGGCGCCGCCGTCGATCACGCGCAGGAGCGCCATGTAGGGGAGGAACTTGGCCATGTCGCGAAAGTTGAGCTCGTCGCGCGAAGGCCACGGGCGGCCGCACCGCAGTTTGTTCCAATAGGCCGTGCCGGCGCGCAGCGCTTCGCACTGGATTTCATCCAAAGTCACCCATTCGATGATGGTATTGGGCGGAAGCGGCGTGACGATGTTCACGGCTGGCAACACCGGAAACTCTGCCCGTGGCGCGGGACGCCCGAAATTACCGGACGGGCATTAAGTCCATCTTAATGTGCCGGGACGTGCGCACCGGACGGGCCAGAACATGCTCGGAGAAACCTGCCGCTTCCGCGCCGATGATGGCCGCCGCCAGGGTCTTGCGCCGGCAGGACATCCTGAGAACTTCCCTGGCGGCGCGGCCGGGGGGCCGCTTCACGCCGGCTTCTGCGGCCCCACGAAGGCCACGCGCAGCATGTTGGTGGCGCCCGGCGTGCGCAGTGGCACGCCCGCGGTGACCACGATGCGCTCGCCCGGTCGCGCGAATCCCTCCAGGAAGGCGAAGCGCGCCGCGCGCTCCACCATGTCGTCGAGGTCTTGCGCGTCCTCGGTATAGATGCAGTGCAGGCCCCAGGCGAGCGACAGCCGCCGCGAAACTTCAAGCGTGGGCGTCAACACGATGATGGGCGCATCCGAGCGCTCCCGCGAGGCTCTGAGCGCGGTCGAGCCGGACTTGGTCCAGCACACCACGGCGCGGGCGTGGATCGTGCCCGTCACCTCGTGCACCGCCGCCATGATGGCGTCGGCCGTGGTCGCCTCGGGCGGATTGCGCTGCGAATCGATGATCGAGACGTAGAGCGGATCGCCTTCCACGGTCATGGCGATCTTGTCCATCATCGACACGGCTTCCACCGGATACTGTCCGGCGGCGGATTCGGCCGACAGCATCACCGCGTCGGCGCCTTCGAACACGGCGTTGGCGACGTCGGTCACCTCGGCGCGGGTGGGCACCGGCGCCGATACCATCGATTCCAGCATCTGGGTGGCGACGATCACGGGTTTGCCCGCCTTCCGCGCCAGCCTGACGATGGATTTCTGCTTGCCCGGCACTTCCTGCACCGGCAGCTCGACGCCCAGGTCGCCGCGCGCCACCATCAGCGCGTCCGACAGATCGACGATCTCGGGCAGCCATTCCAGCGCCCGCGGCTTTTCGATCTTGGCCAGGCACGCGGCGCGCGCGCCCACGATCTTCTTCAGTTCGGCGACGTCGTCGGGGCGCTGCACGAAACTCAGCGCGATCCAGTCGACGCCCAGGTTCAGCGCGGCGTCGAGATCGCTCCTGTCCTTCGGCGTCATCGCCGGGATGGGCAGGATCGTGTCCGGCAGGTTGACGCCCTTCTTGTCCTTCAGGATGCCGCCGGCCTCGATCGTGGCCTCCGCTGTCTCCTTGGTGACGTCGTCGATCTTGAGGCGGATCTTGCCGTCGTCGACCAGGATGGTCTCGCCCGGCTGCAGCGCGGCGAACACTTCGGCGTGCGGGATCGGGATGTCGTCGGGCTTGTCGGCGCCGACGCGGCGCACGAGGTGGACCTTCTCGCCGTTATGCACCTCGCGCGCGCCGCCCGGCAGTTCGCCCAGGCGGATTTTCGGCCCCTGCAGGTCGACCAGGATGCCGATGGGGCGGCCGACCTGCTCTTCGAGTTCGCGCACGACGCGGTGGCGGTCGGCCAGGCTCGCGTGCGAGGTGTGGCTCATGTTGATGCGGAAGGCGTCCGCACCCGCCTCGAACAGTGCGCGGATGGTCTGCGGCGCTTCGCTCGCGGGCCCCAGGGTTGCCAGGATCTTGGTTTTCCGTCTGCGCCTCATAAATGCCTAGTCCGCTAGCGATTGCTTCCAATTCGGGCTGTTGCCGGTGTCGACCGCGAAGAACCCGTTGCGGTCGAAGCCCCGCGCGGCGCAGTTACCGCGCCCGGCGATGATGAAGCTGGGCTGCGACGCCGTGCAAAAGGGTGTGTCCCCGTTCCAGGTGCCTGACGCCCCATCCGTTCCGTAGAGGTAGTAATAGCGCGACTTGAGTCTCCCGGTGACGAGGGTCTCGCATTTTTGCGGCCCGACTGTCCACCAGCCCCTGCTTTCCCATGCCTTGCCGTTGAAGAACCCGAACGCCAGTTTCGCCGCCGTGTCGGCCTTGTTGCAGACCGTGAAGTCCGCCCGCGCAGGCACGATCAACAGGAGAATCAGGGCAGCAATGGGGCGCATGTCGTCCTCAGGATGTCGCGCAAAGCGGCCCGGCCGTCAACGCTTGCCCCGGCACTTGTCCGGCGGCCCCGGCTCGACAATGATGACCGTACCATGACGCCGCCGGGGTATGGCCGGCCCGGCGCGAGGGATCGCTGCGAATGCGATTCCGTCCGGGTATGGCCGGCGCCCCCCACCCCGCGGCCAACGGAGACACGGCATTGGACGAACGAACCCGCACCGAACTGGAAGCGGCGGTGTTCCGCCGCCTCGTCGCGCACCTGCGCGCGCGCACAGACGTGCAGAACATCGACCTGATGATCGCGGGCGGCTTCTGCCGCAACTGCCTCGGCGACTGGTATCGCGAGGCCGCCGCGGAGAAGGGCATCGCCCTCGAAAAGGACGAGGCGCGCGCCGTGGTCTACGGCATGGCGCCGGCGGAGTGGAAAAAGTGCTATCAGACCGAAGTCACGCCCGAAAAACAGGCGGAATTTCAGGCTTCGCAAAAGACCCACAGCTAGAGCAAACCGCCGCGTTGCATCGGCGGCCTCCGGCGCTTTAGGGTCCGCGCCCCTTCAGTTCGCGGAGCACGCCATGGCCAAGTCCGGGTTCGCCAAAGACCGTCTGCGCTCGTTCGTGGAGCGCGTGGAGCGGCTCGAGGAGGAGAAGAAGGCGCTCAGCGACGACATCAAGGAAGTCTACGCCGAGGCCAAGGGCGAAGGCTTCGACACCAAGATCATGCGCCAGGTGGTCGGCTTGCGGAAACTCGACAAGGCCGATTTTCAGGAGCGCGAGGCGATGCTCGACCTCTATCTCGGCGCGCTGGGAATGCGCTGAGAGCGCGGCCGGGAACGGTGCGACGCGGATTTCTGTGTGCACGCTGAAAAGGCGATGATGGCTGAGTGGTACGCCTATCCCGTCGCCTGCTGCTGCGGCGGTTCTTCGCTCGACGGTTCGTCGTTGGGCGCGGCCTGACCGGGTTCTTCCAGCCCGATTTCCTTCAGCTTGCGATAGAGCGTCGAGCGGCCGATGCCGAGCCGGCGGGCCACTTCCGACATGTGTCCGTCGTAGCGCGAGATCGCCGAGCGGATGATCTCCGATTCCAGGTCGTCCATCTTGCGCATGTGGCCGCCGCCGTCGGTAAGCGACAGCGAGTAAGGCGAGACCGGCAGCGCCGGCGCGTAGGCGGAGGCTTCCATCGCCTGCGCGGCGGCGACCGCCGCCGGCCGGCGCGGCCGGGCTTCGACGCCCATCGCCGCGGCGATCTGCGGGAAGTCGCAAGTGTCGAGCAGCGAGGCGTCGCACAGAACGACAGCGCGGAAGATGGTGTTTTCGAGCTGGCGCACGTTGCCGGGCCAGGAGTAGCGCTCGAGCAGGTCGGCGGCTTCGGGCGTCAGCCCCGCCACCGGCTTGTGCTCCTCGATCGCGAAGCGGGTGATGAAATGGCGCGCCAGCGCCGGAATGTCGTCGCGGCGGTTGCGCAGCGGCGGCACGAAGATCGGGAACACGTTGAGGCGGTAGAACAGGTCCTCGCGGAAACGCCCTTCGCGCGTCAGTTCGGAAAGATCGCGGTTGGTGGCGGAGATGATGCGCGCGTCGACCTTCACCGGGCGCTTGCCGCCGATCGGGTCGACTTCGCCTTCCTGCAGCGCGCGCAACAGCTTCACCTGCATGTCGAGCCGCAGCTCGCCGATCTCGTCGAGGAACAGCGTGCCGCCGTCGGCCTCCTGGAACTTGCCCAGATGGCGTTCGGATGCGCCGGTGAACGAGCCCTTCTCGTGGCCGAACAGGATGGATTCGATCAGGTTCTCGGGGATGGCGCCGCAGTTCACCGCCACGAACGGCTTGCCGGCGCGGTCGGAGGAGCCCTGGATGGCGCGCGCGATCAGCTCCTTGCCGACGCCGCTTTCGCCTTCGATCAGGATCGGGATGGTGGACTGCGCGGCGCGCTGGCCGAGGCGGAACACCTGCTGCATCTCGTCGGACTTGCCGATCAGGTCGTCGAACACGAGACGGTTGTCGGTCTTCTTCTTGAGCCGGTTCACTTCGCCCGAGAGCGTGCCGATCTTGAGCTGGTTGCGGATGGAGACCGCGATGCGTTCGGGGCTGGCGGGCTTGACCAGGAAGTCGTTGGCGCCGGCGCGCATCGCCTCCACCGCGGAATCGATGCCGCCCTTGGCGGTCAGCACGATGACGGGCAGGTCGGGATGGGAGACGCGCAGCTTGGCCAGCACTTCCAGCCCGTCGATGTCGGGCATGATGAGGTCGAGGAGGACGAGAGCGATCGCTTCGCCGCGCGGGCCGTTGATGAGGTCGAGGGCGGGGCCGCCGCCCGGTGCCGTGACCACCGTCATCCCGGAACGGCTTATTGCGGCTTCCAGCAGCCGGCGCTGCACCGGATCGTCGTCGACGATGAGAATTGTCTGAGCCATCGCGTCCTCGGTTCTGAGGCCGCATCGTCTCTCTCGAACGGTAAAGAGCTGTTTAAGATGTGTCCTCGGCTGGCACAGATTCGTCGTGGTAAACAAAGCGTAAAAATACTTCTTTGGTCAACGCATGGTAAACCCGCATTATTGCGGAATATCCGCATGCTGACGGGCTGTCGTGCCGTGCTGGCACAGCATGTGGTGCATGCGGCGCGATGCTGCCGCCGTCATCGCAACCTATGAGCGTCGAAAATCGCACCGCGCCGATTGCCGTCGCCGGATTTTGCGCTGACACACTCGATCCGCTTCAACACCTGTGCGCGGCCGGCGGGGCAATGTACGTGGCAGGATTGGCGGTCTCCCCCGCCATCACGGGCTCCGCGCCGTACCACGGATTGTAGTCGGGCATCGTCGCGCCTAAACGGTCGTTCTCGAGCAACGAGCCGCTGCCGACGTAGTATCGGACCGATAGCATGAACAGCGTATCGAAGCGCCGCCATCGCGTGTTCTCGCTCCAGGAGAAGGGGGAAATGCAGCCGCCGCCCGGGGAGTACCCGGAATCGTACTCGTGCCAGTTCAGGAAGGTCCCGAGATAACTGAGCCCGATGCTCATCGGGACCTGTTCGAATCGATACTCGGCCCGTGTGCCCCAATGAAAAACTTGGCCGTTGTCGCTGTTGGTTTCGAATCCTCCGAATCGGCCACGGGAAGATCTGATCCGTACCGCTAAAGTGGCGGCGACTCCGGGAACGGCGCGGTGTAATCTCTGTCGCCCAGATAGGGTTCCGCCACAGCCTCCGCGCCGTACCAGGGATTATAATCGGCCAGGCTCGCGCCCTTGCGGTCATTCGCGATCAGCGAATCCTGTCCAAAATAAAAGCGCACGGTGAGCATCAGCCGGTGTTCTGTTCGCCGCCAAGTATCCAGCAAGCTTACGGTGTAGGGAATGTAGGCGTCCCGATTCCATGGCAAGAACGGATATGTGCTGAGGACCAGGTGCTGGCTATTCCAGACTCCCTGCGATCCGCTGTACTTGAGGGTGAAGCCTAGGTCGTGTTGACAAAGAGATTCACGCACACGCGGTGATGTGATTCAAGACTGCCTTCTGAAGGAGGCGGTTTTGATTCGCGGTCTGATGAGCGATGCGGAATGGGCGTTTTTCGAGCCATTTGTGGTAGCCAGAACTG
>DATKOE010000118.1:0-15128 GCA_035524815.1 Rhizomicrobium sp.
AAGATCGCCAGCGCGCTGATGTGGCGGCTGTTGCGGGTCCGCGCCGGGCTTACTGCCGCCGCCACCGAAACGGCGGCGGTGCGTTGAGTTCATCGCCTCCCCACAAAGGGGGAGGTTATTTGGCCTCACACCCCCCGCTTCACCAGCATCTGCTTGATCTCGCCGATGGCCTGGGCCGGATTGAGGCTTTTCGGGCAGGTCGCCGCGCAGTTCATGATGGTGTGGCAGCGGTAGAGGCGGAACGGGTCCTCCAGATCGTCGAGCCGCTCGGGCGTCATCTCGTCCCGGCTGTCGGCGATCCAGCGATAGGCCTGCAACAGCGCCGCCGGACCGAGATAGCGGTCGGAGTTCCACCAATAGCTCGGGCACGCGGTCGAGCACGACGCGCACAGGATGCACTCGTAGAGCCCGTCCAGCTTGGCGCGCTCTTCGGGTGACTGGCGCCATTCGGTCTCCGGCTCGGCCGTCTTGGTCTGCAGGTACGGCTTGATGGAAGCGTGCTGCGCGTAGAAATGCGTGAGATCGGGCACCAAGTCCTTCACCACCGGCATGTGCGGGAGCGGAAAGATCTTGACCGGCCCCGAGATGTCGGTGATCGCCTTGGTGCAGGCCAGCGTGTTGGCGCCCGCGATGTTCATCGAGCACGAGCCGCACACGCCTTCGCGGCACGAGCGGCGGAAGGTCAGCGTCGGGTCGATCTCGTTCTTGATCTTGATGAGGGCGTCGAGAACCATCGGCCCGCAGGTCGAAAGGTCCACCTCGTAGGTGTCGATGCGGGGATTGCCGCCGTCTTGCGGATCGTAGCGGTAGATGCGGAATTCCTTGACCTGCTTGGCCTTCCGGCCGTTCCCGCCTTTGGGGCCTTCCCACGTCTTGCCCTTCTTGGGCTTGGAGCCGCGCGGCAGGACGAATTGGACCATCTGATTCTCCGGAGGCAGGACGGCGGGAGGCATGGCTTAGCAAAGGGCGTGCGGCGCCGCAAATGCCTTTCCTCCCCCGTTTACGGGGGAGGTGGATTGCGAAAGAAGTTCGCAAGCCGGAGGGGGCTCACGCCCTGGCTTGGTCCTCCAGTCTCAAGATCGTCTCGAACCCCCCGAAGATCATCCGGTTGCCGTCGAACGGCGGGGCGCCGGTCCCGAATTCGTCGGCCTCCATCGCCGCGTGCATGCGCGCATGCCCGGCTTCGCGCGTCGTCTTGTCGGGCCATTCGATCCAGGCGAACACCACCGTCTCGTCGACCTTGGCCTGGACCGCCCGCTTGAAATCCGTCAGCTTGCCGTCGGGCACGTCTTCGCCCCAGCACTCGACGAGGCGCGTGGCGCCAAACTCGATGAACCGCTTGCCGACGGCCTTGGCCATGTCGACATAGGCCAGCTTGTTGGCGGTCGGCACGGCGATCACGAAACCGTCGACATAGGGCATGGGGCTGCTCCATCGCCTCGATTATCATGCATTCACACTACTTATATAGGCAAGTGCAAGACGCCTCTGTCAAACGCAAATTGAACTTGTCACCCCCGGCTGACTGTCCGAAGCTGCAGAGTAGCGAAGGACGGGAGGGGAAGGGAGCCCAGGATTCACCGGCAAGATGATCTCGAAATTGGCCGCACATCAGGAGCATGCGGGTTGCCATCGTCGCCACCTGGACTCCCTTCCCTTCGCGCTGCGATGCAGCGCTCAGCCGGGGGTGACAGTTATTTTTTGAGCCGATGCAACTCAGCGATCGCGCTGAAAGACCCAGCGCAGAGTGCCGACGAACGCACTTGCCAGTAGCCACGTCACGATAACCAGCGCCAGCCCCGCGCAAATGGGCGCTGCCAGTTCCAGCAATCCACCCGTGCCCAGATGTTCGATGAACCGGACATCTGCCTGCATCGTCACCCACCCGAACAAGGTTCGATGACCGAGCAGTCCCAGCGGAAGGAAGAACTCAACGTACCCCAGCACAACCATCAGCCCGCGATAGAGCAGACTGAATCCATCAGCCTCGGCCATTTCGTCCCCCCGAAAACAAGCTCGTCGGCGGAATGATACGCTCGGCGGCAGCTTAAACCACTCCCAACCTCTTTCCCACCTTCTCGAACGTCTCGAGCGCGAACGCGATCTGCTCGTCCTTGAGCGCCGCGTTCATCTGGATGCGCAACCGCGCCGTGCCTTCGGGCACCACGGGATAGCCGAAGCCGGTGATGAAGATGCCTTCGTTGAGCAGCTCCTGGCTCATCCGAATCGCAAATGCCGTGTCGCCGACGATGATCGGGATGATGGCGCTGTCGCCTTCGAGTGGTTTGAACCCTCGCTTTTTGAGACCGTCGCGCATCGTGCGCGTCAGCGCGTGAAGCCGCTCCACGCGCTGCGGCTCGCGCTCCAGGATTTCGATCGCCTTCTTGGCCGAGGCCGCAATCGATGTGGGCAGCGCATTGGAGAAGATCTGCGGCCGCGAAACCTGGCTCAGGTAATCGATCAGCGCCTGCGAGCCTGCCACATAGCCGCCCGCCGCCCCGCCCAGCGCCTTGCCCAGCGTGCCGGTGACGATGGCGATGTTACTTTCGACGCCGTGGTATTCGCAGGTGCCGCGGCCGTGCTTGCCCATCACGCCGACGCCGTGGGAATCGTCGAGGATCACGCTGGCGTTGTAGCGGCGCGCGAGCGTCAGGAGGTCGGGCAGTTTGGCGACGTCGCCTTCCATCGAGAACACGCCGTCGGTCACGATGAAGATGCGCCGCGCCTCCTTCACCTCCGCCAGTTTTTGGCGCAGGTCGTCCATGTCGGAATGGGCGTAGACGAGCCGCTTGGCCTTCGAGGCGCGGCAGCCGTCGATCAGCGAGGCGTGGTTGAGCGCATCGGAGACAATGGCGTCCTGCTCTCCCGCCACCGCCGGGATCAGGCCGGTGTTCGCCGCCCAGCACGACACGTAAGTGAGCGCCGCGCGGGTTCGCGACAGGCGTGCCAGCGTCTGCTCGATGTCCTGGTGGATCGAGAACGTGCCGCAGATGAAGCGCACGGACGCGGTCCCGGCGCCGTATTCGCCCAACGCCTTCTTGGCCGCCTCCACCACTTCGGGATGGTCGGCAAGCCCCAGGTAGTTGTTCGACGACAGCACCAGCACGCGGCCCTTCTTCTCGGCCATCGTGACTTCGGTGTCCATCGGGCTGGTGATGTGGCGGAAGCTCTTCAGCGTTCCGGCCTTCGTCATGGCCTCCAGATCGGCATGCAGGGATTCGTCGAGCGACAGCGTCATAGCATGCTCCAATCGAGGACCACCTTGCCGGAATTGCCCGAGCGCATCACGTCGAAGCCCTTCTGGAATTCGTGGTAGGGGAAACGGTGGGTGATCACCGGCATGATGTCCATGCCCGCCTGGATCATGCTGGTCAGCTTGTACCAGGTCTCGCCGAACATGCGGCCGTAGATGCCGCGGATGGTCAGCCCCTTGAACACCACCGTGTTCCAGTCGATGCCGGTCTGCTCGGGCTGGATGCCGAGCATGGCGATCTTGCCGCCGTTGGCCATGGTGTCGAGCATCTGTCGGAAGCCCGCCGGATTGCCGCTCATCTCAAGGCCGACGTCGAAGCCCTCCTGCATGCCGAGGCGGGCCATCACCTCGCGCAGGTCCTCGTTCTTCACGTTCACGACGGCCGTGGCGCCGAGCTTGTCGGCAAGGCCAAGGCGATAGTCGTTGATGTCCGTCACTACCACGTAGCGCGCGCCCGCCTTCACTGCCATCGGCACCGCCGAAATCCCGATCGGCCCCGCCCCGGTGATCAGCACGTCCTCGCCGACGAGGTCGAACGACAGCGCCGTGTGGGCGGCGTTGCCCAGCGGATCGTAGATCGCGTAAAGCTCCGCTGGGATCTGCGCGTTGCAGTGCCAGATGTTCAGCGCCGGCACCACCACGTATTCCGCGAACGCGCCGTTGCGGTTGACGCCCACGCCGAGCGTGTTGGCGCATAGGTGACGCCGGCCCGCGAGACAATTGCGGCAGTGGCCGCAGATGATGTGCCCCTCGGCGCTGACCAGATCCCCGACCTTGTGCCCGTGCACGTTGGAGCCTACGGCGACGATGCGCCCGACGAATTCGTGGCCGGTGACGGTTCCGATCCTGATCGTCTTCTGAGCCCAGGCGTCCCAGTTGTAGATGTGGACGTCGGTTCCGCAGATGCCCGTCTTCAGCACCTTGATGAGAACGTCGTCAATTCCGTATTCGGGTTCGGGAACGTCCTTGAGCCAGATGCCTTCGCCGGCCTCGGCTTTTACGAGAGCCTTCATTGCGTGCTCCTTGAAGGGCAAAAAAAGCCCGGGGCGCATGGAAATAAACCTGCCGCCGCCGGGGTGCAAGGCAGCTTCGTGCGCAAGAGGCCTGCGTCACGATCTTGTCGCCGGGGCGGGCCTGGGGTTCGGATGATGCGTTCTGCTAAAGCGGAAGGCCCAACGCTTTCAGGTCCCGCCGGAGCATGGTGGAATCGGTGAACAACAGGCTGCGGATTCCCGCCGCCTCTGCGGCCGCGACGTTGCGCGGGCTGTCATCGACGAATGCCAGCGCGCTTGCCGGCAGCCCGAAGGCCTCGATCGCGATGCGATAGAGTTTCGGGTCCGGTTTCGCGCAACGGTGCTCGCCGGAAACCACCACCTGCTCGAACAGCGCCAACTCCGGGAACAGCTCGCGCGCCACCGGAAAGGTTTCGTGGCTCCAGTTGGTGAGGGCGAAGACGCGAATGCCCGCCGCCTTGAGGTCGCCGATCACCTCCACCGTACCGGGGATGATTCCGCCAAGCATCTCCTTCCATCTGCCGTAGAAGGCGCGAATCTCGTATTCCCGTTCGGGATGCAGGCGGGCGAGGTCCTCGGTGGCTTCGCGAAGCGGACGGCCCGCATCCTGCTGCTCGTTCCACTCGCGCGTGCAGATGCGCGCTAGGAAGTCGCTGGCGGCGGCCTCATCGGCGAATACCTTGCGATAGAGGTACATCGGGTTCCAGTCGATGAGCACCCCGCCGAGATCGAAAATCACGCCCTGCACGTTCTGCACAAGCCACCTCCGCCGGAGACCGGCCCGAGCTGGGGCTGTCCGGCGCAACTGACATAACCCGGAAGGCGAAAGCGGACGAGTGGCGGAAATCGCGTGACAGCGTCGCGGCGGCGGGAGGGGGAACGCCCGCGTTCCCCCTCCTCCAAGGATCAGCCTGCCGTCTGGTCCGTCATCCGGTACCAGTCGATCCGGCGGGTGAAGTACATGGTCCCCGCCAGTGCCGCGAACAGGACGCACGATCCCGTCAGCAGTGCGTTGTCCTCGGACTGCAGGATCAGGTAGAGGAGCCCGTACAGCGCCGAAAGAACGAAGGCGATGACCGAGGCCCGTCCCCAGCCCGCCAGCGCGCTCGCTGCGTAGAGCGAGGTGAGCACCACGGTCGCCGTGGCCGCGGCCGCGTAGGCAAGCGCAAAGCCCATGTGTTCGGCGATCGACAGCAGCAACAGGTAGAACAGCACCTGCGCCGCGCCGACCAGAGCGTATTGCACGGCATGTACGCGCCGCTGCGCCACCGTCTCGACCACGAAGAACACCAGGAACGACAGTGCCACGAACAGAATCGCGTATTTCAGCGCCCGCGCCACGAGCTGGTAGTGATCGACCGGCTGGTAGAACTTCGCACCGAACGGCTGCGACAGGATGGATTGCAGCGCGTCTTGGGCATTGCTGAACGATTGGCCGAACCCCCGCGCCAGATACGGCACGGTCCACGACGCGCTGAACCCGTCTTGGCTTACGCGCCGCTCGGTCGGAAGAAACGCCCCGAAGAAGCTCGGCGACGGCCACGGCGAATCCACCGTCGCCACGGTGCGGCGGCCGAGCGGCGACAGGCTGAACTCGCGCGAGCCGCGCAGCACGAAATCCGTGCCCAGCTTGAGGTCGGTTGATCCAGTCAGGTCGAGTTTCGCCTGGATGCCGGTCATCCCCTGCGCCGGTTCGAACGGGATGCTGCGTCCGTTCACGTCGAGGCTGACATTGTCGGCCAGGCCGCGCGCGTCGGAAACGAGCACCGCGACGGAGGCCGCGTTCCACGCGACCTTGGCGTCGGGCGGCACCCAGGCCTCCATCGCCTGCTTGCCGAACGCTGCGTGCAGGTCGATCGCGGCGCGATAGACCGGCACGGGGAAGATGCCGCGATAGCGCGCTTCCGTGTTGGCGTGCACTTTGTATTTCAAGTCGTCCGGCAGGACGACGGCGGTGAAATGCTGGGTTGTCTGAACCTGCTTGCCGTCGATGATGTCGGTGTGCTGGAGCGTGTAGGGAAGCAGAAGCACCGGCCCGGCGACGACCTGCGTACCGCCGTAGCCCTGGGCGATATCGGCGGCCGCGCCTTCGGCGGTCTGCTGGCGGTCGGACAAGGCGAGTTGGACGAGGAACAGCGGCACCGCCATCGCGACAGTGAGAATGACGATGACGAGCAGCTTGAGTGCCGGCGAACGCGCCGCGCGGGATGAAGCTGAAGGCGTCGAGCTTTCAGGAGCCATCGAAAACCCCTCCGTTGGCTGTCAAACGATCTCGTTTTGAGCCTTGCCGGCCGATTGCGGGCGAACGCAAGCTTACATACTTTGTACTTCAAAGTAAACTGCAATACAAAGCTTCTGCAAGACCGTCGTCGCCGCATGACGTGACACATTGCTAGGGGAAGGACTCAGAACCGCATCGTTCGAATGCGATGCTCGAGCCGGATCGTGGCGCAATCGCGGCGCGCACCGCGTGAAGTCAGTGAATTCGCGTCCATCCGCGCCGCGGTCAAGGGAGCGTTACGCTGGTTGCATGGCGTTGCGCTTGACCGCGCGCCCGCCGCCCGGGACTGTGCCTCCAGGACCGGAGGGAGGAAATCGTGTCCGAGACACATGGAAGCCGCGAAGCCGAGCGGGCGCTGCAACGCGCCTATGATGCCGCCCTCGCCTATTTGCGCGGCGCCCACGATGAATCGAATCATGTCGCGGTCACCCAGGCGGAAATGCGCACCCGCCTCGGCACGGCGCTGCCGGAAAAAGGAGAGCCCTCCGAAGCCGTGATCGCCGCGCTCGCCGAAGCGGCGAAGGGCGCCATCTCGCCGACAACCGGCGGGCGGTTCTTCGCCTACGTGATCGGCGGCACGCATCCGGCCGGCGTGGCGGCCGAATTCCTCAACGCCGCCTGGGACGATCATCCCGGCACGCCGCTCGTCAGTCCGTTCGGCTGCGCCATCGACGGGCTCGCCGGCGAGTGGGTCCTCGATCTTCTCGATCTGCCGCGGCAGTCCAGCGTCGGTATCGTCACCGGCGCCAGCATGGGCAATTTCGTCGGCATCGTCGCCGCGCGTCACGCCCTGCTGGCGCGGCTCGGCTGGGATGTGGAAGCGGATGGCCTCTTCGGCGCACCGCCGATCACCGTGATGATCGGCGAAGAAGCCCACCCGAACATGCTGAAGGGCCTGCGCATGGCGGGCCTCGGCGCGGGCCGCCTCGTCCGCATCGAAGCCGACCGGAACGGCGCGATGCGCGCCGGCCTGCTTCAGATCGCCCTGCGCGCTTCGTCCGGCCCGGTCCTCGTCTGCGCCCAGGCGGGAAACATCTGCACCGGCGCCCACGATCCGTTCGAGGAGATCGCTCCCGCCTGTCGCGAGCGCGGCGCCTGGCTGCATGTCGACGGCGCGTTCGGATTGTGGGCGCGCGTCAGTCCGGAGTTGTCGCGGCACATCCGCGGCGTCGATCTCGCCGATTCCTGGGCTACCGACGCGCACAAGATGCTCAACACGCCCTACGATGCCGGTTTCGGAATCGTGCGCGATGAGTCCGCGCACACCGCCGCGATGGGAATCTCGGCGAGCTACCTCGCCCAGCAGGCCGGTGCTCGCGATCCCTCGCATTATGTGCCGGAGCTGTCGCGCCGCGCCCGCGGCACGCCGATCTACGCGACCCTGCGCGCCCTCGGCCGCCAGGGCGTGCGCGAGATGGTCGAACGCTGCTGCGCCAATGCGCGCCGCATGGCCGAACTCCTGACGGCGCATCCGGGCATCGCATGCCTCAACGAAGTCGTGTTCAACCAGGCCATCTTCCGCTTCGCCCCGGCGCCCGGCGCCGGCGACGCCGCAACCGACGCGCTGACGGCCGAGGTCGTCCGGCGCACCTTCGAAAGCGGCGAATGCTGGGTGCAGACCTCGCAATGGCGCGGCAAGACCGTAATGCGCTTCTCGGTCGCCGGCCGCGCCACGACCGCGGCCGACATCGACCGCTCGGCCGCTGCGATCCTCAAAGCGTACAATGAGGCACGCGAGGCATAGAGCGGCGTGCGCAAAAGTCTGCGCGGTTTTGCGCCAGAAACGCCGCGATAATCAAAGAACCAGAGCCAAGCGCCGATTCTCTCTGAAGGCGCTTTGCTCTAGCCAACGATCACGGCGCCTTTGGCAGGGCGCGCACCTGGGCCTGGGTCATGTTGGTGAAATAGCCGCCGCCCTGGTCCCTCGGCTGAAGCTGGCTTACCGGCATCAGAAGCCTGATCGCGCCGATGCCGAGACGTTGCTGCGCGGCCACGACTGCGACGCGCGCCCCGCTGCCGTCCTTGGTCATCGCG
Organism: Rhizomicrobium sp.; assembly: GCA_035524815.1. GTDB lineage: Bacteria > Pseudomonadota > Alphaproteobacteria > Micropepsales > Micropepsaceae > Rhizomicrobium. The sequence continues at coordinate 8,582 of DATKOE010000118.1, forward strand.
GCGACCTTGCCCACCATGTTCCCCGTGGAGGTGTAGATCATCTGCCCGGTGAGATCCGCGTTCGCCGGAATCGTCGGCGACTGATCGGTGCCGGTGCTGTCCGGCTGCGCCGCCTGCGCCGTCTGCGCAGCATGCGATGTGCGGTGCTTTGCCAGCGCCGGACCGGTCCAGCAGCCCATGATCGAAGCCGCAGCCAGGGCGGCAATGATTCCTCTCATCGTCTCCTCTCGCTCAGTTGCGCGTACGAAGGCGATGAGGGTCATACAAACCGGAAAATCGCGCAAGAGCGCAAGTCCGGCGCCCGCGTCAACATAGGCCGTAAGATGTGCTTACGTTTGGCCGGGCTTACGCGGCGTCGCGTTCATCCGCCCACGATCTGCTCGAAGAACCAGCCGATCTCGGCGGTTTCGTTCTTGAGCTGCCCGCCCACGACGATCTGCTCGGTGCGGCGCACGGCATCGTTGCCGAGATAGACGCTTTCCTCGATCACCGCCGGCATGCTGGAGCGGAAGCGCCAGCCTTCGCCGTTGGCCAGCTTCAGGATGATGTCGCCGCTTTGGGCGCTCGAAACGCGCACGTCGGGATGCAGGTGGAAGCGCAGAGCGTAACCGATCGCCTGCCTGCGCTCGCGCACGGGCACGATGCGGTCGCTGCCGGTCAGCGCCAGCCCTTGCGGCGACAACGTCAACTCGCGCTCGTGGCGAATGCCGAAGGGATGCATGTAGCCGTCGTGGCTGGCGATGGCGACGGTGCCCTTTTCCGTGTCCACGCGGCGCGTCTCGATGTTCTGGGGTCCGTGTATCAGGCGCGGGCCGACGCGCTTCTTCACCCAGCCGTCCCTGATCACGACGGCGCTCGAGGTGTCGGAAACCGTCGCCGTCGAATGGGCCGCGGTGGCACGCAGCGCGGCCTCCCAGCGGCGGTGACAGGCAAGCGCGGCCGAACCGCAATTCACCACGATGCGCTGCGGTCCCGCCGAAAGCTCGAACGCCAGGCAGCCTGCGTGCGCGCCCGTGGAATACGCGCCCGGCGGCGGCGTGCCGCAATCGAAGATCACCAGCGTGCGGTTGGCCGTGAGGCGGTGGTAGCCCGAGTGGCGCGCGTAGGCGAACGGCTGGCCCTTTACGTCGTCGCGCTGGAGCAGCGCTGCGATCATCCGTGCATCGCCCTCCGCTCCGCCGTTGAACAGCGCCAGTGCGCCGTCGCCGTGACGGAAGAAGCGGATCATCGGCGCCATCCGGTCGTGGGCGCTGCGCAGGCCCTGTGGGATCACGTTGCTGGTCGCCGACAGGGCCTCCATCACCATCGCCACCTGCCGGAACGCCATGACGAGGTTTTCCGGCGAGCGGCTCAAGTGGCCGCCGTCGGGCAGGATCTGCCGCCCCAGCTCGTCTTCCAGGCGCGCCAGCCCTGCGTACAACCGTTTCGGACTGTCGCTCATGCACGCTCCGGAAAGCGCCAGAGCCGCCGCCGCTTCCAGCGCCGGCAGACCATCGGGCGCCTCGCCCACGACGCGCGCCAGCATGCGCGATTGCTCGCGCAGGGAGACGAACACCTTCGACCGCCACAGCATCTCGGAGTTCGACAGCACGAAGCGGCCGTGGGCGAAGATGTTGGTCAGCCGCCGTCCCATGACCTGCGGCAGCCAGCCTGGCTCGCTGTATTTCGCGTTCCGTTTGAGCCACTGCGTGATGAGATTGGTGGCGAGGGTGCGCGCGGCGTCGCCGCCCGCCGCCGACAAGGGCGGCAGCCAGTCGAAGCCGTGCAGCGCTTCGAGCCAGTCGGCGGATGGCGAAGGCCGCTCGAAGATCGAACGGTCGTTGGCATCCACGACCTCGCCCTCGAACTTGAAGCGTCCGCGCAGCAGCGCATCGGCGTCGTCGAGGCGGCGCGGCAGGGTGTCGTGGGGCTGGAAGGCGACACGGTCGGCAAGCGGCCCGGTCAGCAGCAGCCGGTAAAGCCAGGTGCTGCGGTACCACCGGCGCACTCCGGCGAAGCCGCGCCACAAAGCGACCTTTAGCGCCTCCGGCAGGAGCCCCAGCGGCGGCCTGGACGACTTTGTGCGGGCCGCGGCCACGACGCTAGCCTCGCAGGGCCGCGATATTGGCGGCGTAGCACTTGGGTCCGCCCTTGAACACGGCGGTTCCGGCCACGAGCACATTGGCCCCCGCATTGACGCACCGCTTGGCCGTTTGCGGCGTGATCCCGCCATCCACTTCCAGCGCGATGTCCCGCCCCGTCTTGGCGATGCGTTCCGCCGCCGCCTCGATCTTCCTGAGCTGGCTTGCGATGAACGACTGCCCGCCGAATCCGGGATTCACGGTCATGATGAGGACGAGGTCGACCAGATCGAGCACGCAGTCGATGTGATCGACCGGCGTGCCCGGGTTGAGCACGATGCCCGGCCTTTTGCCCAGGCTCTTGATCAGTTGCAGCGAGCGGTGGATGTGCGGCCCGGCTTCGGGATGGATCGTGATGCCGTTGGCTCCGGCCCCGGCGAACGCCTCCAGATAGGGATCGACCGGCGCGATCATCAAGTGCACGTCGAACGGAATTTTCGCGTGCGGCCTCAAGGCCTTCACGATCGGCGGGCCGATCGTGATGTTGGGCACGAAATGGCCGTCCATGACGTCGACATGGATCATGTCGGCGCCGGCCTTTTCGAGCGCCTCGATCTCCTCGCCCAGGCGCGAAAAATCGGCAGAGAGAATCGAAGGCGAAATGCGGACGGGCTGAACCATGTCGCGGAATTAAGTGCCGGATTCGATTGGCCGCCGCAAGGCACGTTCGACGGTTTGGCGCGCCGTCAACAGAACAATCAGACACGGCACCCACGCAAGCCGCGACTGGTAGCGGTCGTGCGGTCCAGAAAACAGGCCGCAGACCAGCGCGTTGCCGATCAGGGCCACCAGCACGAAGGCGGGCAGCGACGCCACGTTCCATCGCCGCCTGAGCGCGGCGCGCCACATCACGACGCCGAGCCAGACCTGGGCCAACAGGGCGAATGGGTATTGCACCACGTTCACGGCCGGCCAGCTCAAAAGCCCGCGCTGCTGTCGCGCGGCCAGATAGTGCTTGTACTGCTTCGGCATGAAGCCCCGGAACAGGGGCCCGAGCACCCACTCCTGCGGTTCCACGCCGTCGCCCGTGCGGAACATGAAATACTGCCGGAACGAGCCCCACAGCCCGAGCGCGGCGGCCCGCAGCGGGTATCGTTTCAGGCCCTCCGCCGCCAGCGTCGCGTATTCCTCCCGGTCTCCGTAGAACCGGCCCAGCCGGTTGAAGGGGGAGTACGGCGCCCACAGGTATTCGTCCGCCGTCTGGGGCAGATGGTCCTTGTAGGCGCAGAGCTTGAAGTGCCGCGTCGGGCAGAGTTCGTCGAGGGTGGGGCCGATCACGCCCTCGCCCATCAGCCGCGCTGTCAGGAACACCACGCCGGAGCGGCTCACGAACACCTGCTTGGTGAGCGAGTAGTTCGCAACTAGCACCATTCCCACGCCGATCCCGAACGCCAGCGCCGGAACGATCAGATTCGGCCTCGGCAGCCGCAGCTTCGGCCGGATCGTCGCCGCGATGCGCGCGGCGAGCACCACCAGCACGAGACCCGCACTCAGTCCGAGATGCGAGGGATGTGCCGCCGATGCGAAGCCGGCAACCGGCACGAGCAGCAGCGCGCGCGCCCATCCCACCTTTCTCAGCCGGAACGCAAGCGGGTACATCGTCAGCACCAGCACGGCTGTGAAGCAGTCGGGCTCGATCTGGCCGACGAACCAGGCGATGCTGGTGAGGATCGAAAGGGCGGCGCACACGCCGAGCAGCTTCCACAGCGTGGTGCGCGGCCACAGCGCGCGGGAGAATTCGACGATCGCGAACGCGGTCAGGGCCGACTGCGCCCAGGCCACGTACCACATGTCGGCGCGGCCCTGGACCGCGTGCAGGAACAGCGAATAGACCGGCGACCGCTCCGGTACGAAGACCTTGGCAAAGCCCTCCAGCACATAGGCGCCGGAATCGAAGAACAGGAACGGAAAGCCGTTCCACGCCGCCGCATAGAGAAACAGAGGCGTCAGGATCAGGATTGCTGCGATCTCGCCCGCCAGGTCCGACAGGTGCAGCGGCGGAAGCCGAAGCCGCGCCCGCGTCAGGCCGGCCACTTCGGCCGGGCGAAACACCCCCGCGTGCGAATCACTCATCTGGCCGCCTTCCGAACCGCGCGGACAATGGCCTACCGGAGGCGGTGTGCGCAAACCGCCAATTGCCTCGGTTTTCCCGGCTTCTTCGGTTGACTTGGAGGTTTACAAACCTACACTCCGCCCGTTTTTGCCCCCTCTCTGACTTGAGGCTCTGGATGGCGGAGGAACCGCAGAGGCAGGCGTCGCGCCCGCTTTCCCCCTTTCTCACGATCTACCGCTGGCCGATCACGATGGCGACCTCGATCGTCCACCGCATGACGGGCGTGGCGCTGGCCGGCGGCGTGCTCATCGTCGCCTGGTGGCTGTGGGCGGCGGCGAACGGGCCGGAGACGTACAACTTCTTCAGCGACGTGATCGCGACCCCGCTCGGGCAGATCGTCCTGTTCGGGTTCGTGTGGTCGCTCGCCTATCATTGCGTGAACGGCATCCGCCATCTGGCCTGGGACTTGGGTTACGGCTTCGCCGTGCCGACCGCGAACGCCACGGGCATGCTGGTGTTCGCGCTGTCGATCCTCTTGACCGCCGCGGCGTTCGCCGTCGCATGGCTCGACTTCGGAGGCTATTACCGATGAGCCTCGAAACGCCTCTCCACAAAGCCCAGGGACTGGGGCCCTCGCATTCCGGCGTCGGACATTTCTGGACCCAGCGGGTCACGGCGGTGGCGCTGGTGCCGCTGGCGGTCTGGTTCGCCGTCTCCGCGCTCGGCCTTGTCGGCGCGCGCGAGGCAAGCGTGCTGATCTTCCTGTCGAACCCGCTCAACGCAGTGCTGATGGCGGCGTTCATGCTGATCTCGCTCTACCACATGACTCTCGGCCTGCAGGAAGTGATACTCGATTACATTCCGCATCCGGGATTCAAGTTCTTCCTCATGCTCGTCAACTGGGGCTTCGCGCTCGCCGTCGCGGCGGCCTGCGTGCTGTCGCTCTTGAGGATTGCCGTCGGAACCTGACATGACCGCTTATCCCACCACCGATCATACCTTCGACGTCGTCGTTGTCGGCGCCGGCGGCGCGGGCCTGCGCGCCACGCTCGAATGCGCGCGGCTCGGCCTCAAGACCGCGTGCGTGACCAAGGTCTTTCCCACCCGCAGCCACACGGTTGCGGCGCAGGGCGGGGTCGCCGCCGCGCTCGGCAACATGGGCGAGGACGACTGGCGCTGGCACATGTACGACACGGTGAAGGGCTCCGACTGGCTGGGCGACCAGGACGCCATCGAATACCTCTGCCGCAACGCGCCCGAGGCGGTCTACGAACTCGAGCATTTCGGCGTGCCGTTCTCGCGCACCGCCGACGGCAAGATCTACCAGCGCGCCTTCGGCGGCATGACGAGCCACTTCGGCAAGGGCATCGCCCAGCGCACTGCGGCGGCGGCCGACCGCACCGGCCACGCCATGCTGCACACGCTGTACGGCCAGTGCGTCAAGCACGAAGTCAATTTCTTCATCGAGTATTTCGCGCTCGACCTCATCACCGACGACGAAGGCATCCGCGGCATCATGGCGTGGTGCCTGGACGACGGCACCATCCACCGCTTCCGCGCCCACAAGGTCATCCTGGCGACCGGCGGCTACGGGCGCATCTACTACACCTGCACCGGCGGCCACACCCAGACCGGCGACGGCAACGCCATGGTGCTGCGCGCCGGCCTGCCGCTGCAGGACATGGAGTTCATCCAGTTCCACCCGACCGGGGTCTATGGCGCGGGCGTCTTGATCACCGAAGGCGTGCGCGGCGAAGGCGGCTTCCTCACCAACTCCGAAGGCGAGCGCTTCATGGAGCGCTACGCCCCGTCCGCCAAGGACCTCGCCTCGCGCGATGTGGTTTCGCGCGCCATCACCATCGAGGTGCGCGAGGGGCGCGGCTGCGGCCCGCACAAGGACCATGCGCTGCTGCATCTGGCCCATCTCGATCCCGCGATCATCCACGAGCGCCTGCCCGGCATCGCGGAGAGCGCGCGCATCTTCGCGGGCGTGGACGTCACCAAGGAGCCGATCCCGGTGCAGCCGACCGTGCACTACAACATGGGCGGCATTCCCACCAACCACCTGGGCGAAGCGCTGACGCTGTTCAACGGCAATCCCGACACCGTCGTGCCCGGACTGATGGCGGTGGGCGAAGCCGCCTGCGTGTCGGTGCACGGCGCCAACCGGCTGGGCTCGAACTCGCTGATCGACCTCGTGGTGTTCGGCAAGGCGGCGGGCGCGCAGGCGGCCAAATCGATCGCCGGACCGAACCAGAAGCATGCCGACCTGCCCAAGGGTGCCGGCGATGCGGCGCTGGCCCGCCTCGACAAGTTTCGTTACGCCAAAGGCTCAACCAGCACCGCCGAGATGCGCCTTCAGATGCAGAAGGCG
>DATKOE010000119.1:0-2944 GCA_035524815.1 Rhizomicrobium sp.
ACCGTGGCGCAGGTGCAGACGCCTCCGCCCACGGCCGTTCCGGCGGCGCCGGTGGAACCTGCGCCCGCTCCAGTCGAAACCGCAAAGCCGTCCCCGGTCGAGCCCGCGAAGCCCGCAACGAACGTGGCGAAGCATCACGAAATGAAGCGGCACAAACCGGTGAGGCAGTCCGAGCCGGTCCAGGTGGCGAAGAACGAGCCGCCGGCCGCGCCGGTTGCTCCGCCCGCGCCGGTCGCGGCGCCGGCACAGGTCGAGACATCTTCCCCGGCAGCTCCACCCGCGCGTCCCGAACCGGAGACTGTGGCTTCGGTTCCAGAGCCTCCGCCCCCGCCGAACAAGGTGACGCTGAACGCCGGGATGACGATTCCGGTGCGCCTGATCGACGGGCTCTCTTCGGAGCGCAATAGTCCCGGCGACACATTTATCGCCACGCTCGATAAAGAGCTGGTGGTAGACGGTTTTGTCATCGCCGAGCGCGGAGCGCGGGTGGAAGGGCGAGTGGTGGCTTCCGATCGCGGTGGGAAAGTCCGCGGGGTCGCGGCGCTCGCCGTCGAGTTGACGAGGCTGCACACGTCCGACGGGCAGACCGTATCCATCCAGACCGATAGCTTTGAGCGTCATGCCGACCAGTCGCATCGCGACGATGCCACGAAGGTCGGGGCCGGCGCGGCGCTGGGCGCGATCATCGGCGCCATCGCAGGCGGCGGAAAAGGCGCGGCCATCGGCGCGGGCGTCGGCGGCGGTGCGGGCGCGGGCGATGTGATGTTGACGCGTGGGAAGCCGGCTACGATGCCTTCGGAATCGCGCATCAATTTCCGGCTGCGAGCGCCCGTGACGCTGACCGAGCGGCGGGGGTAGGTGTGGGGCAGACCTCCCGGTCTGCCTGCTTTTGATTTCCGCATGGGTCGGGCGGCGCGCTGCAGCGGGCCTTCCGCAGGCAGGAATGCCTGCGCCACTTAACGCATCAGTCGAGCCAGCTTTTCGAGCGGCGTTTCGAGCGCCTGTGGGGATTTCAGCACACCTTCGAACAGGTCGCCTTTTTCGACGAAGCGTTCGAGGGCGTTCGTGATGTTGAACTGCTTCGGATGCAGTTGCGGCGTCACTTCCTTCCATTCGAGCGGCGTCGCCACGGGGGCCCCCGGATACGCGCGAAGCACGTACGGCGCGGCGATCGTTTTTGACTTGGCGATTTGCAGGTAGTCGAAGTAGACGCGATTGCGCTGGCGCTTGGCGACGGAGCGCGGAGTCGTGAACATCTGCGGCCGTTCGGCGATCACCAGGCGTGCGATCAACTCGGCGAACGTTCGCGCTTCCTCGTAGCTGTAGATGGGCTCGATCGGAATGTAGACGTGCATGCCGTCGCCGCCTGTAGTTTTGGGGTAGCCCTTGAGGCCGATGCGGTCGAGCAGGCTCTTCACCAGCAGCGCAGCCTCGACGATCATTTCGAACGGGCACTCCTGCGGGTCGAGATCGATCAGGATGAAGTCCGGGTTGTCGAGATGCGCGAAGCGGCTCATCCACGGGTTGTGATCGATGCAGCCGAGGTTGACGAGATAGAGCAGGCTGGCGCGGTCGTCGGCGAAGACATAGCGGATGGGGCGTCCGTTGTGCTCGGAATCGATCAGCTCCGTGCGCAGCCACGGCGCCGCGGTTTCGGGCGTGTCCTTCTGGAAGAAGAACTCTTCCTTGATTCCGTTGGGGTAGCGCTTGAGCGAGAGCGGACGGTCTTCGAGATACGGCAGGATGAGCGGCGTGACTGCGTCGTAGTAATTCAGCACGTCGCGCTTGGTATAGCCTTCGTCCGGGTAGAAGACCTTTTTGAGATTCGTGAATTTCAGCGTGTGGCCGCCGATTTCGCGCGTGGCTTCCTTGGCCGATTCGGGGAAGAGCGGCTCCTCGCGCGTGACTTCTGCCGGCGCGACATCGTTGCGCAGTCCGAGATACACGGGGGCGCGGAGATGTTCGTCCTGCGTCCAGTTGGAGAACTTCACTTGTGCGATGAGCTCCGGCCGTACCCACGTCATGCCGCGATCGGGTTTCGGCCGCGGATCGAAGGGGCACTGCGCGGTGATGAGGGGCTTCAGCTTGCCGTGGAGCGCGGCCAGAGTCTTCTGGTCGAAGCCGGTGCCGACGTTGCCCACCCAGCGCAGCTTGCTGCCCTCGTTGACGCCGAGCACAAGCGCTCCGAAGTATTGGCGGTCGCCCTGGGGCTCGGTAAAGCCGCCGATGACGAACTCCTGCTCGCCAACGATCTTGATCTTGAGCCACTCGCGGCTGCGTTTCGATTCGTAGGTGCTCGAAGCGTGTTTGGCGAGGATGCCCTCGAGCCCGGTCTCTCGTGCGGCTTCGAGCATCGCCTCCCCCGCGCCGGGAAACGCCTCGGAGATGCGCAGCGTTGGGCCGGGCGTGACGATGGCGTGCAGCAGTTCGCGACGCTTGGCGAGCGCGACACCGCGCAGGTCGTAGCCATCCAGATAGAGAAGGTCGAAGACGAAGTAGACCACCGGCGTGGAGCGCACCAGGTGGGCAATGGTGTTGGGGTCGGAGTTGGCGATGCGCGGCTGGATCAGGTGGAACTGCGAGACGCCCCTGGCATCGAGCACCGCGATTTCGCCATCGAGCACGGCTTGCTGCGCGGCCAAGTTGTGCGGGATGACGGCGAGCTCGGGGTGCTGCCGCTCGCAGCGCAGGCCGCTACGCGATTGCAGGCGCACCTCTTCCTGATCGACGAAGGCGATGGCGCGCACGCCGTCCCACTTGACTTCGAAAAGCCAGTCATCGCCGCGCGGCGGGCGGTCGGCGATGGCTGCCTTCATTGGCTCGATGCTGGACGGGATCTCGGCTTTTCGGGCGCCTTTGAGCTGCGAGAGGTCGAACTGACTTTTTTTTTAACCGGCGCTGCCTGCGGCGTCGCGGTCTTGGCGGTGCGCTTCGCCGGGCGGCT
>DATKOE010000120.1:0-19767 GCA_035524815.1 Rhizomicrobium sp.
GCGACTGCGTCGAAACCATGCGGGCGCTGCCCGAGGCGTGCGTGGACCTGATCTTCGCGGACCCGCCCTACAACCTCCAGCTCAAGAACGAGCTGCGCCGCCCCAACAACTCCATCGTCGATGCCGTCGACGATACGTGGGACCAGTTCGGTAGCTTCGCCGAGTACGACAAGTTCACCCGCGACTGGCTCACCGCCGCCCGCCGTGTGCTGAAACCCGAAGGCGCGCTGTGGGTGATCGGCTCCTATCACAACATCTTCCGCGTCGGCGCCGCGCTTCAGGATCTCGGTTTCTGGGTGCTCAACGACGTCGTCTGGCGCAAGACCAATCCGATGCCGAATTTCCGCGGCCGCCGCTTCACCAATGCGCACGAAACCCTGATCTGGGCCACGCGCTCAGCCGATCAGAAGGCATACACGTTCAACTATGAAGCCATGAAGGCGATGAACGACGACCTTCAGATGCGCTCCGACTGGAACCTGCCGATCTGCTCCGGCGGCGAGCGCCTCAAGGACGCCAACGGCGAGAAGGCGCACTCCACACAGAAGCCGGAAAGCCTGCTGCATCGCGTCATCGTGGCGTCGAGCAAGCCCGGCGACGTCGTGCTCGACCCGTTCTTCGGTTCGGGAACCACCGGCGCGGTGGCGCGCCGCCTCGGCCGCCGTTTCATCGGCATCGAGCGCGACAAGCAATATGCCAGCCTCGCGCGCCAGCGTATCGCCGACGTCGAACCGGCGCCGAAGGAGTGTGTGGAAGTCACCAAGTCCAAGCGCGCCGAGCCGCGCATTCCGTTCGGATGGGTGGTCGAACGCGGATTGCTGCCCGCGGGCACCGTCCTTCACGGGACCCAAAAAAATCATCGCGCCAGGGTGCGGGCCGACGGCACCCTCGTCTGCGCCGACGCGAGCGGTTCGATTCACCAGATCGGCGCGCACGTGCAGGGCCTCGACGCCTGCAACGGCTGGACGTTCTGGCAGTACGAGGACAAGGGCAAGCTGATCCCGATCGATTACCTGCGTCAGCGCTTGCGGGCCGATCTGGCCTGAGGCTTCGGTGCTTGGCGCTCGTCATCCTGAGGTGCGAGCGGAGCGAGCCTCGAAGGATGAGGGGCGTTTGTGTGATTGAATAACGGCCCCTCATCGGTAATCGCATGCGCGATGATCTTGCGCATGACGGTCGGCAACGCGACGTTCGGAAGCTCGGACACCGCAATCCACTTCCCTTCTACTTCGCCTCCCCCTTGCGGGGAGGTCGAAATTTCGGCGCGCGCCGTCACATCGGCACGGTCTTGACGCTTCCTGCGCGCGACGGAATTTCGGGTGGGGGGCGGTGCCGGACGGGGATGCGGCCCCCCACCCGGCTCGCACAAACACGACGCATCTGTCAGACGGGCAGGCTCGCCGAGCTCCCCGCAAGGGGGAGGTGAAAAAGTGTGTGCATTCCCTTCCCCGTAAGCGGGGGCAAATAGAGCCACCCACACCTCGATTTCCAATTCGAAGTGCGTGAAGCCATGCCGCACGACGCCGGGAAGCTTCTTCCAGTCCGCCATGAACGGTGCCTGTGCCAGTGCTTCGGCTTTTGAGGGGAACTCCTTTGTCCACGGCCCCAGCGGTGGTTGCACCATGCCGCCGAGCAATCCCCTCTCGGGCCGCTTCACGAGCAACACCGCTCCTTTGCCGTCGCGCGCCACGAAGGCGGCACCGCGCTTCAGCGGCCGCTCCGCTTTCGTCACCTTGACCGGAAGCGTCTCCTGAATACCCAGTCGCCGCGCTTTGCAGCTCCGCGACAACGGACATCGTCCGCACGCCGGGCGTGCCACTGTGCAGATCGCCGAGCCTAGATCCATCAACGCCTGCGCGAAGTCCCCTGCCCGCAGCGTCGGCACCAGCGTCCGGCCCAATCGCATCAGTTCGGTTTTCGCACCCGGCAGCGCCTCCTGCACTGCAAACAGCCGCGCGATGACGCGCTCCGCATTGGCATCCATCGCAAGCTCGGGCGCACCGAACGCAATCGCCGCGATCGCACCGGCCGTGTACCCACCGACGCCCGGCAATTTGCGTAAGCCCTCGACCGTTTCGGGAAACCGTCCACCGGATTTTTCCGCGACGGCCTTCGCCGCCTTGTGCAGGTTGCGCGCCCGCGCGTAGTAGCCGAGCCCCGCCCATGCCGCGAGCACGTCGTCCAGCGGCGCGTCCGCCAATGCCCCGACCGTCGGCCACCGCACCAGGAACTTGCGGTAGTAGCCCGCCACTGCCTGCACCGTGGTCTGCTGCAACATGACCTCGGAGAGCCAGACACGGTAGGGATCGGGCTTTTCGCCCGGCCGCGCGCGCCACGGCAGGTCACGCCGGTGGACATCGTACCAGTCGAGCAAGTGTTGGCTTTGCGGAGGGCCGGATGAACCGTGCATAATCGGCAGATGAGCAAATCCGGCGGCGAGGAACAACCGAAGCGGCGCAACTGGGCATCGCCCATCGCGCGGGATGCCGCCGCCCTCGGCCAGTCTGCCTTCCTGCGGGCCGGGTTTACCGATCCGACCTTGGTCTTGAACTGGGACGCGATTGCGGGGCCGGAAACGGCTCGCCTGGCCCGGCCGCTCCGGGTGACGGAAGGCCGCCACGGAGGCGTCTTGACGCTGCTGTGCGAACCGGGCGCCTCGGTTTTCCTGCAGCACGACAGCCGCGCACTTTGCGACCGCATCAACACGTTCTTGGGTCGCGTGACGGTGACCCGGCTCAAGTTCGTGCAAGGCAGCCTCTCTCGGAAGCCGGAGCACACGGCACGGCCCAAGCCCCCGGAATCGCTGCCGGAGTCCGATCCCGCGATGTGCTATCGCGGGCCGGAGGGTCTGCGTGAGGCGATATGGAGGCTTGCCCGCGCCCGGCGGAGCCGGGGGTAATGCAGGGACGCAGCAGGTCCACGGGGCCGAAATGACGCTCAAAGCAAAACTGGAACAGGCCCTTGAGGCCACGCCTGTGGATAACACGCGGCGGCGGGACACGCTGCGCGCGGCTGTGAACGCCGGGCCTTCGGATGCGGATATGGAAGCCGCCCTGCGCAGACTGATCGAAGCGCGAGAACAAAGGGCCGCCTCGCTTGTTTCTTCGGGGCAGCCGGATCTCGCCAAAGCCGAGCGAGAAGAAATCGCTGTCCTAAGCGAACTGCTTGAGCGCCCCGGGGCGCCGGCCGGCGGCGCCACGCGGTCGGGCGTCGGCAGGCTCAAACTCTCACGCGTGCAGTTGATTTACGGCGGCATCGCGGTTCTGGCGCTGGCGGCGGTCGTTTTCTTTCTGCTGCGGCCGTCCGGCGAGAGCACGGGCACGACGTCCGCCGCCGATGCCAAGATCACCGTTTTCAAGGACGACCGCACGCTCGGCAATCCCAACGCTCCGGTCACTTTGCTCGAATATGCGTCGCCGTCGTGCCCGCACTGTGCGCAGTTCGCCCTCGATGAGATGCCGTCGATCAAGAAGGACCTGATCGACACCGGAAAGGTCTTCTACATATTCCGCGTATTTCCCATCCATCCGCCGGATGGCGCCGTCGAGGGCATCGCTCGCTGCCTGCCGCCGGGACGCTATTTTCCTTACATGGAGCGCATGTACCGCGCACTTTCGCAGTGGTACAGCGCCGACACCAAGGACGTGCGGGGCGCCATCGAACAACTCGCGTCCGAACAAGGACTCAGTCGCGAGCAGGCCGACCGCTGCATGGCGGATCAGAGGGTGCTCGACCGGACGAACGAGGTCGCCCAGGACGCGGCCGGAAGGTATCAGGTCGATCGCACGCCCTTTTTCATCGTGAACGGCGCGGTGGTGAACATCCCGCCGGGTCAGGAGGCCGGCTCCGTCCTGCGCGTGCGAATTAATTCCTTGCTCGGCGCCGACGAATAGAGGGCTTCCGAACTTGCTCCCGAAGGGGGAAGCCGAACTAATATGGGATAATCGTCCAACACGACTCGTCCCTGTAACTGGAGACACTTTATGGCCCTCAAGGACCGGCTGAATGACGCCCTGAACGAAACACCGCCCGAAAACGCCGCTCGGCTTGAGACGCTTCGCTCGGTGCTGTCTGCGGCGGGAGGCGGCTCGGACGCCGAAGTCCGCGTGGCCCTCACCAGGATCATCAGCGAGCGGGAACAAAGGGCGGCCTCCTTCAGCGCGGCGGGCCAGAGCGAACTCGCCAGGACGGAACGCGCGGAAATCGACGCTCTTCGCGGCTTCCTGCGGCTGGCGTCACCCGAGGCCCCCGCCACTCCCAAGAAAAGCGACGTGCCGTCAACCGCCGCTGCTCCGGCTGCGAATGCGCCGCTCTTCTCACGTACTCAAATGATCATCGGCGGCGTGGCAGTGGTGGCGCTCGCGGTGATCGTGTTCCTGTTGCTGCGTCCGTCGGGCGAAAGCGAAGCCGTGCTGCCGGCGAACGCCGGTCCTGCCAAGATCAGCCTCCTGAAGGACGACCGCACGATGGGCAGTCCCGACGCTCCCATCAAGATGCTGGAATATGCCGCACCGACCTGCCCGCATTGCGCCCACTTCGCCATGACGGTCATGCCGCTCATAAAACAGCAGTACATCGACACGGGGAAAATGTTTTACATCTTCCGCACGTTCCCCCTAAGCGCCGCCGACGGCGCCGTGGAAAGCATCGCACGGGCCTGTTTGCCTGCGGATAAGTACTTTCAGTTCATTGACCTGATGTTCCGGAATCAGCCCAAATGGGACCCGGACGGCTACCAGATCGCGGACGTCGGCGCCGCGATCAAAAATATGGCCAGAGTGATGGGCGTCGGACCGGAACAAGCCGATCGCTGCATGACGGACAAGAGCGAACAGGAGCGCATCAACCAAGTCGCGCAGGACGCGATGACCCGATACAACATCCAGGGCACGCCGACTTTCGTGATCAACGGAACGGTCGTGCAGGCCACCGAGGCAAGCTGGCCGGAATTGAAGGCAAGAATAGACTCCCTGCTGTCGAAGAAGTGACGGCACCAAGCAGCGTAAGGGTACCAGTTGAAGTTCACCAGACTCAGGATTTCCGGTTTCAAGTCGTTCGTCGAGCCCACCGAGCTCTATATCGAGCCGGGGCTGACCGCGATCGTCGGCCCGAACGGATGCGGCAAGTCCAACCTGTTCGACGCGCTGCGCTGGGTGATGGGCGAATCGAGACCCACATCCATCCGCGGCACGGAAATGGACGACGTGATCTTCGCGGGGTCCGCCGGCCGTCCGGCGCGCAATGTCGCCGAAGTCACGCTCGCCGTCGACAATTCCGACCGTACCGCCAATCAGCCTTACCAGGATTTCGAGACGCTTGAGATTTCGCGCCGCATCGAGCGCGAGGCAGGCTCGGTTTACCGCATCAACGGACGCGACGTGCGGCAACGCGACGTGCAGATTTTCTTCGCCGATGCGTCGTCCGGCGCCGGATCGACGGCGTTCGTCCGGCAAGGCCAGATCGGCGCGCTCATAAGCCAGAAGCCGCTGGCGCGCCGCGCTATTCTCGAGGAAGCCGCCGGGATTTCGGGCCTTCATCAACGCCGGCACGAGGCCGAGCTGCGCCTCAAGGCCGCGGAAACCAATCTCTCGCGGCTGGACGACGTCATCAAGGAAGTCGAAGGCCAGCTTCAAAGCCTGAAACGCCAAGCCCGCCAGGCGTCGCGCTATCGTAACCTGTCGGGACACATCCGGCGCGCCGAGGCGCTGGCGCATTATCTCCGCTGGACCGCCGCGGAATTGAGAGCGAGCAGCGCGCAAGAGGCGCTCAGCGCGGCAGCCGCCGTGGTCGAAAGCTGCACCGGACAGGCCGCGCAGGCGTCCACGATCCAGGCCGGAGCCGCCGAGGCGGTGCCGCCGCTGCGCCAGGTCGAGGCCGAACGGGCCGCCGCTCTGCATCGGCTGGTGCAGCAGCGCGAAGCGCTCGAGGCCGAGGAGAACCGGGCGCGCGAACTTGCCCAGTCGCTGCGCCAGCGCATCGCCCAGACAACCCAGGACATGGAACGCGAACGCGGGTTGCAGGGCGACGCGGAAACCGCGATTTCCGCACTTGCAGCCGAGTCTCGCGATCTCGAAGCCGCCCAGGAACGCGCGGCGCAGGACATTTCGGAGGCTGAAACCCGGGCAGCCGAATTGAACGCTGCGCTCGCTGAAGCCGAGCAGGTGCTGGAACGGCTCACCGCCGAACTCGCCGAACGGAATGCGCGCCGGGCGAGCCTCGAGCACACCCGCAGGGTCTCCGCCGAGTTGGCCGAAACGAGTGCACAGCAGTTGGCGCAAGCCGAAGCCCGTCATGGCAGCGCGCTCGAGTCTGCCGCGGCCGCACCCGACGTCTGGGCCGCCGAGGAAGCAGCGCAGGAAGCCCGCCGGGTCGCAGAAGCGGCTTCGGCCGAAGCCCGCTCCGCGCGCGAACAACTGGTAGAAGTGGAACTCGCGGAGACCGCGGCGCGAGCGGCCCTCGAAGCGACCGAACGCGAGGTGCAGCGTCTTTCTGCGGAAGCCAACGCGCTCAGCGAGTTGTTGAGCCCCGAGGGACAGAATCTGTGGCCCCCGCTGGTGGACGCCGTCACGGTCCAACCGGGTTACGAAGGCGCGCTGGCGGCGGCATTGGGCGACGAATTGCAGGCGCCGCTGGACGAGGCGGCCCCCCGGCACTGGCGCGACCTCGGACCATTCGACCCCGAAGCCCCGCTGCCGGGCGGCGTCAAGTCGCTGTCGGAATTCGTCAAGGCGCCTTCCGCCCTGTCTCGGCGGTTGGGAATGACGGGCGTCGTTTTCCCGGACCAAGGTCCCGGGCTTCAGAATGTCTTGAAGCCGGGGCAGAGGCTGGTGTCGCCGCGAGGCGATTTGTGGCGGTGGGACGGATATCGTGCTTCCGCAGACGCGCCCTCCGCGGCGGCGGTCCGTCTGGCCCAACGCAACCGTCTGGCCGAAATCGAGGGTCATATCTCGCAGGCGAAGGAGGTCCGCGCCGGTGCATTTGCGGACTATTCCGCCACGAAATCGGCAGCCGAGGCGGCGCGGGACACGCTGCGCGCCAGGGAGCAGGAAGAGCGCCGCTGCGAACACGCGATCCTTGTGGCTCAGGAAGCGGCGACCAGGGCCGCGCGCGCTGCGGCGGAGCGGGCATCGCAGCTGGCTTCGCTCGAAGCCGAAATCCGACGCCTGCAGCAGACCCGCGATACCGCGGCCGAAGCCGAACGCGCGGCCGGACAGTCGCTCGCCGAGTTGGGGGACGGGATTGCCCTCTCCCAGACCGTCGCCAACGCGAGAGAATTGGCTTCGGAGGCACGTTCCGCCGCCGGCGAAGGTCGATCCGCCCTCGACGGACTTCGACGCGACGGCGAAGCGCGCGGCCGGCGCCTGCTTGCGATTGCCGACGAGCAGGTGAAATGGGCCGTTCGCCGCGACGCCGCCGTCGCGCAGATTTCGGAGCTGGAACGCCGGCAGGCGGAATTGAGCGTCGAACTCGTCGAAGCGGAAGCCGCGCCGCGGGCCATTGCCGAGAAGCGAGGCACCCTGCTGGACGCAATTGGGGCGGCCGAGGCTGCCCGCAAGGAGGCGGGTGACGCCCGCGCCGAAGCCGAGACTCTACTGATCGAAGCCGACAAGGCCGTCAAGGCTGCGGATCAAGCGCTCTCGGCGGCGCGCGAGGAGCGGGCCCGCGAAGAGGCGCTCCTCGAGGGGGCGCAGGCCCGGCTTTCCGAGCTGCGCGACCGCATCCGCGACGAGCTGGAGATCACACCGGACGAACTCGCGAACCGCGCCGAAATCAAGGACGGCGACGAACTGCCGCCGCTCGAACTCGCCGAGAAGAAGGTCGAGAAGCTGAAGCAGGAACGCGAGCAACTCGGCGGGGTCAACCTGCGCGCCGAGGAAGAAGCGGCCGAACACGAGCAACGCCTGACGAAGCTCACCGCGGACCGCGACGACCTCGTCGGCGCTATCGAACGGCTGCGCCGGGGCATCCAGAACCTGAACCGCGAGGGCCGCGAGCGGCTGCTGCAGTCGTTCGACAAGGTCAACGAGAACTTCCAGTCGCTGTTCGCCAAGCTGTTCGAGGGCGGCGAAGCCAAGCTGACGTTCACCGAATCGGATGATCCCCTGGAAGCCGGCCTGGAAATTTATGCCCGCCCGCCCGGCAAGCGCCTCCAGTCGCTGGCGCTGCTGTCCGGCGGCGAGCAGGCATTGACCGCCATGTCGCTGGTCTTTGCCGTCTTTCTGGTCAACCCGGCCCCGGTTTGCGTGCTGGACGAAGTCGACGCGCCGCTCGATGACGCCAACGTCGAGCGTTTCTGCAATCTGCTGGACGAGATGACGCGGATCACCGAGACCCGGTTCCTGGTCATCACCCATCACGCGCTGACCATGTCGCGGATGCACCGGCTGTTCGGCGTCACGATGGCCGAGCGGGGCGTGAGCCAGCTCGTGTCGGTGACGCTGGCCGAGGCCGAGCGCGTCGCAGCCGAGTGAGCCATTCGTCCCAAGCCGCGATCCCATTCGCCGCGCTAGTGATTCGCTGAGGCGTTACAACGCTTTGCTGCGGTTTCTGTGCGCTTGACGCGTTGTGGCCTCGCCCCTATGGTCCGGCCGCTTTCGAACCAAGCCGCGGCGGGCAGGTCTCTTGCCAACTCCCGATGACTTGAAGCGTCTAGGCGAACGGATCGACGAGGCCCAGCGAAGGGGCACCGGTCCCGGGGATGCGCCTCCGCCGGGCGTTCTTGCCATCGGGTTTCGTTTCGCCACCGAGATGGTGGCGGCGCTGGTGGTCGGCGGCGGCCTGGGTTGGGGCATCGATTGGGCGTTCGAGCACTGGGCGTCCGTCCACACGCGGCCCTGGGCATTGGTCGTGTTTGTCGTACTGGGTGCGGCTGCGGGTATTCGCAACGTAATGCGCGCCGCAGAGGAGATGAACGCCAGGCAGGCGTCGAAGGAGAAGTAGCACCGTGGCGATCAATCCCATGGAGCAGTTCGAGATCCACCGCATCGGTCCGCCGCTGCACTTGTTCGGCTACGACGTCTCCTTCACCAACCAATCCCTGTTCATGTGCATCGTCGTAGCGCTGGTGACGCTGTTCTTCGCGCTGGGCGTTTCGCGGCCCAAGCTGGTGCCGAGCCGGTTACAGTCGATGGCCGAGGTCTCCTACGAATTCGTCGCGAATATGATCAAGTCGGCGGCAGGCAACGACGGTCTGGTGTTCTTCCCATTCGTTTTCTCCATCTTCTTCTTCATCCTGTTCTCGAACTTCCTGGGGCTGATCCCCGGCGCCTTCACCGTTACGAGCCAGATTATCGTGACCTTTTCTTTGACGGTTTTGGTGCTTGGAACCGTGGTCGTGGTCGGGTTTGCCAAGCACGGCATCGGGTTCCTGATGCTCTTTGTGCCCAAAGCTCCGTGGTACATCGTCTGGCTGCTTGTGATCATCGAGGTGATCTCGTTTCTCAGCCGGCTCGTCAGCCTGTCGGTCCGTCTTTTCGCCAACATGCTGGCCGGGCACACAATGCTGCAGGTTTTCGCGAGCTTCGTCATCGCGCTGGGCGCGGCGGGAGCGATCCTCAAGCCGCTGGCGATCGCGCCGATGCTCATGATCCTCTTCGTCGGTGCCCTCGAAATGCTGGTCGCGTTCCTGCAAGCCTATGTCTTCGCGGTGCTCACCTGCATCTATCTCAACGAAGCCCTGCATCTGCACGGCGAACATCACTGAAAAAACAAAGGAGCTTTCCCACATGGAACTTCAAGCCGCAAAAATGATCGGTGCGGGTCTGGCGTGCATCGCGCTCGCCGGCGCCGGCAACGGCATCGGCATCGTGTTCGGCAACTACCTTTCCGGCGCACTACGCAATCCCGCCGCCGCTTCGTCGCAGACGACCAACCTTCTGCTGGGCTTCGCGCTGTGCGAGGCGACCGGCCTCTACGGTCTGGTGATTGCGCTCATCATCCTTTTCACCTGATCCGAGATGGCCGCGCCAACCGCAACAGGAACCCAGGTCCCCGCCCACGAGGGCTCGGAGTTTCCCCCGTTCAAGACCGAGACGTTCCCCAGCCAGATCTTCTGGCTCGCGATCACGTTCGCCGTGCTGTTCGTCGTGCTGTGGCGGATCATCGGACCCAAGCTCGGCAAAGTGATCGGCGAGCGCCGGGGGACCATTGCGGCGGACATCGAAACGGCGGGCCGGCACAAATCCGACGCCGAAACCGCCCTCGCCGCCTACGAAGCATCGTTGGCGGCCGCACGCGCCCGGGCGCACGCCGAGGCGGAGGAAAGCCGCAAGGACGTCGAAGCCGAAGTCGAGAAGGCCAAAGCCGCCGCCGAAGCGGAGTTCCGCGACGCCGCAACCAAGGCCGAGGCCGCCATCGCCGCCTCCCGGGCGGAAGCGGCAACACATGTCACAAAAGCTGCGCAAGATGCGGCCGCGGCCATTGTCACGCGCCTGATCGGCGATACTGTTTCGCCCGAAGAGGCCGAAGCCGCCGTCAAGGCGACGGGTGCCTGACGATGTGGGGAGCGGGCGATGTGGGCGTTTCGTCTTGCCGTGCAGGCTTTGGCCATCGGCTTGGCCGTCTTCTTCCTGATCGTCGAACGCCGCTACACGATGGAACCGCTCATGTCGCTCCTCCGTAATCCCGAGTTCTGGGTCGCCATCGGCTTCCTGCTGATCGTCGCCATCTTCCTGCGCATTCGCGTGCCGAAGATGATCGCCAAGATGCTCGACGATCGCGCGGCCGGCATCGCCCACGAATTGGGCGAGGCCAGGCGGCTGCGCGAGGAAGCGGCCGCGCTGCTTGCGGGATACCGCCAGAAGGCGGCCCAGGCCGAGAACGAGGCGGCCGCGATCCTGACCGAAGCGAAGGCCGAAGCCGAACGGTACGCCAAGGAAACCCGCGCCCAGCTTCGCCAGCAGATCGATCGCCGCGCCCAGATGGCGAAAGAGAAGATCGAGCAGGCCGAAGCCGCAGCGCTCGAGGAAATCCGCGCGCTCGCCGCCGACAAGGCAGCCGCCGCGGCCGAGAAGCTGATCTCCTCGCGGCTCGACGAAGGCCGCTCCGATGCGCTCGTGCAGGAGAGCATCCAGGACCTTCCCGACAAGATCAACTGAACCCCCGCGCCGCCGATTTTCCGTGCCGATTGCATTTGCCGGTTCCGGCCGCGTACGGCGCTTTAGACGCCAAGCCTTCGCCCAGGCTTTTGACCTGGGCAGTCATGGGACCGGTTCGCCCCCTTTGATGGGCCGTGACGGGCGGCAGATGGGAACAGGAAAGAAACGTCCCAAGGGCTGCGTCAAAAGTGATCAATTGCGCTTTTGAGTCTCACCAAGAACGCGGCCAAGCAACCTGCCTTCGCCGCAAGGGGCACGCATCACAGGGCGCCCCACTCCTTCGCAGTGAGTTGCAGCCGCAACATAACCCCCTATAACGGTGCAACCAGGGATTTGCCCGGCTGCAAGCGCGCCTCCGGAATCGGGTATGGACGGGGGCGACAGGCGGGGAGCACCGAATGTTCGAACAACTGAACGTCCTGGCGGCAAAGGAAGGCTGGCCGACGAAATTCGACCCGCTTCTGAACTTCGAGCATCCCAAGCTTCGCGCCCTGCTCGACCTCTGGCGCGAAAAGGCGGGGGACGGCGTGCCGGTGCGGGTCTCCTTCGACATGCGGAGCCTGAAACCCTTCCTGCCGCACGTGTTGATCCTCGAGCGCGAAGGCGAAGGCAACGCACGCCGCTTCAGGTTCCGCCTGTTCGGCAGCGCCCTGCAACTCCTGTTCGGAGAGCACACCGGCCGCTACCTCGACGAAATGGTCTCGGCGCAGATGCTGCCGAGTTGGACCACGACCTACGGCGCCGTGCTGACGGCGCGCCAGCCGTTGCGCATCCTCACGCGATTCCGGATAGCCTCGGCGGAATTTCTCGAAGGCGAAATCCTGGCGGCGCCGATGAGCAGCGGCGCCGGGGCCGTCGATCAGATCCTGGCCGCGACCTATGTGGACACGAAGAACCTGGTCCTGCCGCAGTTCGAGTGAATGCGGCCCGGATCGCTGACCCGCGCGGCAGTTCCGCCGCGCTCGCTATCGCAGCAGGATCTGCGCGCGGCTGCGGACGTAATCGAGGTCGCAGTCCTTTTTCATCACGATGTAGCTTGTGAAGGCGTCCACCATCAGCTCGAGGTTCGGGCCGGTCGGGAGCGGTCCGGCGTTGCCCCGGGTGGGACCGGTGCCGGCACCGCCGCCCCCGCCGATCGGACCGATCAGGCCGGGGGAGTTCGCATCGCCCACGCCGGTGAACTGGGAATCGTTGATCGGCCAGTATGGTTTGCCGGGAAGCTGGATGTCGCCGAGAACGTAGTTGTTGGTGTCCTGCACCTTGAGCCGCCAGCCGCCGTTCAGGTTCACGAGCCGCTCGGGCGTGAAGGCCAGCGTCATGAGCAGAAGCTTCATCGCGCCGAGCGCGTAGAGCACCGCTTCGCCCTGCGCCCGCTGGAGATAGGATGACCGCCCGGCGCCTACCGTCAGCCAGAACGTCTTGCTCTCGAACAGCGTCAGGAACGCGGACTTGTCGCAGGGAACCCTGAGACCGTCGCCGAAATCGAGCAGCATCGCCGGCTCGCCTTTGGCCGGATCGCCCTTCACGACCGTCGCCTTGGGCGAGTCGTCGTTCAGGTGCGGAAAGACGGCGTCGGCCGCCCGTGCCGCCGCCATGCCTGCAATGCCAACGCCCAACGACGCGATGATCGTGCGCCTGTTCTCCATGAAGCTCCCCCTTCGCACGCAACGGGCGAACGATATCACGCCGCGCCGCGAGGTTCCGCAACACGGTTGTGTTTTGACGAGCGGCTGGGCCGCAAATCTCCCGGATATTCCTGCCCTGCGGCGGCGCAGCGCACGTGTGGCGGGTGGACGGCCATGCACGTCGTCGCTTGGCGCGATGTCCCGCCGGACGGCCGCATCAGGCCGGGCTATTTGGCGTTCGGCATCACTACGCGGATGTGAAGTTCGCGAAGCTGCTTCAGCGAGGCTTCGCCCGGCGCGTTCATCATCAGGTCTTCGGCGCGCTGGTTCATCGGGAACATGGTCACCTCGCGCAGGTTGTCCACGCCCGCGATCAGCATGACGATGCGGTCGATGCCCGGCGCGGTTCCGCCGTGCGGCGGGGCGCCATAGCGGAAGGCGTTGAGCATGCCGGCGAACTTCTCCTCGGTCTCCTCGCGCTTGTAGCCCGCGATCTCGAACGCCTTGAGCATCACGTCGGGATCGTGGTTGCGGATGGCCCCGCTCGACAGTTCCACGCCGTTGCAGACGATGTCGTACTGGTAGGCCTTGATGCCGAGGATGGCGTCGTGGGCGGCGGGATCGAGGGCGAGGAATTCTTCGCGGTCGTACTGCGGCATCGAGAACGGATTGTGGGAGAAGTCGATCTTCTTCTCCTCCTCGTTCCATTCGTACATCGGAAAGTCGACGATCCAGCAGAATTCGAACTTCTTGTCGTCGATCAGGCCGAGGTCGCGTCCCAGGCGGATGCGCACCTGCCCCGCCAGCGCCGCCGCGCGGTCCTTCTTGGCGTTGGCCGAGAAGAACAGCGCATCGCCCGCCTTCACGCCGGCGAGCCTGGACAGTTCGCCCAGCGCCTCGGGCGGCAGGAACTTCGCGATCGGCCCCTTGCCGGCGAGCGTGCCGCCCTGGTCTTCGAACACGATGTAGCCGATGGGCGCGCCGAGATCGGCCTTGGCCCAGGCCTCCAGCTTGTCGAACCAGGAGCGCGGCTGCGTGGCGGCGCCGGGCGCGGGAACGGCGCGGACGGTCTTTTCCTTGAACGCCTTGAAGGGCACGTCGGCCCGGTTGAAGACATCCGAAACATCGGCGATGACGATCGGATTGCGCAGGTCGGGCTTGTCCACGCCGTATTTCAGCATCGCCTCGTCGAAGGCGATGCGCGGGAACGGCGCGGGCGAAACCGTGCGGCCGGCCGCGAACTCCTCGAACACGCCGTGCAGCACCGGCTCGACGGCCGCGAAAACATCGTCCTGCGTCACGAAGCTCATCTCGAGGTCGAGCTGGTAGAACTCGCCCGGCGAGCGGTCGGCGCGCGCATCCTCGTCGCGGAAGCAGGGCGCAATCTGGAAGTAGCGGTCGAAGCCCGCCACCATGATGAGCTGCTTGAACTGCTGGGGGGCCTGCGGCAGCGCGTAGAACTTGCCGGGATGCAGCCGCGACGGCACCAGGAAGTCGCGCGCGCCTTCGGGCGAGGAGGCGGTCAGGATCGGCGTCTGGAACTCGGTGAAGCCCTGCTCGACCATCCGGCGGCGGATCGAGGTGATCACCTTCGAGCGCAAGAGCACGTTCTGGTGCAGCTTGTCGCGCCGCAGGTCGAGGAAGCGGTACTTGAGCCGGGTTTCCTCCGGGTATTCGAGGTCGCCGAACACCGGCACCGGCAGGTCGGCGGCGGTGGACTGGATCGCCACCTCGTCGATGCGCAGTTCGACCTCGCCGGTCGGCATCTCGGGGTTAATCGTGTCCTCGGTGCGCGCCTCGATGTGTCCCGTCAGCGTCAGCACCCATTCGGAGCGCGCCTTGTCCACCGTCGCGAAGGCCGGCGAATCCGGTTCGACCACGCACTGCGTGATGCCGTAATGGTCGCGAAGGTCGATGAAGATCAGCCCGCCGTGGTCGCGGCGGCGATTGACCCACCCGGACAGGCGGGCGCGCACGCCCACGTCCTTCTTCCGCAGTTCGCCGCAGGTATGGGTGCGATAGGCGTGCATGGCCGAGTTCCTAAAACCAATCCCCAGAAAAGACAGGGGGTTGTGACGGTTCGGAGGGGTCCGGGTCAAGGCCCCAGGCGGCGGCAGGAAATTGCTTTAACCGTCATGGAGACGCGTTAGGGTCTGGCGCCTTCCAAGGGGATTCACGATGAGATACGCCGCCGTCGCCGCCCTGACGCTCTGTCTCGCCCTGCCCGCCGAAGCGGCCGGGACCCGCAACGTGGTGATCTTCGTCGCAGACGGCTTGCGTTATGCCAGCGTGACGCCCGAAACCGCGCCCACGATGGCGCGCGTCCGGCGCGAGGGCGTCGATTTCGCCAACAGCCATGCCGTCTTTCCGACCCTGACGACCGCAAACGCCTCCGCCATTGCCACCGGGCACTACCTGGGCGACACCGGCAACTACGCCAACACGCTGTATGTCGGATTTCCGGTGGCATGCCACGGCGGCGCGCCCTCGACCTTCCTGGAAGACGACTGCGTGCTGCGCGAGATGAAACAGCACTTCCCGGACGACTATCTCGCCCAGACGACGTTGATGCAGGCGGCGCGGGCGGCGGGCATGAACACCATCCTGGTCGGGAAGAAGGGGCCGCTGGCGATCCAGTTCCTGCCGGCGCTCGACAGCACCGACGAAGCCGTCGACGGACCGCTGGGCATCTTCATCGACGAAGCGACCGGTCACGCCGACAATCCGGACGGCTCGCCGACGAAGAGCACGATGCTGGGCAAGGACCTCGGCACGGACATCGCCAAGGCGGCCGGCGGCGATACCGCGGAGCCCGCTCCCGGCGTCCCCGACGTGGTGCAGCAGGGCTGGCAGCGACAGGCGGTCACCCAAGTCCTGATCCCGAGGCTGAAGAAGGACGGAAAGCCCTTCGCGATGCTCTACTGGTCGCGCGATCCCGATTACACCCAGCACAACGCCGGCGACAGCGCCGGCAAGCTCGTGCCGGGCATCAACAGCTTCACCGACCGGGCCGCGATCTACAACGCGGACAGCGACTTGAAAGGCATTCTTGATGCGTTGAAGCAACAAGGACTCGACGGCAATACCGACGTTTTCGTGATCGCCGACCACGGCTTTTCGACCGTGGCGCGGGGGCTGCCGGCGCCGAACGGGCGCGTCGAGCGCGCCACGCTCACGCAAGGCTTCCTGGCGTACGACGTCGCGCATTGGCTCGGGCAGAAGGTGTTCGACCCCGACCGCTCCAACGCCGAGATGGATGAAGCCTCGGGCGACAAGCCGATGCAGGGCTCGGGCCTGATCGGCCCCTCGGCCGACGCGCCGCAAGCGGTCGTCATCGCCAACGGGCCGACCGACTTCATCTACGTGCCGGACGGCTCGCGCGACACTGCCAAGCGGATCTTCGACCGGCTCGTGCAGCAACCTTATGTCGGCGGGTTGTTCGTCAACGACGCGCTGCTCAAGGACGGCGCCGCCGATTTCGCGGGCGCGCTGCCGATGAGCGAGGTCAACCTGATCGGTTCCTCGAACGTGCCGCAGCCGATGATCGTGGTGGTTTTCCGCACCTTCGTGATCGGCGGCTGCACCCTCGGCGAGCAGATGTGCGCCGGCGAAATCGCCGACGGCACGCTGGGCCAGGGCCAGGGCAACCACGGCAGCTTCAGCCGCGCCGACACGCGCAACTTCATGGCCGCGATCGGGCCGGACTTCAAAGCTGGATTCGTGGACAAGGCGCCGGTCGGCAATGTCGACGTCACGCCGACGCTCGCCCACATCCTGAGGCTCGACCTCAAGGGCTCGGGCACGCTGAGAGGCCGGGTGACGAGCGAAGCGCTTCAGGGCGGCAAGATGCCAAAGGTAACGCGCCGCACGCTGACCTCCGCCAAGGCCACCAACGGCGTGCAGACGGTGGTGAATGTCGAGGAAGTCGGCTCCACGCGCTATTTCGACGCGGGCGGGATTCCGGGGCGCATGGTGGGGCTGAAGGGGAAGTAGCGCCTCAGGCATTCGGAGGGCGACCATGTTCCGCTTCGCTGCGGCCGCAGGCCTGATCCTGCTTCTGGCATCGGGTGGCGCTGCTGCGGACAGCGTGACCCAGCCGTTCGGCGGGCATTCGGATGAGGTCACAGTAGACAACTCTGCGGGAGGTGTGCGGCTCGCAGCGACGTTTCGTGCTCCGGCGGGCAAGGGACCGTTCCCCGCCGTGCTGCTCATCAATGGTGCCGGGCCGCAGACGCGTGGAGCGTTCGAACGCCTGGCGGCACGGCTCCTGGCGTACGGTATCGCTTCGCTGGATTTCGACAAGCGCGGCTGCGGCGGTTCGACGGGCGACCTGCAGACTGCATCGCTGAACGACCTGATCGGCGATTCCACGGCGCTCGTCGCCTACCTCAAAACGCGGGCCGATGTGAATCGAGCGAAGATCGGCGTTCTCGGCGGTAGTGAGGGTTCGCTCGTGGCCGCGGCGATCGCCGCGAAGGATCACTCGCTCGCCTTTGTCGTGCTCCTCGGGGTCGTGGCAGCGCGGACGGACCAGCTGGCGCTGTATCAATGGGAACGCGAGGCGCGTGCGGGCGGGGTGACCGAAGCCGAGATCCCGAAGGGGCGCGAGGCGATGAAGCAGCTCTATGCCGCTGCAATTGCCGCCAGGACCGACGAAGAAGCGCGCGCGAGCGGCAAGCGGATTTTCGCGCCGATCGTCGCGCGCGGAGCCGTCACCCAGGAACAGTCCGACGCGCTGGCCGCGATGGTCTCCTCGCGGCAGGCGCGGGAACGCCTAGCCTACGATCCCGCGACCAATCTGCGTGCCATCAGAGCGCACGTGCTGGCCATGACGGGAACGCGGGACCTGCAGATTCCGGCGAGCGTGAATTTCCCTCCGCTTCGTGCCGCCCTCGCCGGAAACCGCGATGTCACCATCCTCGAGCCCGAAGGGATCAACCACATCCTCCAGAAGGCGAAGATCGGAACCATCGAGGAGTGGTCGCAGCTCGGGCCGCCCTTCTCCGACGAAGCCAGCCTGGAAACCATCGCCGGCTGGATACAGAAACGCACCCGGTAACCCGTGGGTCGTGTGTGCGTCGCTGTTCTCACCCGCAGGAGCGATCAGTTCAGCGCCAATGCCGAGCGCCAATCGCTGCCGTCGCCACCCGATTCCAGCTCTGCATCCATCAACCGCCCGTCGATGGTGAGCGTCACGCGCCTGTCCCATAACGGCAGCACCGCTTTCTTGTGCTGGTTCCAGTTCAGGTATCGCTGCCACAACTCCACGCGCTTGCCGTCGTGAGTAACACCTGCAGAAAGCAGAACATGGACCTTGTTAATTGCAAGAACAGTGATATCGAAGTCCAGCGGCCCGAGGTCGTCTTGTGCGCGCTCCTCGAGTTTGATCGGCTCTCGATACCGTGGCAGCGGTTGCGCATTGGCCGCCGGCCCTGCAAACCAGGACTCGCCGCCTGCCCGGAAGACCTCGTAGCCGTCCTCACGTCCGACAAAGCAATAGGTCGCTTCCGTGGAATTGCCCTTCGAGAGTTGATGGACCAAGCCGCACCACGTCGCGCCGTCCGGCCGCAGCAGCGGATCGACTTGATGACGATAATCCACGAGATGAAACACCGTACCGGGATCGGCGACGATACGGATATCGCCTTCTTTCGTTTCGATCGGCGTCGTTAGAACAGCGGTGCGCACGCGTGTAGCCTTGCTTGTCAGCAACAAGTCGTGATTACCGATCAGCTTGGCTGCGACCGCAAAGCCGTCAAACTGCAGTCCTCCCTGACGCATCGGACCATCTGGGATATCCGGCAGAGGCGGGACGGCGGGTTGGAAAACGGCGTCGTATCGCGCAGCAATATCGCTGCCGAGGAACTTGCGCTCCCATTCGCTCTTTTTTGACGATGAGAGCCGGGCATACTCCGAAGCCTCGCCGGGAGTGAGTGGCACCATGCGATAGCCTAGATTTTTCAGACAAAGCTCTTCGGCATGGTCCCGCATTTCGGCTTCCTGAATTCCACCGATGATGATCAGAGCCACAAAACTACCCGCCATGTTTGCCGCCGGGCTGTACGCGTAGTTGTATGGGATTTGCGGAGTTGGAGAGTTCGAGGGCGGAAGGTCCCCAATTCTTGCTTCCTGTGCGAGCTTGTTGCAGCGCTCCTCATCGGCCTCGCGCTGCTCATAGGAGCCGCCGGGTTTGGCCCTAACCGAAACCGGGCCGGAAGCGGCCAATGCCGAAAAACTCGATCCCTCATTAGCGATCAAAAGCAAAGCAGCGCTCAGAGCTGCGAACCACGCCCTCATCATCCCCCCCGAGACCTTCCGACCAGGATGACAGGCTACCAGAACGGGTGCGCCTCTTGCGCGCCTTGATGCCGCAATCGGCGGCGGAATACTTATTTGCTCTCCGCCTCTGCGTGCAACTGCGCCGCGGATGTGAAATCAAATGTGATCGGCGTGCCCCTTGAAGCCTCACCGCGCGCTTTCCACTTCCAAGAGGTTCTTTGACATTGCCGGATCAAGTTCAGCAGCGCGGGCGCGAATGAATTGCACGCCTGGGGTCACCTTCATGCTCGATCATGTCGCCGTGATGTGCGTTCGCGCGGGCCGGATGGTGGGATTGGTCGAGAAATAGGCTCGCCTAGCCTCGAGCTTGCGCATGTGAGGGCCAGAATCGCCCGACGAGCAATTCACAGATCAGCAGCGGCACGAAGATCGCGACGAAGTAAATCGCAAAGTGTCCGGCCATGGCGGTCGAATAATGCATTACGTAGCCAGCGAAGAAGCGAGCGAAATCGATGTGAACATGGGCGTTGCCGTTGGCGCGGAGGAAGGGACTGTGCCAAACCGCGCCGATCGCCAGTAAGAGACTAAAGCCCACCGGCCAGAGCCACATCATTGCCGCCCGCAAAAGCGTTTTCTGGATCGGCTTGCCCGGAGCCGTCCAGAAGCGCGCGATCACGAGTTCCAAAATGCATAGCGTTGCGAGCACGCCGCCAGAAAACATCAACGGAACGACCAACAGCCCTCCGACATAGGTGTCGCCGCCCCAC
>DATKOE010000121.1:0-11747 GCA_035524815.1 Rhizomicrobium sp.
CTCAAAGATGGAAAACCCTCAGGAGAGGTAAAACTGGTTTGCGAGGGACGCCATAAGGGAAGTGACGTTCGCGAGGTATTCACAGTGGATGAACTGGATGACCTCTACTACGCCATCGGACATTTGAATGGGCGGTTCAACTCCGTTGCGATGGGGGATATTGGACAGGCTGAGACATCGCCCGAAACACAGACGTTACGAGCCTTTCTATCGAGTAATCATCCGACTTATCCCATGCCCAGTAAGCTTCCAGCCCCGCCTTGATCATCTCGGGAGTAATTTCGATCTCCGCGCCCATGGCGCGTTCCTAGCTCTGCGGAACCCCCAGGTTGGGAAATCGGGGCGATACGCGGGGGTTCCGCGAACCATGAAACTTGCGAGTGATTCGGCCTGTCGGCCGGACCATAGCATGTGTCATGTATAATATCGCCATCAAATTGCCCATAATATATCTTATACGATTTGTTTGGCGTTGAAAGCTGTGCGGTTTGGCGCCGACGCGCGCCGCCTGCCCCACGGATCGTTTCCCGAGTGAGGCCTTCGCGCGCAAGCCGGCGCGAACTGAGGAGGATGCCCGCCGTTTCGTTGTCACCAGGAAAATGCCGTGAGCACCCACGCCGTCCGCAGGCACGGCCCTTGCCCCGATGGCCACGGCGAGGCTTTATCGCCACATGGAAAATCCACACCCCTCCAAGGACATCGCTGGGCTTCTTGAGGTCATGCGCCGCTTGCGCTCGCCGGACGGCGGCTGCCCATGGGACCGGGAGCAAACGTTCGCGACCATCGCGCCCTATACGATCGAGGAAGCCTACGAGGTTGCGGCTGCCATCGAGGACGAGGACTGGGAGCATCTCCGCGAGGAACTTGGCGACCTGCTGTTCCAGGTGGTGTTCCATGCCCGCATGGCCGAAGAACGCGGCCTGTTCGGTTTTGACGCCGTGGTGGAAGCCATCGTTTCCAAGATGATCGCGCGCCATCCTCATGTGTTTGGGAACCTCGATACGCCGGCAAACGCCGCCGCCCAAACCAAGGCCTGGGAGGAGTTGAAGCGCGTCGAACGGGCCGGAAAGCACGCGAGCCTGCTTGACGACGTGCCCCACGCCCTGCCCGCGTTGATGCGCGCCGAAAAGCTCCAAAAGCGGGCCGGAAGCGTCGGATTCGATTGGGAAAGCGCGCCGAAGGTGGTGGAGAAGATCGCCGAGGAAGCGGGCGAGATCGCCGAGGCACAGGCGACGGGCGCCTCGACCGAGAAGCTCGAAGAGGAAGTCGGCGACCTGCTGTTCGCGGTGGCCAACCTGGCGCGGCACCTCAAAGTAGACCCGGAAAAGGCGCTCCGCGCGGCCAATGCCAAATTCGTTCGCCGATTCAGGGCTATCGAAGCCGGTCTTGCCAAGGATGGCAAAACCCCCGCACAGGCATCTCTGGATGAGATGGAGGCGCTGTGGCAGGCGGCGAAGAAGAACGAGTGATCTTCGGTCGGCGCGGCGCTGCGGCTGCTTCAACCGCTTCAGCTTCGGGCGCCACCCCCCTGCCCGAGCTCTATCTTCGATCCGAACCGGTGCTCGAATTTCTCGAGCTCGGCAGGCGTGGCGCTGAGCGTGAGCAGGATTGCGTCGGCGCCGTTGGGGCGCCGCCCCAGCACGCGGCCGTGACGGTATGCCCAAGCGAGACCTTCGCCGTCCGAAGGCGCAAGCTCCAGACGGAACACGATGTTTGCACCCGTCAACGTGTCCTCGAACCTGCGCAGAAGCAACTCCAGGCCTTCTCCTGTCTTCGCCGAAGCGGCCACAGGCGCGTTGGCACGCTCCGACCGAGTGAGCAGTCCTTCCCGCACCGAAGGCTCGATGAGGTCGATCTTGTTCAGCACTTCCACGAATGGACGATCCTTGCCCGGTTCCACACCGAGCTCCGACAGGACTGCCAGCACGTCCTGCTTCTGGGCCTCGCTCTCCAGGTGCGCGGCGTCGCGGACATGGACGATGAGATCGGCCTCCAGCACCTCCTCCAGCGTGGCGCGGAAGGCAGCAACCAGCTCGTGCGGCAGGTCGGCGATGAAGCCCACTGTGTCCGAGAGGATCGACTTGGTCCCGCCGGGAAGCCGCAGGCCGCGCATGGTCGGGTCGAGGGTGGCGAAGAGGACGTCCTTGGCGAAGACATCGGCGGCCGTCAGCTTGTTGAACAGGGTGGACTTGCCGGCGTTGGTGTAGCCGACGAGCGCGATCACCGGATACGGCACCCGCTTGCGCGCCTTGCGCTGTAGCCCGCGCGTCCGCTTCACGCCCTCCAGTTCGCGGCGGATCTTGGCAAGGCGCTCGCCGATCAGCCGGCGGTCGGTTTCGATCTGGGTTTCGCCCGGTCCACCCAGGAAGCCGAATCCGCCGCGCTGCCTCTCCAGGTGGGTCCACGACCGCACCAGGCGCGAGCGTTGATAGGTCAGATGTGCGAACTCGACTTGCAGGCGGCCCTCGCGGGTTCGGGCGCGCTCGCCGAAGATCTCGAGGATCAGCGCGGTGCGGTCGAGCACCTTCGATTTCCAGGCACGTTCGAGGTTGCGCTGCTGGACGGGCGAAAGCTGTGCATTGACGACCACGACTTCCGGCTCGAGGCCGCGCGCCTCGGCGGCGATCTCGTCCACCTTGCCGCTGCCGATCAGCGTGGCCGGGGTCGGCCGGCCCAGGGGAACGATGTGCCTGCCGACGACGACAAGCCCGATGGCGACGGTCAATCCCACGGCTTCGGCAAGGCGCGCCTCGGCATCGCGGTCGAGCGTTTCGCCGCGCGACTTTGGTTCGACGTGCACAACGACCGCCCGGCGTGGAAGCGCGGCGGACACTTCACTGGCTCCAGAACCCAAGGCTAGACGGTTTCGGCGGCGACTTCCTGCTCCTGGAGCTGCACCGGCCCCATCGGCATGACGGTCGAGATCGCGTGCTTGTAAACGAGCTGCGCCTGCCCATCGCGACGCAGAAGCACACAGAAGTTGTCGAACCACGTGATGTTTCCTTGAAGCTTCACGCCGTTCACAAGAAAGATCGTGACCGACGATTTGCTCTTCCGGACCGCATTCAGAAACGTGTCCTGCAGGTTTTGTTGTTTTTCGCTCATTTATCGTACCCGTCTGCTTATTGGCTCCGCGTCCCCCGCGAAGCGTGCAGTCCAGCATAAGGCCTTCGGCTGCATGGAAGAAACCCCCGCCGCGCGTGTGCCTAAGCGCCGGCAGTACAAGCGGGTGAGAAGCGTTCTTAGCCGTGGGCATACAGTTCCGCGATGCGCGCCGTGAGCGGGCCGGGCTTGCCGTCGCCGATTTTGTGCCCGTCGATGGAGACGACCGGAATGGCCGCCGCGGACGCCGCGGTGATGAAGGCCTCGCTTGCGGACGCGACCTCGGCCGCCGTGAAGGCCCGCTCTACAACCGGAATTTGTGCTTCGGCGACATGCTCCAACACGATGCGGCGGGTCACGCCCGGCAAAATCGCGTGACTGAGATCGCGGGTCACGAGGCACCCTGCCCGGTCGACGATCCATGCCGTGGTGGACGCGCCTTCGGTGATGCAGCCATCGCGATCGACGAACCAGACCTCGAACGCGCCTGCCCGGCGCGCCGCCGTCTTTGCGAGCAGATTAGCCAAAAGCTGGGTGGACTTGATGTCGCAGCGGGCCCAGCGTTCGTCCGGCGCGGTGACTACGGCGACACCTTCGATGCGCCGGCGCGCGATCGCGGCCACGTCGAGGGGATGCACCGTGACAATCAACGTCGGCTTCAACGGAGCGCTCGGTATGGGATGGTCGCGGCGCACGGAACCGCGCGTGACCTGGAGATAGAGGATCCCCTCGCCCACACCGTTGCGCCGCACGGTTTCGCGCAGCACGTGCTTCATCGCACCTCGGCTCATCGGCATAGCCATCTCGATCTCGCCCAGCGAGCGTTCGAGCCGATCGAAGTGCTCATCCTCGTCGAGGAACTGGCCGCGCCGGATGCGGCAGACTTCGTAGACGGCATCTCCGAGTTGAAGTCCGCGGTCCTCCACGTGCACGCCGGCCTCGCCGTGCGGCAGATAGCGGCCATCGACATAGGCGATGCGGCCAGACGGGCGGCGTGTGGGCCAGCGCATTTTACATGACCTGCACGGGGGCTTAGGCGTTTAGAGTTTCGCGTCCCGTCACGCTGGAGCCGACGCCCAGCGATTTGAGCTTGCGGTGCAGGGCGGAACGCTCCATCCCGATGAACGCGGCAGTGCGCGAAATGTTGCCGCCGAAGCGGTTGATCTGCGCCACGAGGTAGTCGCGCTCGAATATCTCGCGCGCCTCGCGCAGCGGCAGCGAGATGACGAGATCGCTGCGCCCTGCCCCGCCCCATTGCGCGTTGGCGCCGAGGTCGGACGGCAGAAGCTCGGCGGATATGGCCTGGCCAGCGTCGTCGGTCGCCAGGATCAGAAGCCGTTCAACCACGTTCCGGAGTTGGCGGACGTTTCCCGGCCAGCCGTGCGCCTGCAGCACGGCAAGGGCGTCGTCGCCGATTTCGCGTATCGGCAGGCCCGAGGTGGCCGACAGACGCTTCATGAAGTGCTGCACCAGCAGCGGAATGTCGTCCCTGCGCTCCGAAAGCGCGGGCACGCGAACCGGCACGACATTGAGGCGATGATAAAGGTCTTCGCGGAAGCGCCCGGCGCCGATCTCGGCGCGCAGGTCGCGCGAGGTGGAGCTTATCACGCGCGCGTCCACCTGAACGCGCGTGGTGCCGCCGACGCGGGTGAACGTCTGATCCACCAGAACACGAAGCACCTTGCCCTGCGTCTCGAGCGGCATGTCGCCGACTTCGTCGAGGAACAAGGTGCCGTTGTGAGCGAGTTCGAGCAGACCGATCTTGCGTGGGCCGTCCGTGCTCTCGATGCCGAACAGCTCCGATTCGATGCGGTCGGGTTCCATCGTGGCGCAGTTGACGGCGACGAAGGCATTGTTGCAGCGGCGCGAACGGGCGTGGATCAACCGTGCCAGCAACTCTTTGCCCGATCCGGGCGGGCCCGAAATGAAGACACGGCTGTTGGTCGGCGCGATCTTCTCCACGGCCTGGCGGATTTGCGCGATGACGGATGACTGGCCGACCATTTCGGTCTCGTCGCCGGCCTTGAGTTTGAGTTCCTGCACCTCGCGGCGCAGACGCGCTGCTTCCTGAGCGCGCTGGACGACGTGAATCAGCCGGTCCGCCTTGAAAGGTTTCTCGATGAAATCGTAGGCGCCCTTCTTGATGGATGCCACCGCGGTTTCGATGGTGCCGTGTCCGGAAATCATCACGACGGGAAGCTCGGGCGCTTCCCTCTTCAAGGCATCGAGCACCTGGATGCCGTCCAGCCGGCTGCCCTGCAGCCAGATGTCCAGCACGACAAGCTGCGGCCGGCGCTGGCGCACGGCGTTGAGGCAGGCATCGGCGTCCCCCGCCACGCGGCACTCGTATCCCTCGTCGGTCAGAATCCCGGATATCAGATCGCGAATGTCCTCCTCGTCGTCGACGACCAGGACCTCAGACGCCAGAGGCAATCCGTGTTTGCTCATCGCTCACACCCTTTTCACGCACGTTCCGTTGTTTCAGGGGGAACACCAGCGAGACCTGCGCCCCCTTCTGATCCTCGGCGGCATCCTCGAGAAGGATTTCGCCGCCATGGTCCTCCATGATCTTCTTGACGATCGCGAGCCCGAGGCCTGTGCCCTTGGCGCGGGTCGTCACATACGGCTCGGTCAGGCGGTGGCGTTGCTCGGCCGGCAGGCCGATCCCGTTGTCGGTCACCCGGAATGCCACCAGCGAGTCCGAAGCTTCGAGCGTCACCGAGATCTTGCCCGGCGCGTCGTCGCCCTTGGCCACGCGCGAGGCGATGCCTTCCGTCGCGTTCTTGACAACGTTCGTCAACGCCTGTGTCGCCAGCCGGCCGTCGCATTCGAACCAAATCATCTCTTTGGGTACGTGTGTCTCGAACGCAATGTCCTGATGCGCCTCGCGTTGCAGAAACACCGCCTGTTGGAGGATTTCCTGTGCGCTTTCGCGTTTCATGACAGGCGTCGGCATGCGCGCAAAGGACGAGAATTCGTCGACCATGCGTCCGATGTCGCCCACCTGGCGGATGATCGTGTCCGTGCACTGCTCGAAGACTTCGCGGTCGTCGCCGACCGCCCGGCCGTACTTGCGCTTGAGACGCTCAGCCGAAAGCTGAATCGGCGTCAACGGATTCTTGATCTCATGGGCGATGCGGCGGGCGACATCGGCCCAGGCGGCGGTGCGCTGGGCCGAAACCAGATCGGTGATGTCGTCGAAGGTCACGACATAACCTGTGGCGAGCCGGCCGTGCTCGCTCGTCACCTGGACGCTCAGCGTGCGGGTGGTCCCTGCCCGTTTTATCGTCGCCTCTCCGCTCGAACGGGAGACCGGCTCCTGGATCGCGCGGCGGATCAGCCCAGCAAGTTCGGGCACCGCTTCGGCGTAATGCTGACCCTCGATCTCCTCGGGCGTCGCATTCAGGAGCCGCGCGGCGGCACGGTTCACGATCGTGATCTGCCCGTCCGCATCGACGCCGATCACGCCTGCGCTGACGCCTGCGAGTACTGTTTCGGTGAAGCGGCGGCGCTCCTCGTTCTGCTGATTGGCGGTGACGAGCGCGCTGCGCTGGGCGTCGAGTTGCTGTGTCATGCGGTTGAAGGCGCGCCCCAGCGTTCCCACCTCGTCGTCATAGTGATCGACGGCGACCTGGGCCTTCAGGTCGCCTTCAGAAACCCGTTCCGCGGCACGGATCAGGCGCGAAATCGGCCGCACGATGCGATTCGCGGCCCACAAGCCGAGCCAGATCGCCGCCAGCAGGATCAGCAGGGCCACGGCCGCGTACAGCCAGAAGAAAACGATCTGGACCTTCGCCCGGTTGTCCTCCAGCCGGTGGTACTGGTCGATCACGTCATGCGTGCGCTGATAATAGCCGAGCACGTCGGGGTCGATGTAGCGTACGACCAGCAGATACGCGTCGTTCAGCGCCTTCAACTGGACCAGCGCGTGCACGATGCCCTTCTTGGCATCGTCTCCGTACACGACGTTGCGGGCCCGCGCCGCCGCATAATCGGCCGGGGTAGGCACGAGCGAAGGAGACCATGAGACCCTCGCGTCGCTCAGCGGCACGGTGCTGCCGAGCAGATTGCCGTGGCTGTCGACGACGAACGTCGCGTCGAGCTGATGGCTCTTCGTGAGTTCCTCGATGCGCGCGAACATCAGGCCCTGATTGACCTTCTTCTGCTGCACATCGATGATCCGCGGGTCGGTCTGGATGCTGTCGGCAATCTGGCCCGCGTCGATGATAATGCCGCGCTCGTGCTCGATGGCGTAGGCTTGGGCGACGTTCGTGGCCCCTTCGAGCGCCGTCTTGACGTGAGACGAGAACCAGGACTCGACGCCGAGGTTGAGCGTCACCGCCGCGAACACGGCAACGAGGACGACGGGAACCAGGGCGACGGCGCAGAACATCATCACGAGCCGCGCATGCAACTTCGCTCCGGCGCCGCCCGAACGGCGCTCCGCCACGAGACGCACGAGCCGCCAGCCGACGACGGCGCCCAGCGTGAGGACGATGGTCGGAATGATGAAAGCGAGCGCGATCAGTACCGCGGGCTTGGGACTGGCGTCGGTCAGACCAGTCAGGATGAAGTACATTGCCGCCCCGAGCAGGACGATCAGCAGCAAAAGAACCACGGCGCCGACGACGAGCCACCGGGCGCTCGACAGTGCTTGTGGGCCCCCGGTTTGAGGGGCTTGATTCGAACCTATTGAGGCCATTCCCAACCGTGTTGAATCGGCACCACTGCTAAGTTGCCCGTGCCGCTTCGGAAACACTGAGTGTAGCCCATCCGCAACCTGTTGCAAGAATGCTGCGGTCGCGCTTGTGGACAGGGTAAACGTGCAACCCCTGCCGGCGGGCCGGTCAATCCGGCTTAAGGCCCCGAATAACTTCCAGACCCAGGTCGCGAATTTTCTTGCGCAACGTGTTGCGATTGAGGCCAAGAAGGTGGGCCGCACGAATCTGGTTGCCGCGGGTGGCGGCAAGGCAAATCGAGAGCAACGGACGCTCGATCTCCTGCAGCACGCGATCATAGAGACCGGGCGGCGGCAATCGGTCGCCGTGCTCCGCGAAGTACTTGGTCAAGTGCCGCTCCATCGCGGCGCTCAGCGAAACCGGCTCGTCGCCCTGGTCGGCAGGTCCGCTCCGTACGGGTTCCTTCAACTCGGCCGCAACCGCCGCCGAGGGAATGGTTTCGCCGGAGTGAAGCACGGCCAGACGGCGGATCAGATTCTCCAATTCTCGGACGTTGCCGGGCCAGCGATGGTGACGAAGGATCTCCAGGCCGTCGGCGTCGAGGTGCTTGGCGGGCAGACCCTCCTCCTCCGCCTTGCGCAGGAAGTGGCGCACGAGATCGGGGATGTCCTCCGCGCGTTCGCGCAGCGGCGGCAGGCGCAGCGGCACGACGTTGAGCCGATAGTACAGATCCTCGCGGAACAGTCCTTGCTGGATAAGCTGGCGCAGGTCGCGGTTGGTCGCGGCGATGATCCGCACGTCGGTTCTGATCGGCACGCGGCCACCCACCGTAGTGTACTCACCCTGCTGAAGTACGCGCAGAAGCCGCGTCTGCGCTTCCAGCGGCATGTCACCGATTTCGTCGAGGAACAGCGTGCCGCCCTCGGCCTGCTCGAAACGTCCGATTCCGCGGTTGGTCGCACCGGTGAAGGCGCCGCGCTCGTGGCCGAACAACTCGCTCTCGACGAGTTCTTTCGGGATGGCTGCCATGTTGACGGCGACGAATGTCCCGTGACGGCGCTTGCCGTAATCGTGCAGGGCGCGGGCGACGAGTTCCTTGCCGGTGCCGCTCTCGCCCATGATCATCACGGTAAGATCGGTCTGCGTCAGCCGCGCGATGACGCGATAGATTTCCTGCATCGCGGGAGAGCGGCCGATGAGCGGAAGGCCGTCGCCTTCCCCCTCACCTTCGGGGATGTTGTCGCGCTTGGCCTGCGGCGCCGCCAGGGCGCGTTGGACGACGCTGGTGAGTTCCTTGAGATCGAAAGGTTTGGGCAGATAGTCGAAGGCGCCGCGCTCGGCGGCGGTGATGGCGGTGAGGATCGTGTTTTGCGCGCTCATCACCACGACCGGCAAGTCCGGCCGCAGCCGCTTGATGCGCGGGATTAGATCGAAGCCGTTTTCGTCTGGGAGGATCACGTCGGTGATCACGAGGTTTCCGTCGCCCGCCGAAACCCAGCGCCACAGACCGGCAGCCGTGCCCGTGGTGCGTACGTTGTATCCCGCCCGTCCGAGCGCCTGATTGAGGACCGTGCGGATCGCGGAATCGTCGTCGGCGATGAGGATCGTGCCGTCAGGCATTCTGGCTCTCCTCGGCGCCGTTCGGCGCTTTCGGCAATAGGATTCGGAAGATCGTGCGGCGCGGAACCGAATCGCACTCGATCAC
Organism: Rhizomicrobium sp.; assembly: GCA_035524815.1. Lineage (GTDB taxonomy): Bacteria > Pseudomonadota > Alphaproteobacteria > Micropepsales > Micropepsaceae > Rhizomicrobium. The sequence continues at coordinate 9,487 of DATKOE010000121.1, forward strand.
GCCGCCGTGGTCGTTGATGATCTTCGCCACCAGCGCCAAGCCGAGGCCGGAGCCGCCGCGCTTCGTGGTGACGAAGGGATCGAAGATGTGAGGCATCAAGTCCGGCGGGATGCCCGCGCCGTTGTCACGCACCGTCACCTCCAGCGGCAAACTCAACCGCTCCCCTGCAACGGCCGCGCCAAATTTGACGCCGTGCCGGTACGCGGTGGTCAGCGTGATCTCGCCGCCCGATTCGGGCAGCGCGTCCGCGGCGTTGCGCACCAGATTGAGGAAAACCTGGATCAGCTGGTCGCGATCGCCGAGCACGCGCGGCAGCGAGGGATCGAAGGTCTCGATGAAATTGACGGTTCGCGCGAAGCTCGTCTCCGCGACGCGGCGCACCCGATCGAGCACTTCGTGGATGTTGACGGGCGCGCGCGGAAACGAGCGGGTGTCCCCGAACGACTCCATGCGGTCGATGAGGCCTCGTATGCGGTCGGTCTCGGAGAGGATGAGCTGCGTGAGTTCGCGCTCGTTGGGCTGCAGCGATTCCTCGATCAGTTGCGCGGCGCCGCGAATGCCCGCCAGCGGGTTCTTGATCTCGTGCGCCAGAACGGCCGCCATTCCGTGCATCGACCGCACCGCGCCGCGCGCCATGAGCTGGCGATCGATGCGCTGCGCCAGGCTGCGCTCCTGCAAAGTAATGACGACGCTCCGTTCGGGTTCGATGAGCGGCGTGACGGTCACGTCAGCAACATGCTCGCCGTGGCGTGGTGTGGAGAGATCGACATGGCGCTCCCCGACCGAGGCCCGGCGCTCGAGCGCCTGCCCGACCAGTTGCAGCACGGGACTGCCAAATGGGATTAGGTCCTTCAGCGTTTGCTTCAGGAGGGGACCCGAACCGGACTGGAAGAACTGCTCGGCAGCGGGGTTGACGTATATGAGCTCGAGATTGGGACCCACGACGATTACGGGCATTGGGAGCGCGCCCGCGATCTGTGTGGGTGCGGGCGGCTCGGGGCGCGGTGGAGAGGAGGTCACTGGACAGCCATGCCTATTACATAGGCATCATAGCTCCTTGCCCGTTATTTATGCAATGTCTTCGGGGCCGGTCGAGCCGCGCCCACAAGCCGCATGCAACTCGATAGCGACTGGCCAGGCACAGCGCGAGGTTGCCCGACACTTCGCCTTGAGGATACCGCGCACCCCAGCGACGGCAAGCGGGGACTGACGGCGCCATACCAAACCCCACGCCCCATGCTAGGAAGCGCCGGGATGTCGTTGGCGATTCCAGATGCCGCGTCTAGCAATTCTCATTGTGGCTGCCGGCAGGGGCGAACGCGCTGGCGGAACGGTTGCCAAGCAATACGCACGAGTTCTTGGGCGACCGATGATCCGTCTCGCCGTCGAACTGTTCGGGCGGTGGCCTGATGCACTCGTTCAAGTGATGATCGGCGCAGGTCAGGAGCAGCTCTATGGCGAAGCGATGGCGGGACTGACCCTCCGGCCGCCCGGCACTGGCGGGTCGACGCGGCAGGAAAGCGTGCATCGCGGTCTGGAACTCCTGGCAAGCGCGTCTCCCGACTTTGTCCTGATCCATGACGCCGCCCGTCCGCTCGCGTCGCGGAGATTGATCGAAGCGGTGATCGGCGCCCTCGATGCCGGCGCGGAGGCGGCGGTTCCCCTGTTGCCGGTCGCCGACACTTTGCGCAAGTTCAACAACGGCGAGTGGATCACGGTGCCGCGCGCGGGCTTGTTGCGTGCGCAGACGCCGCAGGGTTTCCGCTTCGCCGATATTCTGAAGGCTCATCGCGACCACGCGGAGGAAGACGTCACCGACGACATGGCGCTGGCGGAACTGGCGGGGATGAAGATTGTCGCTGTGCCGGGAGAAGAAACCAACATGAAAGTTACAACGGCTGAGGACTTCGCCACGGCGGAATTGCTGTTATCGGCGCACCTGGGCGAAGTCCGCACAGGATCGGGATTCGACGTCCACCGCTTCACCGCTGGCGACCACATCTGGCTTTGCGGCGTGAAGGTGCCGCACGACCATGGACTCGAAGGCCATTCGGATGCCGATGCGGGCTTGCATGCGTTGACCGACGCGATCCTCGGCACCATCGGCGCCGGCGACATCGGGCAGCATTTTCCGCCCGCGGACAAGCGCTGGCGCGGCGCGGCCTCATCGATTTTCCTTGAGCGTGCAGCGGAACTTGTGCGCGAAAGGGGCGGATCGATCGTTCACTGCGACGTGACGATCATCTGCGAGCGCCCGAAAG
>DATKOE010000122.1:0-3885 GCA_035524815.1 Rhizomicrobium sp.
CGGCGTCAACACGCCGATTCTCGCGAACATCCAGTACAAAGGCAAGGATTACGACGCCATCATCCACGCGGACCGCAACGGCTTCTTCCACGCCATCGACCGGCAAACGGGCAAGCTGATCTACGCGGAGCCGTTCGTGAAGGCAACCTCGGTGACGGGCTACAGCGCGGAAGGCAAGCCGGTGCAGGACGCCTCGAAATACCCGAAAGCCGGCACCACCATCGACACCTGCCCGAGCTTTCTCGGCGGCAAGAACTGGTGGTCGGTGTCCTACGATCCCGAGCGACACATTGCCGTCGTGCCGGCGCTCCATGCGTGCATGAGTCTCTCAGGCAAGTCGGTGAGCTACATGGAAGGCCTGCCCTACCTCGGGGAGGGCTTCGAAATCAAGCCTGAACCGGGCAGCGACGGTTATGGCGAACTACAGGCCATCGACGTCAACACGGGCAAGAAGCTCTGGGGTCACTGGAGCAAGATGCCCTGGAACGGCGGCGTCGCCACGACGGCGAGCGGACTCGCGTTCAGCGGCTCGCTCGACGGCCATCTCTATGCGTTCGACATCTCCACCGGCAAGGTGCTCTGGGAGAGCCCGCAGCTCGCGAGCGGCATCGTCGCGCAGCCGTCCGTATTCGAAGTCGATGGTAAGGAGTACGTCGCGGTGCTTGCCGGCTACGGCGGCGCGAATCCGATCTGGGGCGGCCCAATGGCCGACGTGGCCAAGGATGTTCCGCGCGGCGGCACGCTCTACGTGTTCGCGCTGAACCGGGGCTGAGCGAGCATTCCGCTTTTCCTCCCGCGCCTCTCATCCCTGCTTCCCGCCGCGCGCGCCTCGCGCGCGCGGCGGCCTCGCCTCCACTGGAGCACACGATCATGAACATCCGGATCACACACATCGCCGTGGCCGCTGCGCTCGCGGCGGGCAGCGCGCACATGAGCGCACATGCCGCGACGAACGTCGTGCGAGTCTGCACGTTGCCGGGCAGCTCAACGGCCGCGCTCGACCAGGCGGTTGCGCGTGCCGTACTGAAGACCGCCGGCGTAGCCGCGACGTTCGCCGCGCACGGGATCGACGACGATGGCGGCGACGACGGCATCTCGGCGCACGAACTTTCGCGCGCGCTTGGCCGCGACTGCGACCTCGTTGCGGGCTTCCCCCGCTCGTCGATCGCCGACGCGTCTGGCTCGCAGATGATCTTCTCTCGAGGCTATCTGCGCTCCGGCTATGTGAGCGTCACCTTGCGCCGTTCGCGCGCGGCAACGGCTGCCGCAGACGGCAAGGAGACCATCGCGGCGACCTGGTCGAGCCCATCGCAGCTAATCGCCGTGCAACAGAAGAATGTGCGCTTCGACCTGGAAAACACATCCGAATTGACTGTCGACGCGGTGGCGAAAGGACGCGCCCAGCGCGCGATAGTCTGGTACCCGGCTGTCGTCGCTTACCAGCGCGCGCATCCCGAGCAGCAATTCGCCGTTGCAGCAGCGCCCTCCCCGTATTCCGACTGGGATCTCGTGTTCGCTTCGGGACCTGGCATGCGTGGGCTGCAAGCGCGCATCGACAACGCGCTCACGCATTTGAATGACGATGGCCGCCTCGCCGCACTCACGCGCGGCTGGACACTGCCAGAAGGTGCGACGAGCGAGGCGCGTGCGAATGCTTCATATCTCGACGGCGCAAAGGCCAGGTACCAGCGAGCAGGCGCCAACCTGCGCGCGGCGGGCTCCATCGTCAAGGTGGCCGCGACCACCGGTGGCAACGCCCCCGCATTCGATCACGAACAGGTTGAACACGGCCAGCATCTTTATTCGGAATCCTGTGCGAAATGCCACGGTGCGCAACTCGAAGGCATCACCGCCCCTGCATTGAGCGGTCCAGCCTTCGCCCCGGCCGCGAATTCACATCTGACGATCGGCGGCATTTACCAGTATATGGCGACCAACATGCCGGCCGACCGCCCCGGCAAGATGAGCGATCAGGAGTACGCGGACCTGATGGCGTTCCTGCTCTACACCAACGGTTACGACGCGGGTGACGCGAAGCTGACTTCGGAAGCCGCGCAATCGTCGACCACGCCCCTCAATGCCGGCCCTCGGCACTAGGCTTCCCTTTAACCATGGCAGTACGAATTATCTGCAATCTCACCCTGGACATCAGCATGAATACCCGCAATCGCAGAACCTTCATCCTTCACGCCGCCGGCCTCTGCGCCGCACTCGCCACGGCCGGGCGGGCGCTCGCAGCGCCAGCGCTCGTTGACGAGAACGACGCCACGGCCAAGTCGCTGGGCTATCGTGCCAAGGCGAGCAGCGTCGACGCAGGCAAATTTCCGAAATATGCAGCAGGTCAGCGCTGCGCCAATTGCCGCTTCTTTACGGGCGCCGCGGGCGAAGCAGCAGGCGCATGCCCGATGTTTTCCGGCAAGGCGGTCGCGGCCGACGGCTGGTGCAACGTCTACGCCCAGCGCTCCTGATATTTCGCCGCCAGGCTGGCGCGGTGCTGTGCCTGAAGGCCCCGCTGCCGTCGATGGGGCGGCGCCATGCCGCTTTCTCGTTGCGCGCAAGCCGGGCCACCAGCCCGGCGAACTCGCTCACGATCGCGCACCGGGCGGCGGATCGGCGAGCATCGCCATTTGACGGCTTCCTCGGGCCGGCCGCCTTCGAACTCATCTTGATGATCGCGGCGGTTACAGACGGTCGCGACAACCTGCCCCCCGTTGAGGCGTTGCTCGCTTATATCCGAATGCAAGGCGCGGATACGGATATCTTCGTCAACTTTCGCGGCATGCTTTCCGCCCCCTTTCTTGAGGCTTCCAACAGCCGTCCCTTGGGAAGTGGCGCTTCGACGCCGTTCTCGCCCCCATGCTGTTCTTGGTCCGCCTATCCGATGCTGGCGCCGGGCATCTGCGGCCATGTGGCAGTGATTGCGGCGTCATGCGATGACAATGCACCGCCATCACCGAATTGATTTGCGATCCGAATCGTATCGCCGGCGGCTTGCTTCATTGGAATCGTTGCGACGTCCTTCGGCGACCGCGTGCATTCCACGACGAATGGCAGGAGCGGTCATTCCGGTTGTTCTGAGGAATAGCGATACGGCTCCTCCACTGCATCGCGGCACATGCCTTGCGCGCCGCTTTGTCGGCATGCGCGCGGCGCGGCTTTGACAGTTCGGACGCGCTTGTGAAGCGGCTTGGAAATGGAGGGGAGGACAATGAAGCAGTCGACAAAACGCGCAGTGATATGGGCGTTGGCATTGGCGCTATCGGGTGCGGGTTACCCCGCAGCCGCCAGGGGCGGCAATGGTGGCGGCAATGGTGGCGGAAATGGTGGCGGAAATGGCGGCGGCAGTGGCGGCGGCAATGGCGGCAACGGTGCGGGTGGCGGCGCTGGCAATGGCGGCGGTCATGGCAGCGGCGGAACTGGGGCTGGAGCCGGAGCGGGCGCTGGTGGTGTTGGCGCAGGCGCCGGAGCGGGCGCTGGTGGCGCAGGTGCCGGCGCCGGAGCGGGCGCTGGTGGCGCTGGTGCCGGCGGGGGTGCGGGCGCAGGTGCCGGATCGAGTGGCGCCGGCGCTGGTGCCGGGTCAGGTGGTGCCGGGTCAGGTGGTGCCGGGTCAGGTGGTGCTGGCTCAGGTGGTGCGGGCGCAGGTGGTGCAGGCTCAGGCGGTGGGGGCAAAGGCGGTGCTGGCTCAGGCGGTGCCGGCTCAGGCGGGGCCGGTGCAGGCGGGGCCGGTTCAGGCGGTGCCGGTGCAGGCGGGGCCGGCTCAGGCGGGGCCGGTGCAGGCGGTGCGGGCTCAGGCGGTGCAGGCTCAGGCGGTGCAGGCTCAGGCGGCGCCGGATCAGGCGGCGCTGGTTCAGGCGGTGCAGGCTCAGGCGGTGCAGGCTCAGGCGG
>DATKOE010000123.1:0-3225 GCA_035524815.1 Rhizomicrobium sp.
TCCGACAACAGCCGAGTGTGAAGGGAGCGAGCGAGGCCTGCGCGATGCCGCCGAAGGCAAGTTCGCGTCCCACGAACAAGTCGAGGCGGTCTTCGCGAAGCACCGGTTCGAGATTTAGCGCACTTCAACGATGCCCTCCCCCGCCTCGATCGCCGCTGCGCCCTCCGGCAGCACGGACATGAACGCCTCGATCAGCGCATCGTTCGTGACATTTCCCAGCCGCAGCCACACCACGGCCGGGCCGCGGGCGGCGTGTGCACGCATCGCAGCAAAGTCGGCGTCCTTGGTGACGACGGCAAACCCGTGTTTCGCCGCGTACTTCCAGATGTCGCGATCCTTCGCCGTCAGCATCCCGCATTCGTAGATATGCGCCGCCTCGTGCCTGGCGCGCGTGAGCGCCTTCGTCAAGCGCGAAGGCAGTTGCGCGTCGAGCAGGAATTTCATGCTCGGGTGTTACGGTGGCGGATCACGCGGTGGCTCGCGGCCCCGGCGGCGTAGGCCAGCGCCGCGTCGACATCCGCTCCCTCCAGATAGGGATAGTCCTTGAGCACGGCGGCCTTGGTCATACCGCTCGCCATCAGCCCCAGCACGTCGGCCACGCGGATGCGCATGCCCCGGATGCACGGCCGCCCGCCGCACACCGCGGGATCGCTTGTGATGCGCGCCGCCAGCCCCGCATCATACGCCGCGCCTTCTTCCGCAAAGTCGTACGCCGTGCGAGCGGGCTCCACCGTCGAGAGCCTGGCCACCGGCTTGTCGTCGCGTGCGATCACGATCTCCTCGCCCGCTTCCACGCGCGCGATGAGCTTCGATAGATTGGTCTTGGCGTCGTGAATCTTGACGACGGTCATGTCCGCTCCTGTTAGCTAATAGGTTAGCTAACATGACGCCCGCCGTCAAGAAAACAGCGCCCGCAGACCACGGCCGCCCCGAAATGGGACATTCCCCCGTCCCAAGGGCTCCGGCTTGCGCACGGCCGCGGCACCGCACGCCGCGGCCTGTCTGCGGTTTTTGGGAGTTCACGACCTGCAAACCGGGGCCGTCGCATTCTGGCTGTCCCCTGTATAGGAGGCGGCGCGTGGCATTCCTCAACTGGTCGGAGTCCTTCAGCATCGGCGTCGCCGCGCTCGACGCCGATCACAGGCGCTTCTTCGATCTGTTGAACCGGCTCTATGCCGGCATCCTCGACGGCTCGGCCAGCAACGCCGCCGCCGCCGCCGTCGCCGAAGAGGCGCTCGCCTTCGCGATCGAGCACTGCGCGCGCGAGGAAGCGATGCTGGCCGAGGCCGGATATCCCGGTCTGGCCGAGATGCGGCGCCAGCACGGCGTGCTGCGCGACACGATCGAGAATTTCCGGAGCAAGCTGTCGGCCCGCATGGGCATGTCCACGGAGCTTGCCAACGTCCTGATGGAGTGGGTGCTCCAGCACATCCTGAAGGAAGACAAGAAGTGCGGCGCCTTCCTCAACGCGGCCGGGGTGCGTTGACCGGCGCGCGCAGGCGCTCCCGCAGCCACTGCAACGCGATGATCGTCTTGCCGTCGGCGAATTCGCCGCGGTCGAGCCGCGCGAAGGCGTCCGCGAACGAAAGCTCTATCACCTCGATGTCCTCGTGCTCGTCCGCCACGCCGCCGCCCTTCCCGGCGGGTTTGCTTGCGCGCGTTTCGGCGCAAAAAAGGACGATCCGCTCCGAGGTGATGCCCGGCGTGGGATAGAACGTGAAGACGGGCTCGAGCACGCCCGCTTCGTATCCCGTCTCCTCCAGGATTTCGCGGCGCACGGCGTCCTCCGGTACTTCGCCCTCGTCCACCAGACCGGCGACCGTCTCGGTCAGCCAGCCCTCGCCGCGCGACAGGGTCGCGTAGCGGAACTGGCGCACCAGCACCACGCTGCCGCGCGCCTTGTTCACGACGAGTGCCGCGACGGCATCGTTGCGCACGACATCGAGCCGGCGCACGGCCTCGCTCATCGTGCCGTCGAAGCGCTCGTGCGAAAGCGTCGCCGCTTCGACCTTGAGGAAGTCGTCCAGCAGCAAGGTGCGGCTTTCGACGACGGTTTTCTTCGCCATGACGGTCTCCGGTCCGGGGCCGACCCAACCCTCCTTGGCGTCGGTCCTGTATGATTCGCCTGCAATACCCGCGTTGCGTTAGTCCAAATGTAAGTCAGCACAACGGCTTCACGGAACGCTTTGACGGCGCCCCCAAAGACGTTAGAATAATTCCAGACGGTCTGCTCGGCCGTCTGGTCCGGAGAGTTCCGGATCGCTGCAACGACAAACCTGACCCCGTGCCGTTGCACTAGGGGATGCAGGGGACGGCGGCAGCACCCCCCGCTGCCGCCGTCACTTTATCTTCATAGAACGCGTTTGCCTTTGCGCGAGCCCGGTCAGGCACAAGCCGTCACACGCCGTGGAACGACCGGTACCATTCCACGAATTTCGGAACGCCCACCGAGATCGGTGTCGCCGGCTTGAATCCGAGGGCGCGCCGGGTTTCGCCGATGTCGGCATAGGTCGAAACCACGTCTCCGGGCTGCATCGGTTCGAAACGCATCTCGGCCTTCACGCCCAGCGCCTTCTCCAGCGCGGCAATGAAATCCATCAGCTTCTCTGATTTGTTGTTGCCGAGATTGTAGACCTTGTGCGGCGGCGTCTCGCGGGGACGGGCCTCCATCGCGGCCAGAACGCCGGCGACGATGTCGTCCACATAGGTGAAGTCCCGGTACATCTCGCCGTTGTTGAAGACCCGGATCGGCTCGCCCTTCAGCATCGCGGCGGTGAACAGCATCGGCGCCATGTCGGGGCGTCCCCACGGCCCGTAGACGGTGAAGAACCGCAAGCCCACCAGCGGAATGCCGTAAAGATGCGCGTAGGTGTGCGAGATCAGTTCGTCGCTGCGCTTGGTCGCCGCGTAGAGCGATTGCGGGGTCTCCACCGCATCGCCAACGGCAAACGGCAGTTTGGTGTTGCCGCCGTAGACCGAGGACGAACTGGCATAGACCACGTTGCGCAGGTTCTTCAGCGTGCGCGCGAATTCCAGCACAACGACGTGCCCCATCACGTTCGAGGTGATGTAGGCGTAGGGATTGACCAGCGAATAGCGCACGCCCGCCTGCGCGCCCAGGTGCACGATGTGCAGGAAATCGTCCTTCAGCGCGTGGACCGCCTCGCGGTCGGAAAGATCGATCTTCTTGAAGCGGAAGCCGGGATGCCGCTCGAGACGGGCCAC
>DATKOE010000124.1:0-6759 GCA_035524815.1 Rhizomicrobium sp.
AGGAAACCGTCTCCGGGCCCAACATGGTTAAGCGGCGCATTGGAACATTACGTGAACAATCATTGACTTGAGCCAATCCGATTGTTAATTCTTTAACCCGTCCGCTTATGCTGGGACGGCATTCGAACGGCCGAGCAATGAGCGACATCGCCCGCCAGATCTGGGACATGAAGTACCGCTTCCGGCAGCCCGACGGCACGCCGGTGGACGGCGATGTCGCGGCAAGCTGGGCGCGCGTGGCACTGGCGGCGAGCGCGGCGGAACAGCCGGAAGACAGACTGCGGCATGCGCTTGCCTTCGGCGAGGCATTGGCGGGTTACCGCTTCCTGCCGGCCGGGCGGATCCTGGCCGGTGCGGGCACGGGCCGGGCGGTGACGCTCTTCAACTGCTTCGTGATGGGCACCATCGAAGATTCGATGGACGGCATCTTCGCCGCCTTGCGCGAAGCGGCGCTGACCCTGCAACAGGGCGGCGGCATCGGCTACGACTTCTCGACGCTGCGCCCCAAGGGCGCCCCGGTCGCCGGCGTGGGCGCGGACGCCTCCGGCCCCGTCTCGTTCATGGACGTGTGGGACGCCATGTGCCGGACCATCATGAGCGCGGGCAGCCGGCGCGGCGCCATGATGGCCACGCTTTCCTGCGACCACCCCGACATCGAGGAATTCATCGAGGCCAAGCGCACGCCCGGGCGGCTCTCGATGTTCAATCTCTCGGTGCTGGCGAGCGATGCCTTTATGGCGGCGGTCAAGGCCGGCGCCGACTGGCCGCTTTCGTTCGCCGGCCGCGTGTTCAAGACGGTGAAGGCGCGCGAATTGTGGGACCGCATCATGCGATCGACCTACGATTACGCCGAGCCCGGCGTGATCTTCATCGACCGCATCAACGAGCTAAACAACCTGAATTACTGTGAAAGCATACGATCGAGCAACCCATGCGGTGAGCAACCACTTCCGCCCTATGGCGCGTGCCTGCTGGGATCGATCAACCTGGCGCGGCTGGTGAAGAATCCGTTCGGCGAGGATGCCGCGCTCGACCTCGAATCGCTGAAGGCGCTGACGCGCACGGCGGTGCGCTTCCTCGACGACGTCATCGACGTTTCGCGCTTTCCTCTCGAGGCGCAGCGCATCGAAACGCAAGCCAAGCGGCGGATCGGCCTGGGCGTCACGGGGCTTGCGGACGCGCTCATCTTCTGCCGCACGGCCTACGGCTCGCCCGAGAGCATCCGGCTGATCGAGGCATGGCTTTCGACACTGACGCAAGCCGCCTACCGCGCCTCGGCGGAACTGGCGCGCGAGAAGGGTGCATTCCCGCTGTTCGATGGCGACGAATTCCTTGCGAGGCCGTTCGTGCGAACGCTGCCCGAGGATATCCGCGAGGCCATCGCGAGCGCCGGCATCCGCAACGGCCTGCTCACGTCCATTGCGCCGACGGGCACCATCTCGCTGTTCGCAGGCAACGTCTCAAGCGGAATCGAGCCGGTGTTCGCCTATGCCTACGACCGGCGCGTGCTCATGCCCGACGGCTCCGCGCGCGTGGAGACGGTGCGCGATTTCGCGGTCGAGGCGTTTCGCGACAAGTTCGGCGAGGACGCGGCGCTGCCCGACTACTTCGTATCGGCGCAGACGCTGTCGCCGGAAGATCACCTCGCCGTGCAGGCGGCGGCGCAGAAGTACATCGACAGCTCGATCTCGAAGACCATCAATGTTCCGCAAGCCATCTCGTTCGAAGGGTTCAAGGATATCTATCTGACGGCCTACGAGCTCGGCTGCAAGGGCTGCACGACGTATCGTCCCAACGAAGTGACCGGTGCGGTGCTCTCCGCGCCTCCGGAACCGGCCGCGCCGCAGGAAGACGAGCCGCAGCTGCCGCTCGAACGGCCGCGCGAATCGGGCGGCATCGTCTACATGACGCGGCCGCTCGACCGGCCGGACGTGCTCATCGGCCAGACCTACAAGATCAAATGGCAGGACGCCGACCACGCCTTCTACATCACCGTCAACGACGTCGAGAAGGACGGGCGGCGCCGGCCCTTCGAGGTGTTCATCAACTCGAAGAACATGGAAGCCTATGCCTGGACGCTGGCGCTGACCCGCATGATCTCGGCGGTGTTCCGCCGCGGCGGCGACGTTTCCTTCGTGGTGGACGAACTCAAAGCCGTTTTCGATCCGCGCGGCGGCCAATGGACGGAAGGCCATTACGTGCCCTCGCTCTTGGCCGCCATAGGCGAGGTGATCGAGCGCCATCTGGTCGCCATCGGCTTCATGGCCCCGCGCGACGGCAAGATCGCGGGCGAGGACCGCCGCGCCGTCGCCATCGCCGCTGCGGAAGGCGCCCCGGCGCGGCGTTGCCCGCGCTGCTCCTCGCCCACCTTCGTGAAGATGGAAGGCTGCGACACCTGCCTTTCCTGCGGCTATTCGAAGTGCAGTTAGCGCGCGCCCCGCGGTTGAAACGTGTCGCTCCCAATTGTATGAGTAGTGTCCCGCGCCGGGCGCGGGCAAACAGGGGGAGCCGGCATGGCGGGAAACATCGGGACATCGAACGTGGTTCGCTTTGTACTGCGGGCTTGCTTGGCCGCAGCGGCACTGGCCGTCGCCTGCGCCGCGCCCGCATTGGCGCTGAACGACACAATGACGCCGATCGCGATCCCGGCGCAGCCAAACGCCATCGAGCTGGGCACCGGCCCGCTGCCCAATGCGACGGTGCCGGAATCCTGGCACAGCCAGTACGAAAGGGTCTTCGCGCGCAACGTCACGGTTGCCACGCTCACGCCCTTCCTGCCGGACCCGGCCCATGCGAGCGGCGCGGCGGTGATCGTGGCGCCCGGCGGCGGCTTCGTGACCCTTTCCATGGAGAACGAGGGCTGGGACGTCGCCAAGGCGCTCGCCTCCAGGGGCGTGGCTGCATTCGTGCTCAAGTACCGGCTCCGCCAGACGCCGGCGGACATGGGGGACTTCGAAAAGTCGATGGCCGCGATGTTCGCCGGCGCCGCGAGGCCGCCGCGACCGCAGGGCGACGACATGACGACCGCCCTCGCGCCCCAGATTGCGGACGCGCGCGCCGCCTTCGCACTCGTGCGCCAGCGCGCGGCCGAATGGCACGTGGATCCGAACCGCATTGGCATGGTCGGCTTCTCGGCTGGCGCCGGCCTCACCATGGCGACGACGCTCGCGGGGCAGGATGCGAAGCCCGCCTTCATCGGGATCATCTACGGCTCGCTGGCGCCCGTGAAAGTTCCGGCCGACGCGCCGCCACTGTTCGTTGCGCTCGCCGCCGACGACCCGCTGTTCGGTAATGGCGGCTACGGATTGATCGATAGCTGGCGGGCGGCAAAGCGGCCGGTCGAGTTTCACCTTTACGAGCAGGGCGGACACGGCTTCGGCATGTACCCGAAGGAGACCACCAGCACGGGCTGGTTCGACGCCTTCGCGCGCTGGCTCGGAATGCACGGGATGCTGAACTACGCGAAGTAGCGGACACGACCGCACAAACGGAACGGTTCGCAATCACCGCAGCAGTCGTGCAAATCCGGCGCACGTAAAGCCAGACACGCCGAGGTGACCGTGCGTGAACGGGCGCCGGTGATTCCGTTCTGCCGCGCTTTGCACTAGATTTGACGCCAGCATGAAGTATTCCAGCCGTTTCTTTCTCTACGCCCCTCTGGGTGTTTTCCTTGCCCTGCTCGCGATTGCCGGCGTCCACTGGTGGATTCTGGCATCGCGGCTCGGCGACTGGCTCGACGCGCACAACGGCCGCGAAGTCATGCCCGGCGTGACGATGCAGTTCGCGGCGCGGCAGATCACCGGTTTTCCGTTCAGCCTCGACACCGAATTCTCCGACTTCGCCATCAACGTGGCGACGCCCTCCGGGCCGACGCGGTGGCGCTCCGGGAAATTCGCCATGCACGCCCTCACTTATGGCCGCGACGAAACCATCTTCGAAGCGGCGGGGCATCAGCGCCTGGAATGGACGGACCAAGGCCGCACGCGCCACATCCTCGCGTTCGCCGTCGGCGCCCTGCATGCCAGCGCGATCGTGCATCACGAGGGTCTCGATCGCTTCGATCTCGATCTGGTCGGCCTGGGTTCCAAGGCCTTCACCGCCCAGCGCCTTCAGCTTCATGCTCGCCAAAACGCCAAGACCACGCAAATTTTCGTGACGGCAGACGGCCTCACCGGCTGCGCGCGCAGCAGCCTTCGCTACGAAGCCTCGCTGACGATCGACGAGGCGTTCGAACGGCTGCAGATAGGCGGAGAATCGTGGTCCGATGCCGTTGCGGCGTGGCGCGCGGCCGGCGGCACTGCGCGCTCCGGCACGAACAGCGCGCTGTCCAGCATGGCTGCCGATGAGGTGCTGAACCCTTCGGCTGTGGCCGACGCGGCCTGCCGCTAAGCCGGCTTCTTCCTCCCGCGTCCGAAGTTGGGAGCGGCGGTGTCCTGGCCGGCATCGATGATGCTGCGCCGGATGGCGCGTGTCCGGGTGAAGAGATTGAAGAGCGCATCCCCGTCGCCCCAGCGGATCGCGCGCTGAAGCGCGCTCAAATCCTCGCTGAAGCGGCCCAGCACCTCCAGCACCGCCTCGCGGTTGTTGAGGAACACGTCGCGCCACATGGTGGGATCGGAGGCGGCGATGCGGGTGAAGTCGCGGAAACCGCCGGCGGAGAACTTGATCACCTCGCCTTCGGTGACGTTCTCTAGATCGTCGGCCGTGCCCACGATGTTGTAGGCGATGAGGTGGGGCACGTGCGAAGTGATGGCCAAGACCAGGTCGTGGCGGCGCGCATCCATGATCTCGACATTGCTGCCCAGCGCCTGCCAGAACGATTTCAGCCTGGCGACGGCGTCCTCGTCCGCGCCGGGCGGCGGCGTCAGGATGCACCAGCGGCCGTCGAACAATTCGGCAAATCCCGCTTCGGGCCCGGACTGCTCGGTGCCCGCGATCGGATGCGCCGGGATGAAATGCACGCCGTCGGGAACCGAGGGACCCACGTCGCGGATCACCGCGCTCTTGACCGAACCCACGTCGGAGAGGATGGAACCCTGTTTCAGATGCGGCGCGATTTCCTCACCCAGCGCTGCGAAGGTGCCCACGGGCGTGCAGAGAACGGTGAGGTCGGCATCCTTCACGCATTCGGCGGGATTGTCGTGAAGCGAATCTGCAAAGCCGACGGCGCGGGCGCGCTCCCGCGTTTCTGCGCGCTGGGAGAAACCCGCGATGTGCGTCGTCATACCGGCGCGGCGCATGGCATGGGCCATCGAAGAACCGATGAGACCGACGCCGATCAATGCCACTTTGGAGAAGATGTCGCTCATCGTGACGCCATGAATTCGTGGAGGGCCGCAGCCACTTTGCGGTTCGCGTCTTCCGGGCCCACCGTCAAACGCAGGGCTTCGGGCAGGCCGTAGCTGCCGACGCCGCGCAGAATCAGTCCGCGTTCGCACAGGAAGCGGTCCGCATCCGCGCTGGTCTTGCCCGGGGTTTGCGGGAAACGGATCAGAAGGAAATTGCAGACGCTGTCGTCGACCTCAAGACCGGCGGCGCGAATCTCCTGCGTCAGCCATGCACGCCAGCGGGCGTTGTGATCGACCGAGCGCCGCACATGGTCGTAATCGCCAAGCGCCGCGGCGCCCGCGAGCTGCGCCGGCACCGAGACATTGAAGGGGCCGCGGATGCGGTTCAGCACGTCGGCCACCGCAGGCGGGCACAAGGCCCAGCCGATGCGAAGGCCCGCAAGCCCATAGACCTTCGAGAAGGTGCGCGTCATGACCACGTTGGCGAACCGTGAGGCCAGATCGGTCCCCGCGTCGTAGTCGTTGCGCCCGACGAATTCCGCGTAAGCCGCATCGAGCACGAGCAGCGTGTCGGGGCTGAGGCCGGCGTGCAGCCGGCACACTTCCGCGTGGGTGAGATAGGTCCCGGTCGGATTGTTCGGATTGGCGAGGTAGACGAGGCGCGTTCTCGGCGTCAGATGCGAAAGCATGGCATCGACGTCCACGCGGCGGTCCTTTTCCGGCACGATCACCGGCACGCCGCTGTTGGCCAGCGTGGCGATCTTGTAGACGAGGAAGGCGTGCTCGCTGAAGAGCGCTTCGTCACCCGGCCTGAGATAGGCGTTGGCGAGCATGGTCAGAAGCTCGTCGGAGCCGTTGCCGCAGACGACGCGAGCCGGGTCCAGACCGAAAGCCTGGCCGATCGCCTCACGCAGGATCACGGCCGAGCCTTCGGGATAGATCGAAACTTGCGCGGCGGCGGCGGCGTAGGCATGAAGCGCCTTCGGGCTGGGTCCCAGCGCGCTTTCGTTCGACGACAGCTTGATCGGATGCGTCACGCCAGCCACGCTCGCGCCGCCCCCGACATAGGGTGCGATTTCGAGAACGCCGGGCCTGGGCGCGATGGTCATTTCCGTCTCCGGGGCCGCCCTTGATAAGGCGGTGCGGCGGCAAAATCAAAATGCCGCTTCGTTGACAGAAAGGTCTGCGGGCCTTAGCACACGCGCCCGGCTGAAGCAGTCCAATGACCGGGCGCAAGCGCGCCCGGGCCAAGAGGGAGCATGTCCGATCCCATCTTCCTGCGTCCTTTGACCGCCCCGGAGGCGGACAAGGGCCAAGCGACGGAGTTCGGGCCGGAGCGTGCGTTAACGCTCGATTCCGGCCGCGTGCTCGCGCCTTGGACGCTCGCCTATATGACCTACGGCACACTCAACGCCGCGCATTCGAATGCCGTGCTGGTATGCCATGCGCTGACCGGCGACCAGTTCGTCGC
>DATKOE010000125.1:0-7086 GCA_035524815.1 Rhizomicrobium sp.
GACGCCGATGCTGCTGTCGGAGTACTCCACCACCATTACTTCGGCGCACCAGCTTCAACTGATGCTGCTCGGGCTCGGCGCCAGCTACACCCTTTCGAACAAGGTGGAGGCCGCGGGAACGGCTGGCGGCGACGTCTGGAACAGTGGGGGGTTCGTGCCGGTCGGGAGCATGGCTGCGAACTTCACCGGTGCTTTCGACGGGGCGAGTCATACCATCGCTCACCTGACGATCAACCGGCCGTCCATCAGCTATGTCGGACTGTTCGGCTGGTCCACGGGCACGGTGCGCGACCTGGGCCTGACGTCCGTCAGCATCACCGGTTCGTCGGATGTCGGCGGGTTGGTTGGCCGGGGCACACCGACAATCGACAACGCCTATGTCAGCGGAACCGTAAGCGGATTGAACGTTGTGGGCGGCCTCGTAGGCGCCAACTACGGCACGATCACCGGCTCGCATTCCACCGCGGCGGTCACCGGAAGTGACGACGATGTCGGGGGTCTGGCCGGCGATAACGAAAACGACATCACCGGCTCCTACGCCACGGGAACGATCAGCGGCGCAGGGTTCGTCGGCGGACTGTCCGGCAAAAACGGCGGCAGCATCGATCAGTCGTACGCTACCGGCCAGGTGACCGGCACCACTGACCAAGTCGGCGGACTCGTGGGCGACAACAGCGGCGGTGGCGTGATTACCGATTCCTACGCCAAAGGCGCCGTCAGCGGCCTCGATCAGGTGGGGGGCCTAGCTGGCTACAACGCGTGGCACATCACGGGCTCCTACGCCACCGGCGCCGTCAGCCTCAGCGGAACTAACGGCCACAATGTTGGAGGGCTGGTCGGGGAGAACGGCCACGGCACGATCGACGGCAGCTACGCCACCGGTTCGGTCAACGGCGGAAGCGGCGATCCGACCGATATCGGCGGGCTGGTCGGAATGAACGATTCCGACGGCACGATCGCCAGTTCCTATGCGACCGGAACCATCACTGGCGGAACCAACGGCGATGAGGTTGGCGGGCTCGTGGGATCCAACTACGAGGGATCCATCACGGATTCTTACGCCATGGGCGCCGTCAGCGGCGGCAGCTTCCTCGGCGGGTTGGTCGGCTCGAACGGAAGTTCCGGCTCGATTAGCGGCTCCTACGCCACCGGCTCCGTCAGCGGCGGTTATGCCGGCGGCTTGTCGGGCGATAACGATGCCGGCGGCACCATCACGGATTCCTATGCCTTGGGTTCGGTCACCAGCATCGATTACGGCGGCGGGTTGGTAGCCATAAATCACGGAACCATAGGCACATCCTATTCCGTGGGCGCCGTCGTGGGCGGAACGCAGATGGGCGGCCTCGTCGGCTACAACACGGGCGCTGGCGCGGTGGTCACCGGCAGCTACTGGGACACTGAAACCAGCGGCTTGAGTTCGGGAGTCAACTTCAACAACAACAGCTTCACCGCCACCGGTAAGACGACGGCGCAGCTTCAGGCGGGCGTGCCCGCGGGCTTCTCGACCAGCACGTGGGGCATCACGGCGGGCATCAGCTTCCCCTACCTGACATGGCAGGGCACGCCGCAGGTCGTCTCCGGCAAGTTGAGCGTGGCAACCAGCCTGGTTTCGATAGACGTCATGAAAAACGGCTCGGAAATCGCGAGCATGGCGAGCTACGCCAATGGAATGTTCTATGCACTTGTGGCGCCGGGCACGATTGCCTCGGGCAGCAAAATCCTCGTCTACGGAGCCGGCAACGCCGGGGCAGCCTTCACCGACAAGGCGACCGGCTCGATCACGGCCATGAACATCACCCAGGGTCTGTTCGCAGAATCGACCTCGACCGGTACCGTGTCTTCGCTGGCGTCGCGTCTGGCAACGGCGATCGGCGGCAACAGTTCGGCTGCAACCATCGTCGGCGCGTTGGCCAACCGTTCGATCACCAGCAGCGCGTCGACCTTCACCGTCGACACGGCGGTCAACCAGGGCAGCGGTCAGCTCACCATCGTGGCCAAGAGCGCAACCGATTTGGCGATCAATGCGGCGCTCACCGCCGGAACGGTCACCCTCAATTCGCACGGCACGATCACGGGCGGCAGCGCAGGTGCCATCACGGCCACGACGCTGACCGGTACGTCGCTGGGGGCCGTCAACCTCAGTGCCTGGAGCCACCTCAGCAATCTTGGGGCGTTCAGCACTGGCGGCAACAACGCCTTCTCGATCAAGAACAACCACAAGCTGACAGTCACGGGCGCCGTCAACACGGGCACGGCGGCATTGACGCTGAAGATGGTGGGGACGTCGAACGACATCTCCGTGGCGGGCAGCCTGACGGGCGGCACAGTCACGCTCAACGCCACCGGGGCCATCAGCGGAACGGGCGTGATCAAGGCGGCGACGTTGACCGGTTCTTCGTCGACGTCGACATCGCTGAAGGGCGCCAATCAGGTGAGCCAGCTGGGATCGTTCACTACCGGCACCAGCTTCACGCTCACCAACGCCAAGTCGCTGACCGTGACGGGACCGGTGACAAGCACCGCGGGCAACATCGCGCTGACCACGACGGTGAACAGCCTGGCGATCAACGGGACGCTGCAGACGAGCGCGACGGGAACCGTCACACTGGTGTCGGCGGGCCAGATCACCGAGTCGACCTCGACGGGGGCGATTGTCACCCACAAGCTGAACGCAACGGCGCAGACCGGCATCACGCTCAAGTCGAAGCTCAACAAGATCGACACCCTCGGCACCACCAAAACCACGACCGGCACGATCCAGATTCAGCAGTAGTATTGTGGAACAATCGAAGGCGGGGGGCGTCGCACGCGCGGCGCCCTTCCTCTTTCATGTCACGGCATCGGCAGGCCGAGGTCGAGCTGAGCCGGATCCGCATCCTCGAAATGCGAAACCGTCACGCCCACCAGCCGCACGCCGGTCGTGAGGGGATAGACCGTCCGCACCAGGGCGCGGCAGATGTCCTGCAACGCGTCGCGGGATTCGACCGGCGCATTGAAGGTGCGGCTGCGCGTGACGATGCGGAAATCGGCGTATTTGATCTTCACCGTCACGCAGCGCCCGTAGGAATGCGCCTTTGCGCACCAGGCCCACACGTCGTCTGCCTGCTCGGCGATCTGCGCTTCGATCGCCGCCGGGTTGGTGAGGTCCTCGGTGAAGGTGGTTTCCGATCCGGACGATTTGCGCGGACGGTCGGGCATGACCGGACGGTCGTCCTCGCCGCGCGCGATGTCGTAATACCAAAATCCGGCCTTGCCGAAATGCTCGCGCAGGAAGGCGAGCGGCTGGCGCTTCAGGTCGGCGCCGGTGAAGATGCCCAGCCGGTTCATCTTCTCGGCCGTGACCGGCCCGACCCCGTGGAACTTGCCGATCGGCAGCGCCTCGATGAAGGTGGCGGCATTGGCCGGCATCACCACGAACTGGCCGTTGGGCTTGTTCTGATCGGAGGCGAGCTTCGCCAGGAACTTGCAGTAGCTGATGCCGGCCGAGGCGGTGAGTTGCGTCTCGGCGACGATGCGGGCGCGGATTTCGGATACGGTGGCGGTCGCCGTCGGGATGCCTCGCAGGTTTTCGGTCACGTCGAGGTAGGCTTCGTCGATTGACAGCGGCTCGATCAGCGGCGTGTAGTCGGCGAAGATGGTGCGGATCTGGCGCGAGACCGCCCGGTACACCTCGAAGCGAGGGCGCACGAAGATCAACTCCGGGCACTTGCGGAGTGCGGTCATGGAGGCCATGGCCGAGCGGACGCCGAAGGCACGCGCCTCGTAGCTGGCGGCCGCCACAACCCCGCGCCTTGAACCATGCCCGACCGCAATCGGGCGGCCCTTGAGGCCGGGGTCGTCGCGTTGTTCCACCGACGCATAAAAGGCGTCCATGTCCACATGGATGATCTTGCGGGGCTGATTCACAGCGGCGACGATCCTACGCTGGGAACGAAGCCCGAACGCAATGGCTGTCTTCGCCGGCGGATTGAAGCGGCGCGAGAGCCGGGTTGTACCGCCCGAATGCCAACCACGCTTGCATCGGAAACACCCCCCGAAATTTTCCTTCGTTTCCCTGTTTTCCCCAGGCGATTCCTGGTCTAAACCGATTCTAAATCGGCGTTGTGCCGAGTGGGGCGGCCACTATACTGCGACTGCGAAATGCCGCCGCACCCCTACGGCTGACGTCAATAATGCCATTTCTGGCGCGTTGGGACTTCTGATGGAAAAGCTGCTCCTCGAGTACCTGCCGATTCTGATCTTCATCGCCATCGCCGCCGTGATTTCCGCAGGGTTGGTGATCGTGCCTGTACTCGTCGCGCCCAAGAAGCCCGACCCGGAGAAGCTCTCGGCCTACGAGTGCGGCTTCAACGCGTTCGGCGACGCGCGCATGAAGTTCGACGTGCGCTATTACCTGGTCTCGATCCTGTTCATCATCTTCGATCTGGAAGTGGCGTTCCTCTTCCCCTGGGCGATCACGCTCGGTCAGACCGGCCAGTTCGCGTTCTGGTCGATGGTCGTGTTCCTGGGCGTGCTGACGGTCGGTTTCATCTACGAATGGAAGAAGGGAGCGCTCGAATGGGAGTGATCCCGGCAGGAACGGGCGCGCGCGTGGGAGTCGAGGGGGCGGGGCCCGTTGCGGGCAACGATCCCTACTTCAAGGCGATGAAGCAGGAGATGGCGGACAAGGGCTTCCTCATCGCCAACTTCGACGCGCTCGTCACGTGGGCCCGCACCGGTTCGCTTCACTGGATGACCTTCGGGCTGGCCTGCTGCGCCATCGAGATGATGCAGGCATCGATGCCGCGCTACGATCTCGAACGCTTCGGCATCGCCCCGCGCGCCTCGCCGCGCCAGTCGGACGTGATGATCGTGGCGGGAACGCTGTGCAACAAGATGGCGCCGGCTCTGCGCAAGGTCTACGACCAGATGCCCGAGCCGCGCTACGTCATATCGATGGGCTCCTGCGCCAACGGCGGCGGCTACTATCATTTCTCCTATTCGGTTGTTCGCGGCTGCGACCGCATCGTTCCGGTGGACGTTTATGTGCCCGGCTGTCCGCCAACCGCGGAAGCGCTGCTTTACGGAATCCTCCTGTTGCAGCGGAAAATCCGCCGCACGGGCACTATTGAGCGGTGAAAAGATGATCGTACGCATCTGGACCGGGGTGGCGCTCGAGCACAATGCCGAGATGTACCGGAGGCACTTCGAAGAAACGGTCGCGCCGCGTCTGCGCGAGACCAGGGGATTTCTCGGTTACACCGTGCTCGAACGGCAGGAGCGCGGCCGCATCGAGTTCATGGTGATCACGCGTTGGGAGACGATGGACGCGATCCGCGCCTTTGCCGGCATCATGCCGGACAAGGCCGTGGTCGAGGAGGCGGTGCGCCCGTTCCTCGAGAAATTCGAGGAGTACGTCACGCACTACATCATCGCCATGCACGAGGACATGCGATGACCGATCTTGCGCAGCTGGGCGCGCGGATTTCCTCGGCATTGCCCGGCGTGGTGACGGGCACGAAGATCGCGCACGGCGAGCTGACCTTGGAAGCGGCGGCGGCCGGAATCGTGCGTGTGCTGACCTATCTGCGCGACGATCCCGATTGCGCCTTCAAGACGATCATCGACATCTGCGGCATCGACAGGCCCGAGCGCGCCAAGCGCTTCGACGTCGTCTATCACCTCCTGTCGCTGACCGGGAACCTGCGCGTGCGCGTGAAAATCCAGACCGACGAAGCGACGTCCGTTCCCAGCGCCATCGGCGTGTTCGCGGGAGCGGGGTGGTTCGAACGCGAGGTCTGGGACCTCTATGGCGTGACCTTCGAGGGCCATCCGGATCTGCGGCGGCTTCTCACCGATTACGGATTCGAAGGACACGCGCTGCGCAAGGACTTTCCACTCACGGGCTTCAAGGAGCTGCGTTACGACGACGACGCCAAGCGCGTGGTTTACCAGCCCGTGCAGCTCGTGCAGGAGTACCGCGATTTCGACTTCATGAGCCCGTGGGAAGGCGCTCCGCTCATCCTGCCCGGGGACGAGAAAGCAGCAATGGCGCCGGGTGCTGCATCCGGCGACCCAGGAAAGAAATAGCTGCATGTCCGATCAACCACAGCAGTTCCGCCCCGACGAGACGCCGCCCTGGATCGCTCATCCCGAAGAGAACGAGGAAGGCCGCATCACCATCAACTTCGGGCCGCAGCATCCTGCCGCGCACGGTGTGCTGCGGCTGGTGCTGGAGCTCGACGGCGAGGTGGTCACGCGCGTCGATCCGCACATTGGCCTGCTGCACCGCGGCACCGAGAAATTGATCGAGCACAAGACCTACCTTCAGGCGATTCCGTATTTCGACCGGCTCGATTACGTCTCCCCGATGAATCAGGAACACGCCTTCTGCCTCGCCATCGAGCGGCTGACCGGGCTGGAGGTGCCCAGGCGCGGGCAGTATGTGCGCGTGCTGTTTCTCGAGATCGGGCGGCTGCTGTCCCACCTGTTGCAGGTCACGACACAGGCGATGGACGTGGGCGCGTTGACGCCACCCTTGTGGGGCTTCGAGGAACGCGAAAAGCTCATGCAGTTCTACGAGGCCGCGTCCGGCTCGCGGATGCACGCCAACTACATCCGTCCGGGCGGCGTGCACCAGGACGTGACGCCCAAGCTGCTCGACGACATCACGGTGTTCTGCGAGCATTTTCCGAAGGTGCTCGACGACATCGAGGAGCTGCTGACGGAGAATCGCATCTTCAAGCAGCGCAACGTTGACATCGGCAAAATGACGCGCGAGGCGGCGGAGCAGTGGGGGCTGACCGGCGTCATGCTGCGCTCGGCGGGCGTGCCATGGGACCTGCGCCGCGCCCAGCCCTATGAATGCTACAACGATCTCGAATTCCAGATACCGGTCGGCAAGAACGGCGACAATTACGACCGCTATCTCATCCGCATGGAAGAGATGCGTCAGGCCAACACAATCATGCAGCAATGCCTCGCCAAGATGCCGGCGGGGCCGGTCACCTCGACCGACCACAAGCTCGTGCCGCCGCGGCGCGCGGTGATGAAGACGTCGATGGAGGCGCTTATCCATCACTTCAAGCTCTATACAGAGGGTTTCCA
>DATKOE010000126.1:0-19236 GCA_035524815.1 Rhizomicrobium sp.
CCGGCCTCGATGACGCGGTGATGCACGAGATCGTGCTCGGTGATGCACAGCGCGCCGTCGAGCAGATGGTTCTCGGCCGCGTTCAGGTGCGTCGATTGCGGCAGGTCGATGATGAGCTCGCCATCCGGCTTCAGTCCCGCCAGCGCCGCCTTCAGCGCCTTTATCCGGCCGGCGTTCTCGCGCGGCGGCGGCAGCACGATCACGTCCGCGGCGCGCCATCGGCGTTTGGCGATCGCGTCGGCGTACATCTTCGTCGGCAGCAGGTAGAGGTGGTTGCCGTTGATGTCGATCGCGGCCGTCAGGATGGTGTCCTGCGGCCGGGCCAGCTTGCCGACCAGCGCGGCGGCCTCGCGGATCTGCTCGCGGAACGGCGAATAGTAGGACGCCGCCTGCAGCGGGTAGCCTGTCGCAAGATAGGTGGCCAATCCCGCCGCTCCGATCAGGAAGGTCAGCAGCGGCCCGAACCGGGTCCGCATCAGCCTCACCTTCAACAGCATCGTCGCCAGAAGCAGGTATCCTGCCGGGAAGACGACGTAGAAGTTCTTGTTCTGCATCCAGCTCGGATGCAGGAATGCCGCGGCGACGACCTCGGCGAAGACGATGAGCATCACCGCCGACAGGCTCAGCTCCATCGCATTCCGGTCGAGGCGCGGGCGGCGCATCCGCACCAAAAGAAGCGGCAGCAGGACCAGGATCAGCACCGCGAACTGCCCGAAAAAGGCGCGCAACGGGGATATCACGTCCAGCAGGCGCCAGTGCAGATTGGCCGTTTCCATCGGGTCGTAGACCTGAAGCGTCCACGCCATCCAGGCCAGCGCCGGAAGCGCGGTGAGGCCGAGCAGCGCCGACACCGCGAAGGCCCGCAGCCGCGCCTGTCCGCGGGCCGCCGCGAGCGCCAACAGCACGATCGCCTCGGCAAACGCCAGGAACACGCCGGAATAGTGCGTGAAACACAGAAGCAGGTTGACGGCGAGGAGCCGCGCGATGCGGGAGCGGCCCGGTTCTGGCGTGCGCGCCGCCTCGGCGAACCACGCCGCCGAGACGCCTGCAAACAGGAACACCAGCGAATAGGGCCGCACTTCCTGCGCTTCATAGAGGCCGATGCTGGAAAGGCCGAACAGCATCGCCGCGATCAGCGCGGTGCGCCTGCCCAGCGCCGCGGCCGCGGCGAAGTAGAACGCCGCCACCGCGAGCGATCCCATGATTGCGCCGGACAGGCGCCAGACGAAAGGCGAGGTGCCGAACAGCTTGGCGTAGCCCCACATCAGCACGAGATAGAGCGGGGGATGCGGCTCCTGCCGGATCGCCTGGAAGAACGCGCCGTCGAGGTGAGGCAGGCTGGCGTAGCGCAGCACGTTCATCTCGTCGAGCCACAGGCTCTGGGCCGTCAGCCCGGCGAACTTGGGGACGATGCAGGCGGCGGCGACCAGCGCGAAAAACAGCGTCTCGCGCATCCTCGCCCGCGTCCCGGCGGCGGGCCTGCGCCCGATGACCACGTTCACGCCCACAAGTCCGCCTCGCGCGCGCATCCGGCGCGTCCAAGCTCCATTCGTACCCGTTCGGTATTCCCGCAGCCCGCGCGTGTCGTGCGCGCGGCGCGCAAATGCTAGCAGATGGAGTCGTGCATCGCGCAGGCAAAACTGCGCTCCGTTAGGGAAGCTCCTGCGCGAAAATCCGCCCGCTACTCGGCCGCAGCCGGAACCCTCTGCCGTCTGCCGTCGATCAGCACCTTCGTCAGCCAGGCACGCACCGGCAGGTCGTAGGCGTAGAGCAGCACCGTCGCGATGGTGATTTCGGTCGCGAACAGTCCCACGGCGACGAGGTCCCGCGTCTGGCCGGCGGGATGCGTCGACCACACCCAATGCCCGAACATGTAGATCAGCGGGTAATGGATGATGTAGAGCGGATAGGAGAGTTGGCCCGTGAAGCGGCACAGCGCCCCGAGGCGGCCGGCGATTTTCTCGACGCCCGCGCCCATCATCAGGATCACCGGGAAGACGAAGATCACGCAACTCGCTTCATAGAGGCTGGTGAATCGGCCCATCGTGGGCGTGGCGAAAACGGCGACGAGAATCAGCGAGCAGACGACATAAGGCTGCGGCACGCGCAGCTTCAGGTTCAGCCGGTAGAGCAGCAATCCGGTCAGGAACGGGTAGGCGAGGCGGACATATCCCACCCACATCGTCTTCCAGTCCCAGCCCCAGCCCAGTTGCGGGAAGTGCATGGCGGTGGCGATCAGGCCCGCCGCGGCGGCGATGCAGAGCGCGATGTGCAGCCTGCGCTTGAGGAGGTGCCCGAACAGTCCGTAGAGCAGGTTGGCGACATATTCCAGGAACAGCGTCCACGACGGCCCGTTGATCGAATGGGTCTCGCCGAAGGTGTTGGGCAGCACCGGTGTCGGCAGCAGGAACAGCGACAGGGCGTAGATCAGCGCCAGCTTGGCGGGAGAGATCGCGATGCCCACCGTCTGTGCCGTGCCCACGAACGGATCGAACAAATAGCCCAGAAGCCCCGCCGTCGCCGCGACGATCACCACCGGGTGCAACCGGATCAGGCGCCGCTGGACGAACTGCCCGAAGGTGAGCGCGATCTTGGGCGGTGCGCCCTTGGCCCGGCGCTGGTCATAGGCATATCCCACCACGAAACCGGATAGCGCGAAGAAGAAATCGACGGCCAGGTAAGCGTGGTGCAGCGGATTGTGGGCCCAGTCGGGCGTGGTCATTTCGAGAATGTGGAAGATGACGACGCTGATCGCGGCGGTGCCGCGCAGGCCGTCGAGGACTTCATAATGGGCTTTCATGCCGGGGGAACTTCGAAACCGCAAGGTCGCGACCGTCGCTTGCATCGGCGGGCGGGAGCAAAGCGACCAGATGGCGCAGCGTCAGCGCCGGAATGCGATTTTCCGGGCTCGCTCGCGATAAGCCGCCGCGACTGCGTCTTCTTCAAATGCCAGTCCGCCGTGGGCGGCGAGGAGTTCGGATTCGATGTCCTTCTGCGCGATCATGCCGCCGTCGGCGAGAATATGGCGCACGTCGTGGCCGTTTTCCGCCAGCGCGCGGCCGGCCAGAAGGCAGCGGTGGCAGTCGAGCGGGTCCTTCTCCGAACACATCAGCGCCACGCGCAGCCACAACGCGTCGGTCGTCACGCGCTTCAGGCCTTCACGGAAAAGTGTTGTCCGCGCCATGCGTTCGAAGTCGGCGATACCGTCCGTGTACAGCGCCGGGTCGGCTGGCCGCCCGCCAAGCTCCCGGCCGAGGAAGGCATAGCTGATTGCCGCGCCGTGCAGCGACTTCGACAGCGCGGCCTTGTTGAACTGCGGTGCATGCCGCGAGACCGGCGCCGATCGCACGTCCGCGACCATCTCGATGCCCGCGCCGGCGAGCAATTCGAGGAAGCGCGCGAGCGAATGGTTCGAATGCCCGATGGTGAACACGGCGCTCATGCGCAGGAGGCTACAACTGTCGACCGCTTCGCGGGAGAGGGCGCGCAAGCCGCAAATGCCTGCGGGTTCGCTTCACGCTTCCGCCGGCGGGTTTGGGCTCGATCGGGTCGGGACTCTAGGGGTGCCCCACGTGGATGTTCCACAGCGTGTCGATCAACCCGAACAGCTTCAGCAGCCAAAGCACGACGGCAATCACCACGACCGCGTTCAGGATCGATTTGATCTTGGGATCCATCGGTATGAATGTGTTGATCAGCCACAACACCACACCGACCACGATCAGGATCAGGATGAGCGTAACCAGCGACATGAAGCGCGAACCTCGTCTGCCCGGCCAATGGAACGCCCGAGGCTGCCGGCCTGTTCCCGCGTTCAGATCAGGGGCGGAGCGCCGTCGCCGATGTCGAGTTCGCGCGCTTCCTCTACGAAGCGCTTCCATTGCCGCCGTTTGAGGCCGAGCTTCTCCGCCAGTTCCTGCACATGCGAGAGATCGTGGCCGCCCCGGATGTTGAGCAGCGTCCCGCGCGGCCACACTTCTTCCCAGAACTGCCGGAAGAATTCAGTTATCACCGGTCCCGACAGCCTCAAGCTGTGACGGCAGGTAGGCGGAATGCCGGTCCAATAGCCGCCGAGGAAGAAATCGGCGTCGTCGAAACTGTATCCGGCCATCGCCGGCACGACGTCGGTCAGTCCCATGCAATGGGCTTTGACGAAATACGGCTTGCCGTCGTAGCGCAGGATGTTCGACAGCGTCTCTTTCAGCCGCCTCAGGCTGTAGAAGATCTCGATGCGCTGCACCTCCGCCTCGCCCGCCATGATCCGTTCGCCGATGATCCTGCGCCAGTCGGTCTGGACGTAGGCCGCCGTGGAATAGGGCGAGGAAAGCCGCATTGCGCGCATGATTTTCACGCTGCGCGCTTTCTCGGCGAGGATGGCAGGCAAATCCGAAACCGTCTCGATCAGCGTGGCATTCAGCGGATGGACCGTGTCCTCGGCGGTCGACAAAAGCACGCTGAGATCGCAGTCGAGCGCGCGCGCCAGGCGGGCGCGGTGCGGATCGCGCGGCAGGCGCTTGCCGGCTTCCCACCCGGCGATCGAACTGACGTCGACTTTCAACCTTCTGGCGAGATCGCTGCGGGAATAGCCTTTTCTCTGGCGCAAGCGGCGGATGCGTTTTCCCACCGCTGCGACGGCTTTGGAATTTTCGGTCTGGGTCATGGTCGAAATTCACGGAATTTCACGAATACGCATTCTTCCCGAAACCCGGCGCATTACCTAGCGTAATCTCATGGACTTGTCGTCGCGCACCTCGAGTAATTCCGCCAGGTTGCTTCTGCCGCGCCTGTCCCCGCCGCTCGCCCACCAGGGTCTGGAATCGCTCGTCGGGCTGATCGACGAGTGCATTGCGATTGTGGCAGCCGCGCGCCTGCACGAAACCGCCGAGCTTCTGCGCGTGGCGAGACTGGATTTGGTGGCGCGCCTCAACGGCATCAGCGATGAGGAGCTTGAGCAACTGGCCTCGGCGCTGCAGATGACGGAATAAGCGGCCGGACAGTTTCCGGACGGAATTTCCGCGGCTGCGGATGATCGGGCTCGCGCAACACTTGGGATCGGCGGCGGCGCTCAGGCCACTACGCTCGCCACCACCGCCGACAGCACCCTGACCGCCTCGCGCGGATCGAGTTCGACCTGGAGGCCGCGCTGGCCGCCGTTCATGAACACGCGGGTTTGCGTCAGCGCCTCCCGCTCGAAAGCGGTGGGCACGCGCTTTTTCTGCCCGAACGGGCTGATGCCGCCGACGTGATAGCCGGTCAGCCGTTCGGCGTCGGCGGGTTTCATCATCGCCGCGGACTTGCCGCCGAACGCCGCCGCCAGCTTCTTCATCGAGACTTCGCGGTCGGACGGCACGACCACGCAGACCGGCTTGCCGTCGACGCTCGCCATCAGCGTCTTGAGCACGCGTGCGGGCTCCGCGCCCAGGGCCTCGGCCGCCTGCATGCCGATGCGTTCGGCCTGCGCGTCATAATCGTAGGTGTGCAGCGTGAAGGCGGCGCCGTGTTGCGTCAGGTATTGGGTCGCGCGAGTCACGTTGGACATGGCAGCGTTATAGCCTTTCTCATCCGCCGGCGGAGGGTCCCGTCGCGGCGGTTCCTCCATCCCGGCCCCGGTGATATCATCGTGCCGCAGCCTGCGTCTCCTGGGCTGACAAGCGTGATGATGGGGACTTCAGCATGAAAACGATCGCATTCGCCGCCGGCGCTCTGGCGGTTTGCATGACGGCGGCGCTGGCCGACCCGCCGAGCTATCCGATGCTCTGCCGGGGCGGTCCCGGCATGCGCATCATGGTCAATCACGACGTCACCGGTTCGGGCATTCCCGGCGCCACGGCGATGTTCGTCTATTTCAACAAGGCGCCGATGCCGGGCTCGATGGGGCCGCCGCCTCCGGGCAGCTGCACCTGGATGGACCGCCCGCTCAATGCGGCCGAGCCCGCGGTGTTGTGGATCAGGTCGGCCGACATCGCCTTTGCGTTCCAGGTGATGGGCAACGGCATGGTCGTGCGCGATGCCACCGGCCCGCGCCTCAATGTGGAAGGCGCCACGCTGTCGCCCGAAGCCGGGAAGTGGGAGATGATCGTGCGGGCGGTCATGACCGGCGGCACGTTCACGGTCCATGCCTACAATGCCGGCGGCCGCGTGATGTCGATCACCAGCGTGCCGTAAGCCGATCGCCTTGCCCTTTTCGGGCAGGATCATCGGGGCGAGGGGGAGGGCAAACGGCCCCCTCCCTCCGCTCGTCTTACGCTCCGTTCAGCCTGCGGATCACGCGCGCGGGGTTGCCCGCCGCCAGGCAGTCCGCGGGAACGTTCTTCACCACGACCGCACCGGCGCCGATCACGGAGCGGTCGCCGATGGTCACGCCCGGGCAGATGGTGGCGTGGCCGCCGATCCAGCAGCGCTCGCCGATGACCACGGGCTTGCAGTCCTCCCACACCATGCGTTCGGCAAGCTCGGTGGGGTGCTGGGCGGTATAGATGTGCACGCCCGGCGCGATCAGGGTGTGGGCGCCGATGGTCACCGTCCCGCCGTCGAGGATCACGCAGCCGAAATTGACGAAAACGTGCTCGGCCGCGCGGATGTAGACGCCGTAGTCGCAGTGGAAGGGCGGCTCGAGATAGAGGTCCTTGGCCGAATTGGGGCACAGCTCATTGATGATCGCCTGCATGTTCTCCGAGTGGTATTCCGTGACGTTGAGCCGGTGCAGGATCCGCTTCACCTTCTTGCGGATGGCGATCATCTCTTCGCAATGCGCGTCATAGGGCTCGCCGGCGAGCATCTTGTCTTCTTCGGTCTTCATGTCTGATCCCGTGCGCGAAAGCGCGGCTGGAGGAAAGCTGATCCGGTTTATAGCTCCGCCCCGGCCGCGAGAGAATTCCTTCGCTTTCGGCGCACGGAGGCGAGCGCAAGTGATGGCAGCTCCAGGATCTTGGCCGGCGACGCAATCGGTTGTTTCGAACGGCGCGGCGCCAGCTTCGGGTGGGACAACGGCGGCGGGCCCCTCCGGCCCGCTCCCGCGCGGGAGCGTCGAATCCGCACTCGGCGCGGCGCCGCGAAGATCGTGTGGTCCGCATACGGTCGAAACCCCGGTCCGCCGCCTGCGCTGAGGACAGCTTGTTGCTGCGATCCGTGCGGACATTTCGCACCCGCCTGCGCGGTCTTTCGAATACGGGTATGCCCTAGGTATCTTTGTCGCGGGCAAAGGGAATTAACTCGATTTGAAGGTGACGGCGTACCGCAGCGAAGAAAGGAAGCCCCCGCGAGTCCCCTGCGAGCGACCCCACCCGGGTCCCCCCACCCGGCAGCTCGCCTCCCGCCGTCACCTTTCCGTTCTTTCGAACGGCGGCGCAGAACGCGCGGGCGAGGAGCAAGGCCATGCTGGACGCAACCCAGGCAAGTCGGTTCGAAGAGTGGATCCGGGCCCGCAGCTACAGGATCTGGGAGCGCGAAGGCCGCCCCGACGGCCGTGCCGAGGAACACTGGCTGCGCG
This sequence comes from Rhizomicrobium sp., assembly GCA_035524815.1. Taxonomy (GTDB): domain Bacteria; phylum Pseudomonadota; class Alphaproteobacteria; order Micropepsales; family Micropepsaceae; genus Rhizomicrobium. Next base: position 7,490 of record DATKOE010000126.1, read on the forward strand.
CCGAGAAGGAGATTGAGGCCGAATGGCACTGTGCGCTGGACGGCGCCGGCGCGCGCTTGGTGCCGCCGCATCCGGCGATTGCGAAGCCGCCCATCCACCGGATTTCGGCGCGCTTCGAGATGGAACCGCGGCGCCGCGCCGCCTGAGCCTTGCGCGAGCGAGCCTGATGTCACTTGCATTTTCGCGCTTTGGTCATACCTTATGCAGCGTGACCGGCGCAGCGCTCGGATGTCCGCGTGCGCCCGGAACGGCTGATCTCTGAAGCCGACGCCTCGAAGCGCCCTCCTCCACTCCAGCCGTCCGGTTCGTCGGCCGCGGAAGGAGGCAGATCATGTCCAAACGGTTGCTTTCGGCGCTGGCGCTTGCCGCCGCAATTCTCGGCGGACCGGCTGCCGCCGCCGACACGAGTTCGCTTTCCGGCTTTCTCGACAGTTGCTCGTCCGACCAGCAGGGCTGCAAGACCTTCGCCCTCGATGTCGTGACCAACGCGCGCGACAACCACTACGGCTGCATGCCTCGCGCCCTCGGCCTCGATGCCGCCGCCGACCAGGAGCTGGCCTGGCTTAAGGACAAGGCGGCCGCCAACCCGAAATACCGCAAGGTGGCGCTCACCGACGTGATGTGGGACGGCATCGACGAGTTGTGGCCGTGCCACCGGCAGGCACGCTCGTCGCCATAGCGCAGCAAGTTGAGGCCGGTGCGAAGTCCGCGCCGCGCCGGCCGTCGGGGGGAGGAGACGCACGGCAGGAGTTGCCGAGGAACGAACCGATGCTGGACGCAAGATACGTGAAGCAGTTCGAAGACTGGATCAGGGCCAGGAGCTACGGAATCTGGGAACGCGAAGGCCGCATCGACGGCCATGCCGAAGAGCACTGGCTGCGCGCCGAGAAGGAGATCGAGGCCGAATGGCAGGCTGCGATGAAAGGCGAGAACATCCGCTTCGTGCCGCCGCGCCCCGCGATCACGACGCCGCCCGTTCACCGTGTTTCGGGGCGCTTCGAAGCGGAGCTTTTCCGCCACGCGGCGTGAGCGGCGCGCGCAATCGCCGCGGTTTTCCGGTGTTCCCGGCGCCGCCGGCCCACGCGGCGTTTTCCGGCTCCCTGTGATAGACTGAAGCGCAATCCGCAACGGCGGAAACCGGTTTTCCGCCGGATTGCGCGCAGTACGGGAAATCACCCGCGGTCGCGAGGGGGCGCCGTCATGAAGGGGATCGTCATCGCCGTCTTTCTTCTGGCGGCTCCGGCATTTGCCACCGACACGAGTTCGCTGTCGGCCTTTCTGAACAGCTGCCAGTACGACACCAAGGTCTGCCGCGACTTCGCGCGCACCATCGTGCTCACGGCGCGCAGCCAGAACTACGGCTGCATCCCGCCCTCGCTCAGCGCCGACGACGCGGCCCAGGCGCTGTTCCTGTGGATGCGCGGCCCGGCCAGCGCCGATCCCCGATTCCTGAAGACGAGCCTCGAAGACACGCTGTGGTCGGGCATCGACGAGCTGTGGCCCTGCGCGCCGCCGGCAAACTGAAGGCCGCCGGCGATCGCGGGACATGATACTCGATTAAGCGGCCGGTGAAGACGCCCTGCGGGCAGGCGTTCGCTTCTCAGCCCGCTCGGCGAGCCTTCCGGCGGCGGCGCAAGCCGCCGATCGCCGCGATGCCGCCGCCGAGCAGCAGCAGGCTTGCGGGCTCGGGCGCGTCCGAAACCAGGTGAACGGAGAACGTGATCGGCGTTCCCAGGTCGTTCGCCGATCCGCACGCGCTGGCCGAACAATCGACGCCCGCCAAGTCGTAATATTGGCCGCTCTGATCGTAGACGTTGTAGCGGTCGTTTCCCGCGTGGAAGGTGAATCCGTACAGATCGAGGAACGGCGGGCTGGCGAACAGTTTGTTGTCGCTGATCAGCAGGCCGCCCCCGCTGGCCGAATAGGTTCCCGCCGGAAACAGCGAGTTCATCGCCTCGCCGTTGCGGTCGCCGGTGAGCCCGACGATCTGGTAGGCGCCGCCGACCGGGGTTGCCAGCGTGATCAGATGCCCGCTCGCGGAAACCCCCGCGCCGGAATACGTGAACGCCCACTTCAGATCGGGAACCTGCGCGACGGAGAGCGTGATCGGCGTCCCCAGGTCGCTCGGCGTGCCGCACAGCGAAGCCGAACAGGCGCTGCCGGCCAGATCGTATTGCTGTCCGCCGGTGCTGTAGATGTTGTAGAGATCGGTTCCGGAGCTGAACGTGAAGCCGCCCACTCCCACGAACGGGCTCGAAGGCGACAGGCGATTGTCGCTGATCAGAAGGCCGCCGCCGCTCGCCGGATAGGTGCCGGCGGCGAGGAGGTATTCCACGGGAGCACCGTTCTGCAATCCGCTCGCGCCCTTGATGGCGTAAGTCCCGCCCGCGGGGACTTTCGAGGTGATGATGTAGCCGCTGCCGGTGAAGCCTGCTCCCGAATAGGCGTAGCTCCACAACAGCTCCGCCTTCGCGGCGCCGGTCGAGGCGCAGAGGGCGGCGGCGACAAGACTTCCCAAGACGGCGGTGCGGATGTTCGGCCTTGCCATGTATGTCCCCAGCGTTGCGGAAATGGCGTTGCGGATTTGTCTGAGTGCTTCGTGAAGCAATCGCTGTGCCGGTTTCCGCGCGCAGCGGCATCAATGGGTTGGGACGCGGCTTCAGGGTAAGAATGTAAAAGCCGCTTACAGGTGTCTGCCGGCGCCCGGCCGGCCCCTGGTTCGCCGATTTGCGCCTCGATGGGGGATCGCCAAATAAGGGGACACAATGCTTGATTGCAGGCGCGGGCCGGGCTTTCTCGGCGGAAGCCTCGGCGGCCTTTGCGGGCCCGCTTGTGGGCCGGAAATTCCGCGATTAATTAGCACTCGCAATCAAGAATCCGCTGGGAGGGGTCCATGAAGTTCGCGATTTCGCTCGCCGCCGCCGCCGTTCTGATGATGGGTGCGGCCTTTGCCGCCGGTGGCGCCGGTCAGAAGCTGGTCGATCTGGAGGCCGCCTGGTCGAAGGCGTTCACCGGGAAGGACACGGCGTTCATCTCGAACGTGCTGGCTTCCGACTGGTCGGGTCAGGACGATTCCGGCAAGCCGCTGGGCAAGGCCGATCTCGTCGACGCCGTCAAGACCGGCAAGATGACGATGACCGCGATGACGAACCACGACGTCCACGCGCGCGTGATCGGCAACATCGCCGTCGTGCAGGGCATGGACGACGAGACCTCGAGCATGAACGGCAAGGACACCAGCGGCACCTATTCCTGGACCGACGTGTTCGAGAACCGCGGCGTCCATTGGCAGGCGATCGCCTCGCAGGTGACCAAGGTGGCCAAGTGAATTTCGCCTCGCTCCCGCAAGGGGCGAGGGCGGGCGAGCGCGGATGAGGGGCGGCCTGCGAATTTTCCCCTTTTAATTCCGCTTCCGGTGCTTACGTGTTGGGCGCAAGTGCCGGGGCCGAGCATGTTCGCAGTCGTTCGTTCGCTGATCGACCTTGTCGCCGAGATCGTCGGCGGCACCTTCCGCCTGGTCGCCACCTTCGTCAGCTCCTGCTTCGGCCTCGTGCTGGTCGCGATGATCCTGGCCGCGCTGGTAGCCGCCCTGGTGCTGCATCTAGTATGAGTGTCGCCCAATTGCCGGACACTGTTTTCTGCCCCCGCGAAATTTGGTGAATGGGTAAGCTGTCGCCGAGTTTCCTTCGCTGAATTCCCTTATTCCCTGGCGCCTCCGTCACCGGATTCGTTTCGCCGCGCGGCATCGCGCGCGTACTCTTTCGCGGACGGCAAAAGGGAGGACGCGCGATGAAATATGTCATGCTCGCGGTGGCGCTGTTCGCGGTTCCGGCACTCGCCGGTGAAACGCCCTATCGGGGAGCGGGATCGAACCCGGCGGCGCTCAGCTCCATGAAGACGTGCGGGCCCAGGATCGACCAGGCGGACCGCAAGCGGGTGTTCATGCCGCAGCAGGATCCGCGGCTGCCGCAGATCGTGCGGGAGCTTGCGCTGGCACGCACCGCCATGGGGCAAGGCAACGAGGCGCAGTGCGAAGAGCACGTCCGGGCCGCGGAAGCGCTGGAGCAATGACCCTCGGCCCCGACTGGCGACGCTATCCATCGTACACGGACGAAATGGGAAAGGGTGCGCCTGTCACCCTGTTCTCGCGCGTTTTCTGCCCCCGCGCAGCGGGGGAAGTGGCGCGAAGCGCCGAAGGGGGCGCGCGAAGCCGGGCTTGTCATGTCGAAGCCGAAAATTTGACCCTGACCCAGTTTCTTTTTCGGCGATGTATTGCGAGTGGCGGTGCACCTGCCTCCCAGTCGCGCGCGTGTCTGTTCTCGCGCCATTCTCCCCACGCTAAGATGAGGGACTCGACGGGGCCACGCGCGGCCTCTCGAGAGGGGAGGGGCTCATGCTGTTGCGCCGGGGGGTGTTGAGCGGGCTTTCGGTTCTGCCGTTCGCGGCACGCGGAGCGCTGGCCAAGGCCGTATGCACTTATCCCAACGACTACGGCATCAGGCGATGCAGCGTGGGGCTCGACATCGGGCCCATCGAAACCGCCCGGCAGCGCAAGGATCACTGGTGCTGGGCGGCGAGCATCTCGGCCATATTCAAGATGCACGGCCATCCCGTCGATCAGAGGCGGATCGTGGACAAGGTGTTCGTGGGCGTGAACGTGGACAACTACGGCGCCGCGGGCCCCGACATCGTCACCGCGGTCGACGGCGCCTGGACCGACGACGCCGGCAGGAAGTTCGCCGCCAAGGGCACGGTTCTGATCGATGCGCAGTTCGGCTACCGCAATCCGCTCGCGACGGTCGCGGCGGCGCGCCAGCTTGCGGCGGACAACGGCTTGATCATCGGTTCGGAGGGGCACGCCTGCGTGCTTACCGAGATGACCTACGACGTCAGCGTCCTCACCGGCGCTTATGTGCTGTGGGAGATGACGGTGCGCGATCCCTGGCCGGGCAACGTGAACAAGCGCGTGTACCGGCCCGACGAAGCGGGCCTCGTGGCGTTCCTCTGCGCGGTGACGGTGAAGACCGCCTGACGTTCGGATCCGGCGGGCGGATCGGAAGGTCTGCGTACAGAGCTTTCATCCCGGAAATATTCTGCCGCTTTCCCCCCCACGCAGCGGGGGAAGTGGCGCGAAGCGCCGAAGGGGGCGCGCGCAGCCGGGCTTGTCATGTCGAAGCCGAAAATTTGACTCTGACCCTGTTTCTTTCCGCTGACCCTGTTTCTTTCCTTTCCTGTTTCTTTCGCTCTGCAAGGGCTTCCTTGAGGCCGAGGGACCGCTATCCACCCGCCAGTTTGCTGAGCGGGCTATGAAGCACCGCGGCCTCGATACCAGCGACAAGGTGCTTACCAAAGCGGTGTGCTTTAGAATCGTTCAGGCCCTCCGCCTCCAGCAAATCCGGGGCAAGATCGGAGACGGCGGCCGGGACAAGGGGGCGCGTGTCTGGACGCTCAGTTCAAGCGAGATACGGTGAAAGCGAGCGGCTCCGAACGCTGCCAGAGCCGCGCGCGACGATTCATGCCTTGATATCAACGGCAACCGCTGAACTCTTCACCGGAGCCGCTGCTTCCTTCCCTGTGGCTTCTTCCTTCTGCTTTGTTGCGACGGATTCCGTGCGTTCGTCGTCAAGCTTTGCCTGCGGCGTAATTGGCACCTTGTACTGTGGAATCGACCCGCCGATGGATGATACTGACATGGTCCGCCCTTTCTGAGTGGAAGTTACACATTGGTCGTGAGGAGTGAATTTCAGGTGCAGAGGCTTGGTTACCGGGCGGTAAAAGACATCGACATCTGGCGCTCCGCAGCCCTGCTGGTCCGGCAGCACGGGCAAGACGCGGCCAAAGTCGCGGCGCAATTAGTTCAAGAACTTCAATCGGCGGACGATTTCGACGAAAATTTGACTCTGACCCCGTTTCCTTTGCTGACCCCGTTTCCTTTGACCTGTTCGAGTCTACGCTGTTTGTGCCCCGTTATTTGTGTCAGTCCCAACGGCGATAATCGATGCTCTGAACCTTTCCGTTCAGTGGCCAATCTAGTTCGATAACGCCGCACGATGGCACTCTGCGTGTCGCGCAGTCACCGGCTTCATCGAGGATGAATACGCTAATAACCAACGCGCCGTCGCCAATCACTTTGGTCACGCCCACGGAAAGCCTAGTTAGGTTGGGTGTCATTACATTTCCAAACACATCCTCGTCAACACGCACGGAGGCGTCTTGGTAAGAAATCGTCATATCTGAGATTTGACGCGGCTTACCGGTGATGTCAGGCCGCATTTGGACTGACACAATAACTGGCGAAGCCAAATCGGGAAATCGAAATACAAAGGACGCAGTGGAAAATGGGTTTGTTTTCGTTTCTTGAATCGGAACGGGAGCCGGAGGATTGCCTGCCGCGTTGTCTAGCGTCGCAGTACTCGCGACTAGGGCCAACACAAACGTTCTATACAGCATTGTTGCCGTCCTTTCCTTACCAAGTATACCAACCGGAAGGAGCGATTGGCACATAATGCTTTGGGTCGGACACGGGCCGATCGTATCGCCGCACGCCTCCGTCAGGTGTAATCAGGTATTCCCGCAATTCCTGCGCCGTTTATAGAATCCAACGCAACGATTCACGATCGGGAGGGATCGAATCGGGGAGCGTTGCGATGGGCTATCACCGCCTGAACAATACGGAGCGGGCGACGATCATGCTGATGCGCCGGGATGGGCACGCGGCGAGCGGGATCGCCCGCAAGCTGGGCCGTTCGGCGAGCATGTTGGCGACCGTCGATGGAAATCCCGGGCCAGCTCACTCCGACCCCATTTGGCTTTTCGCGTCAGTGAATTTGTCCGCGCCGCCTGGTGCCCATAACCTCAACGTCGGGAAAAAACAACTGTAGGCCAGCCAACCCTAGGGCAAAAACTGAAACGTCTACATCGTCAAATCCTCCAACTGGAAACAGGCACACTCCGCCAGCTTCGTGAATATAATGCATGCAAATTTCCGCCGCAGTAGTCCCAACGGCAGAAATGTGCTGCTCCACGCATGACCGAAACACAGCCTTGTTCAACGCATCTCGCAGAAGCAGAAAGGCGCCATCGCGCGTCATTATCGCGCGATCCGCTTCAGGTACATCGCCTTCCTCCAATTCGGTGCACTGCCAGTACTTGAGCCCCCCCTCCAATACGACAGGGACGTCCGAGATTCCTATACTGTCTGGAAAGTGGTACCCTTCCCGTTTGAGCTGTTTCGAAAGACCGTAGTAGCGGGTCACGCGATTATCCGTTCGCACTGATGCATCGGCCAGATAACAGAACAACTTCAAGGCATCCGCGCTTTTCCGTGCCTCGCGGTACACGTCTGTCAAACATTTCACTCTGGCGCTTTTGGCTGAGCCATCTGCGCGCTCTCGAAATTCAATGGCGCAAAACTGATCGATAAGTGTCGAGTTTGATATCTCTCGAGGGCAAGCCACAGAGAGATTTGTTATTCTCCTCCTGCTATTTCTTATAGTCATAGTGGGCGTTGCTCGGATCATCTATGATGTTGAAGTGTGGACCACGGTTTTGTGTTGGATCGTCTGCGCAAAAGTGCCCGTTATTGTCGTCTCGGATTCTCACGATACTGCCGCTTGGTTTCTCAAAGTAATATGTCCTTTGACCAGTTAGCTTACTGTGCCAAGCCCATTTTGGCCGCCGGAACGGATAAGGGGTCAGAGTAAACTATCATCTCCACGGCATAATCGGATCACGCATCCACCCAGCGGTCGATGCAGGCGTGCTTGTGGAAAAACCGCAGGAACTCTCTCCAAGTATCCCCATCGCGCGGAGCGTGGAAAAAGTGCGCCGGGATAACGAGAATATCTCTGGCGTTGAGCGGTGCCTTGTCTTTCAGTTTCTTCGCCGCTTTGCGCGCCTTTGCCATTTCAGCCTCGTCCGCAAAGCTCTTCATTTCGACCAGAAGATGCGTGGCCTTGCCGGGTTCGACATCGAAGGTATATCGGAGCCAGGGCAGTTTGTAGCCTCGGAAGAGTTCGATATTGGTGTCCTTTTTCACCAACCGCGTGCGGGCCACCGTGGACCAATTGATCATGTGTGCGGAGCTGTTTCCCGCAATCGCGATGCCACAGTCACCGATGGCAAAGCGGAGCTGGCCGCTGCCGACGAACAAAAGGCGCGCATCCTTGAACTGCTCCGTCAGGTGCATTATCCGGCGATAGACCCTGAGCGGAACTTCCAGTTGGAAGATGAGGGCCGAGAACGAAAACGTCCCGGCCGCGGCATTGACTAGCTCGACAGTGCGGTCATACAGCGAAAGCGCGTCGCAGATGAAATCGACGGCGCGACCGGCAACGCCGAGCCAAGCCAGACCGATCATGCCGAGCAGAGAAAGAAGCGAGAGGGCGAGCGAGACGACCGTGAGCGCGAACCAAACCCACGTCCACGCCCGCCGCGCCTGCGCCCGTTTGCGGACTTCGGTTTGCAGTTCGTCGCCGAGCATGTCGAGCTTCTGGTGGCGATCGACTGCAGACCTATAGCGCTGCCAGTCCGCGTCGCATGGGTCGCCCCCTTCGTGGCTCCCGCACGTTTGGGAGGCACGAAGCAGTGCCGTTTCTGTCATTCCCCCAACCCCACGGGGCGGCTTAATCAGTCGCCTCGCAACGAGACTATGAAATCGCTTGGTGGCACTCAACTCGCACGCGAAGTCCTCCGACGCCTTCTCGCGAGGCCACCTCAGGCAGCGGCGCGATTTAGTACGCTGTTTCAAGCATCAGGCAGATGTCCGTTCCCCTCTGATTTGAGCAAGACAGAACGCCGCATTGAACCGCTCGACCTTCGTTCCCACCTGCCTCCGGCAACGCCTGCGATGAGGAGTGCGCACCGGAAAACCGGACAGACGATCCCGGAGCCGGGCCGGGAAGGAAGGCGAAAATCGTGGCGCCGTAGCGGGTTAGGCGCCATGCGGTGGAATTGAATTCAGACCCCCCTGGGAGTCCCCCCCCACCCCCAAGAAATCGAAAACGACTACCCCGCCGGCTCGGCCGGGGCGCGTCCAAGCCCCCCTCTGCAGCAAGGCGAAAATCGCGGCAGCGCAAAGGGATAACCCCGAAATTGCAGGGTTGAATGCGACTTTTCCATTGGTCCGTTTGCACAGGTGTTTTCAGCGGCTTGATGGCCCGCGGCCGCCGCGGGGCAGGCGGACAATTGCGAATCCCCCGACTCTCCGCTAAAGGCTCGGCGCTCCAGAGATTGCCTCGCTGCCCCGCCGGTGAACGTCACGTTCCCCGCCGGTCCAACACAATCTCACCAAGGCCGGGCGCGCCAGCCCGCCGAACCCCGCGCGCCCCGAAACAAAGGGAGTGCGTGCGCCATGAACATCCGGGAAGCCCTCACCTTCGACGACGTGCTCTTGGTTCCCGCCGCGTCCGAGGTTCTGCCCGGCCAGGTCGAAACGCGCACCCGCCTCACCAAAACCGTCGAGCTCGGCATCCCGCTCGTCTCCGCGGCGATGGACACGGTCACCGAGGCGCCGCTCGCCATCGCCATGGCCCAGTCGGGCGGCTTGGGCGTGATCCACCGCAATCTCTCCATCGAGGAGCAGGCCGAGCACGTGCGCCGCGTCAAGCGCTACGAAAGCGGCATGGTGGTGAATCCGCTCACCATCGCGCCCGACGCCACGCTGGCCCAGGCGCTCGACCTGATGGAGCGCCACAACATCTCCGGCGTGCCGGTGGTGGTGGGGGCCACGCCCGGCGCGGCGGGCAAGCTCGTGGGCATCCTCACCCATCGCGACGTGCGCTTCGCCACCGACACCAGCCAGCAGGTCGCCGACCTGATGACCAAGGAAAACCTCTGCACCGTGCGCGAAGGCGTGTCGATGGAGGAGGCCAAGCGCCTGCTTCACCAGCGCCGCATCGAGAAACTGCTGGTCGTTGATGATGCATACAGATGCGTCGGCCTCATCACCGTCAAGGACATTGAGAAGGCGCAGAAATATCCCAACGCCTGCAAGGACGAACGCGGCCGCCTGCGCGTCGCCGCCGCCGTCAACACCGGCATGGACGGCGTCGCCCGCGCGCTGAAGCTGATCGAGGCCGAATGCGACGTCATCGTGGTCGATACCGCCCACGGCCATTCCAGGGGCGTTCTGGACACCGTCGCCGCGATCAAGAAGGAGTCGAACTACACCCAGGTTCTGGCCGGCAACGTCGCCACCGCCGACGGCGCCAAGGCGCTGATCGATGCGGGCGCGGATGCCATCAAGGTGGGCATCGGGCCGGGCTCGATCTGCACCACGCGCATCGTGGCCGGCGTCGGCGTGCCCCAGCTTACCGCCATCACCGATGCGGTCTCGGCGGCGGGCAAGCAGGGCATCCCGGTGGTGGCCGACGGCGGCATCAAGTTCTCCGGCGATCTCGCCAAGGCGATTGCCGCGGGCGCGCATGTGGCGATGGTGGGCGCGCTGCTGGCCGGCACCGAGGAAGCACCGGGCGAGGTGTTCCTGTTCCAGGGCCGCAGCTACAAGGGCTATCGCGGCATGGGCTCGCTGGGGGCGATGGCGCGCGGGAGCGCCGACCGCTATTTCCAGGCCGAGGTCAAGGACACGTTGAAGCTCGTGCCCGAAGGCGTGGAGGGGCAGGTGCCCTACAAGGGCCCCGTCTCGGGCGTCATCCACCAGATCGTCGGGGGCCTGCGCGCCGCGATGGGCTATACCGGCTGCAAGACCATCGCCGACTTCCACAAGAACGCGAATTTCGTGCGCATCACCGGGGCGGGGCTGTCGGAGAGCCACGTGCACAACGTCACCGTCACGCGCGAAAGCCCGAACTATCCGGGCGTGCACTAAGTGACCCCCGCCGCCCGCCTTCAGGCCGTGGTCGAGATCCTCGATGCGCTTGACGGCACGGGCCTGCCCGCCGACCGCTTCGTGCGCGATTACTTCCGCGCCCGTCGTTACGCGGGTTCCAAGGACCGCGCGGCGATCGCCGAACTCGTGTTCGCCATCCAGCGCACGCGCTCGCTGCTCGCCTGGCGGATGCAGGGCGACACGTCGCGGCGCCTCGTCATCGCCATGCTCGTGATGGAAGGTTTGTCTGAGGACGAGATCGCGGCCTTGTTCGACGGCTCGCAATATGGCCCCGCCGCGCTTTCTGGAGACGAACGCGCGGCTATCGCCTCGCCGCCTTCGGGCGAACCGCCGCGGCATGTCATGGGCGAGTTCCCGGCCTTCCTCGAGCCGGAGCTTTTCCGCGCGTTCGGCGACGATCTTCTGGCGGAGATGCAGGCGTTGCAGGCGCGCGCGCCGGTCGACCTGCGCGCCAACACGCTTGCGACCACGCGCGACGGCCTGGCCGCCGCGCTGCGCGCCGAAGGCTTCTCGGCCGAGCCCACGCGGTTCTCGCCCTGGGGTTTGCGCCTGCCGCCCGGCGAAGGATCGGCCAGGCTCTCGGCCTCGCCGCTGTTCGCCGCCGGGCAGTTCGAGTTCCAGGACGAAGCCGCCCAGATCGCCGCGCTTCTCTGCGCCGCACGCCCGGGCATGCGCGTGCTCGATTTCGCCGCCGGCGCCGGCGGCAAGACGCTGGCGCTCGCCGCCGCCATGCAGAACAAGGGCGAGATCGCCGTCCACGATTCCGATCCGGGCCGTCTCGCCATGCTGCCGCCCCGCGCGCAGCGCGCCGGCGTGACGATCATTCGGACTAGCCTTCCTCCCCCTGAAAGGGGGAGGTGGCGCGAAGCGCCGGAGGGGGTCATGACCCCACCCCCAA
>DATKOE010000127.1:0-23010 GCA_035524815.1 Rhizomicrobium sp.
GGGAATTCTGCTCGCTTTTGTGCTGGCGGCGCCGTCGGCGGCCGAGCCATTCTCGTCCGACACGTACGGATTCTCGGCCGACTTTCCCGCGGCGCCGGTCATCCATCCCGAGCAGGATGCGGTGCGCGATGCGAACGGCCGCGTCGTGTCCCGGACGGTTCTGGTGCAAGCGGGAACGCCGCACGTCTACAGCGCCGTGGTGGTGGTCGAGACCTTCGAAGGTCCGTTGCCGGAGCCGCCCGACCGGATATTGACCGAAAGCCGCGACGCCTGCCTCAAGGGCTGGAGCATGACGATCACCGATTCGGCCCCCGAGACGCTCGACGGGCACAAGGCGCTGCTGTTCCACTATGTCCATACCAGCGGGCACGGCGGCGGAGCGGGAATCGTGGCGGTGACCGAGGGGGAAAAGCCGCGCGTCTACATCCTGTTCACGATGGCGACGCCGAAGGCCGACGACGCTACGCTCGCGGCGCTGGAGCGCATGGTGGGCTCCTTCCACATCCGCTGATCAGCCGAGACCGGAGCCGGCGATCATGTAAACGGCGGCGATGGCCAGCGTGCCCAGTCCCAGCACGGAGGCGGCGAGCCGCTCGAGCGGACTCCAGCTTTGCCAGTCGCGGTGCATGTCGTGCCACAGCGACGGGGCTTTCCTGTCGGCGGAGATCTGCATCGATCCAACATCCCCTAAACGACGCGCGGAGGATCGTACGTGATGCATGGTTTAACAATTCGAAATGCCGCCTAGGCAATTGCCGCAATGCGTTCGAATGCGGCGGGGTGAGGCTTTTCGGTCATACGCACGAATGCGGAGCAGAACCTGCGCAAACTGAAACAGCTTTGCGCTAAATCAACGCCATCGCATCGGGGAGGCTGAGGACTGCGCCGTCCGGCTACGGACAATGCAGCGCGTAGCTCGCGTCCGTGCGCGCGATTTTTCCGCTTTCCGTTTTCCAGCGCACGTTCCATTCGATCTCGCAGGGAAACACGGTGCGCTTCAGGCTTGCGGAGTCGCCGCCCGCGCCGATGCGGAAGCCTTCCCGCGTCAGTTCCTTCGCCATGTCCGCGCCGGACGTCCCGGCCGGGAATCGCCGCGCCACGCGGCTCCTGAATGCGGCGCCGGCCGCCCTGGCATCCTTGGGCAGATCGCGGGCCAGCGCGGGCAGTTCCGTCTCGCCCGGCTTCACCCGCGCGCTGTTCCAGTACTGCAACGCGACCAGTCCGACCGCGAGCGCGGTGATGGCGGCAATCGTCGAAGACCGGTTCATTTCGATTCCCCCGCAAGCGCAATCCGGAATACTGCAAAGCGGTTTTCCGGCGGATCGCGCGAACCGCCGGCAATCCTACCATGCTTGCGGGGCCGGGCGCGCCCTGCTACTCCCCGCCCGCCATGAGCACCCCCGACCTCGACTCTCCGGCCGCCCAGGCCGGCCGCCGGCGCACCTTCGCCATCATCTCGCACCCGGACGCCGGCAAGACCACGCTGACCGAGCATCTGCTCCTGCTCGGCGGGGCGATCCACGAGGCGGGCCGGGTCAAGGCACGCGGCGAGGCGCGGCGGGCGCGCTCGGACTGGATGAAGATCGAGCAGGAGCGCGGCATCTCGGTCACTTCCGCGGTCATGACCTTCGAGTTCGACGGGGCCATCTTCAACCTGCTCGACACGCCCGGCCACGAGGACTTTTCGGAAGACACCTATCGCACGCTCACCGCCGCCGATTCCGCGGTGATGGTGATCGACGCCGCCAAGGGCATCGAAGCCCAGACGCGCAAGCTGTTCGAGGTCTGCCGCCTGCGCGACATCCCGATCATGACCTTCATCAACAAGATGGACCGCGAATCGCGCGACCCCTTCGAGCTGATCGACGAGATCGCCGACCAGCTCCAGCTTCACGTGGCGCCGATGAGCTGGCCGGTGGGGCAGGGCCTCAATTTCCGCGGCGTGTACGATCTCGCTGACGAGGACTTCCTGGTCTACCAGGGCGAGCGTCCGGGCGCCGACGAACGGCTCGGCGACAACGCGCTTGCCGATTTCCTCGACCGCGATGAGTCGATGAAGCTGATGGAGGAAGTGGACCTGGTGCGCGCGGGGCTGGAGCGCTTCGACCGCGCCGCCTATCTCGAAGGGCATCTTACGCCGGTGTTCTTCGGCTCGGCGTTGAAGAACTTCGCCGTGCGCGATCTGCTCGCCATGCTCGCCCAGCATGCGCCGAGCCCGCGTCCGCAGGCCGCCAGGGGCCGCACGGTCGATCCGTCCGACGGCGAAGTCTCCGGCTTCGTGTTCAAGGTTCAGGCCAACATGGACCCCAACCACCGCGACCGCGTTGCCTTCGTGCGGCTGGCATCGGGCAAGTTCCGGCGCGGCATGAAGCTCATCCAATCGGGCAGCGGCAAGACCATCGGCATCTACAACCCGATCCTGTTCTTCGCCCAGCAGCGCGAGACGGTGGACGAGGCCTTTCCCGGCGACATCATCGGCATTCCCAACCACGGCACCTTGCGCGTCGGCGACACGCTGTCGGAATCGGGGGCGATCGTGTTCACCGGCATTCCGAACTTCGCGCCCGAAATCCTGCGCCGCGTGCGGCTTGGCGATCCCATGAAGCAGAAGCACCTGGCGCGCGCCTTGACCTCGCTCGCCGAAGAAGGCGTCACCCAGGTGTTCAAGCCGCAGATCGGTTCCTATTGGATCATCGGTGTGGTGGGGCCGCTGCAGCTCGACGTGTTGAAGTCGCGTCTTGCCGCCGAATACGGACTCGACGTCGATCTCGAGGCCTCGCCCTACGATGCCGCGCGCTGGATATCGGGGGAGCCCGCCGACGTCGAGAAGTTCACCGACGCCAACAAGGGCGGCATGGCCTCCGACCGCGACGGCGCGCCGGTGTTCCTGGCCAAGAGCGCGTGGGAGCTCGGCTACGTCGCCGACAAATTCCCGAAGATCAAATTCGCCAAGACCCGCGAACGCGCCGACGTGCAGGCGGAATTGTAACGACTGGATGCGCCACGGCTTCGGCGCTAATTTCCCCGCTTGCGATGGAGGGGGGAGTGAAACGCACGGCTCTTGCCGCCTTGTTGATCGGGTGCGCAGCCTGGCTGTTCGTCGTGTTCGGGTGGTTTTATTTGCGCGACTCGATCATGTACGACAACTTGATCAAGATTGCTTGCGGTTTTCCGGATACGGCCGCGAAATCCTACGCGCCTTGCGTCGACCACTATCGGGCAACGACAAGCATCTGGGGCCACTTCTTCCAGCGTCACTGGCTGTGGCTGTTCGGTCCTCCGGCCATCGCCGCCGCTCTAACTTACGGCATCTGCCGCTTTCGCCGGACCTCGCGTTCGTCATAACACCGATCTGCATGGTGTCGGGCGCAGCATCCTCAGCAAACAAGAGAAGGAATTGCACGCGGAGACGCGGAGCCGCGGTGGAGAAGTTTGCCCTCACCGCTCCGCGACTCCGCGTGAGTCAATTCTTCGAATGATGAGAGTTTAAGGAAATTCACTCCGCCGCCCGGACGAGTTCGGGAATCGCCGCGTGATGGCTCCGCCATTGGCCGGTCAGGCGGCGTGCCGCGTGTTCGGGCACGGTGTCGTAGACGTTGAGAGGAACGTCCTGCGGCGCGCGCAGGATCGCGATGGACGAGAAGATGGCACGATCGAGTCCCGCGCCCCGGCACAAAACCGCCAGCGGCTCGCCGGATTTGTCGGCCAGGATCGCCTCGGCGATGTCGTTGGGGACGGCGCAAACCCCGCTCAACGCCGCCGCGAAGCCGCGCCCGCCGTTGCGCGCGGCCCTGAGCAGCAAAGCCGCATCGGCAGGCGCGCCCGCCGCGCCGCCGTCGCGTTCGAGTTCGTTGCGCATCAGGATCTCGCGGCGCAACGGTGCCGGCGCGGCGAGATAAAGCTCGTTCAGCAGCTTGAGCGGCAGGTCGGGCCGGCCGCCCATCCTGGGCGCGATTTCGGCGCGCGCGGCCTCGTCGCATTCGCGCAAGGCCCGCTCGAACAACGCCAGCACGGGCGCGCGCATGGCGGCGGGATATTCCTGCGGCCAGTCGAGCACGAGCGAAGCAAGCTCGCGGGCGAGCGCCGTCCAGCGCCGTTCCGCCGCCAACGCCAGCAATTCGTCGAGATGCTGCTTCGCCCCAGGCATTGCCCGTCTCCCCGGAAAGGCGAGACTAGCTCCGCTCTGTTAAGGTTTTCTTTGCTTTGCCACAAAAGCGACTCACTGCCCCCGCTGACGTGGGGGAAGAAGGGCTACTCGCCCACTTGCACCCAGGTATCCGGGTAGAACCCGTTGAATGTCGAACGCGACGATACGGAATAGGCCCCGATGGCGTCGAACACGATGAAATCGCCCGGCCCGATGCCCTCGGGCAGCATGCGCGGCCGCGGCAGCACGTCCAAGGTGTCGCAGGTGGGGCCGTAGATGCGGAACGGCTTGGCCGCGCCGGGCAGCGCCAGCGCGCGGCCTTTCGCGTCCACGGTGAAAACCTGCGCCGGGTAGTCGACGTCGAAGCCGGGCAGCGTCAGCTCGTCGAAACTGCCGTAGATTCCGTCGTTGATGTAGAGCCGGTCGCCCTTGCGCAACACCACCATGGTGATCAGCGACACGCCTTCGCCCGTCAGCGCGCGCCCCGGTTCGCACATGAGGGGCAGGTCGGGGCGTTCCAGCACCGTCAGCGCCTCGCGGATGGTGTCGAAGTACCAGTGGAACGGCGGCAGCTCCACATTGGCGTCCGGCGCCGGGAATCCGCCGCCGATGTCCAGGGCGGCGATCTCGATGCCGGATTTCTGGATCGTGCGCCGCGCCAGCTCGATCGCCTGGGCATAGGTGAAGGCCGACAGGCACTGCGAGCCGACATGGAAGCTCAGGCACGGCCGGGCGCCCAGCGCCGCCACGCGTTTCAAGAGGCGCGCGCCCTCCGCCACGTTGGTGCCGAACTTGCTGGAGAGTTCCAGCATGGCGCCGCCGAAATGGGTCGAAAGCCGCACGAAGATGCGCAAGGACTTGGGATCGCCGGTCTCGGCCACGAGCTTGTCGAGTTCGTAATCGCAATCGACCACGAAATCCCTGACGCCGAACTTCTCGAACGCCGCCTTGGCGTGCCCCGGCAGGCGCACCGGATGCATGAAGTGGCAGACGGCGTCGGCAAAGCGGCTCTTTACCAGCTCCACTTCGCCCAGCGAGGCGGTGTCGAAATGGCGGATGCCCGCGGCGTGGATCTGTTCCAGCACGTAAGGGTGCGGATTGGCCTTCACCGCATAGAGCGCATCGCCCGGAAAGCCGTCGAGAAAGCGCTTCGCGGCCTCGCGGAACCTGGCGGGGAAGAGGCAATAGACCGGATCGACCGGGCGCATCGCCCGGACGGCTTCCTCGATCGAAGAGAAACGCGGCAAGGCCGCGGCTGCGTTCATCGGCGCCGCCCCAATAAGCACGCGTGTTACATGGGGCAGAGGCGGGTGGGGGTCAAGGGTGGCGGATAAGGCAGGCCCAGACGGACCCGACCCGACCATGGGGTGGCGCTGGGTCGATCGTCCGTCTGGGTCTTTCGGCGCGCGGGGGCTCGCACGCCGGTCTTGTCACTGCTCCGTCTGCGGCGGAGGAGGCGCGTCGTGCTCGTCGGCGTCGCCGTGGTGCATGAATCCGCCGTGCATGCCGCCGTGCATGAAGCCGCCGTGCATGAAGCCGTCATGCATGCCCATGTGGTGCTCCATCATCAGGTGCATGGCGTCGCGCCGGAACAGCTTCTGCTGCTCGTCGCTGAGCGAAGCGTTGAGGGCTTCCAGCGCCGGCATCTGGGCCTTGAGGATCGCCAGGTGCGCCTCGAGCATCTTCTGATGCATCTTGGCCATTTCGACGATCGATACCGGTTGCTCGGGCATCTTGAAGTTCTGGCAATCGGCGACGCGGTCCTTGACGGAGGAAAGGACGGTCTCCTTCCAGCGGTCGAACAGCGGCTTCTGCTTGGCGGTCAGGTCGAGCCTGGTTTCGAGTTCGGCCACGTGGCCCACGGCGCGGGCATAGCGGTCCTGGCACATCTGAGCGACGTGCTTCTCGATGTCGGCCTTGTCCCAGTGCCGCATGTGCATCATGGGGCCGGTCTGGCCCTGGGCCGCGGGCGCCGCGGGCGGTGCCGGGCTTTGCGCGAAAGCGGCGGAGGCCGTCATGGCGAGGGCCGCGGCCGCGGGAATGAACATCCTGAACTGCATTCGTTTTTTCCCTTTCCCCTCGGGTTGTCGTGCCCATTCAACGGGTGGAGCGATAATCTCCGTCTGCCGGCCGGCTGAAGAAAGATTAAGAATGTAACGAGCCGTGTCGCCTCCCCGCCGGGGAGAGGTCATTTGTGCCGGGACTGGACGATCGTCCTGCGCCCGTCGGCGCTGGGCTGATAGACGTCGGTCATTTCGCCGAATGCGCGGGCGAACAGTTCCGGCGTCACCGAGGCCGGCAGTTCCCAGGCATCGAAGCCGACGCGCCTCATGTGAGCGATCTGGTCGTAGAGAAAGTCGCCGGTGGCGCGGATTTCGCCCTGGAAGCGCAACCGGGTGCGCAGCATCCGCGCCCAGGAAAACGGCCGCCCGTCGCGGAATTTCGCAAATTCCAGCACCACCAGCGCCAGCCGATCGAGGTCGCCGCCCAGGGCTTCCGGCGACTGGTCGGAGGAAAGCCTCACCCCCAGCGGCGCGTTGCGCTCGATCAGGGTTTCGCGCTCGCGCCGCAGCCGGACCAGCGACACGATCGCCGGCCCCTCCGGCAAAGGCGCATCGTCGGCGACGGCCGTATACGGATCGTCGGTGACTTCTCCGTTCTTGATCAGCGTGCGCATTGCGTACTCAATTCGATCGGCACGCGGAGCCGTGGAGTTCTTTTCGGCCTCCCCACAAGGGGGAGGTGACGACAGAGAAACGAATCCGCGTCTTCGCGCTTCCGGGTGTATCCCTTGTGCTTTCGATCTCAATGCGCTGCATGAAGCTGCTCCAGATAGGCCACGTTCCTGAACGGCTCCATGCCGACGCGGCGATAGGTGTCGAGGAATCGTTCGCCGTCCTTGCGCAGCTTGAGATAGGCCTCGACCACGCGTTCGACCGCGTCGGCGATCTCGTGCTCGCCGAAACCGGGCCCCATGATGTCGCCGATGGAGGCGTCCTCGGCGCCCGAGCCGCCGAGCAGAAGCTGGTAGTATTCGACGCCTTTCTTGTCGACGCCCAGGATGCCGATGTGGCCGGCGTGATGATGGCCGCAGGCGTTGATGCAGCCGGAAATCTTGATCTTGAGTTCGCCGATGTCGTATTGCCGGTCGAGTTTCTCGAAGCGGCGCGCGATCTGTTGCGCGACGGGAATCGAGCGCGCATTGGCGAGGTCGCAGTAATCCAGGCCGGGGCACGAAATGATGTCGGTGATCAATCCGGCGTTGGCCGTCGCCAGGCCCAGCGCCTTCAGCCGCGCAAAGATCAGCGCCAGGTTCTTCTTTCTGACATGGGGCAGCACCAGGTTCTGCTCGTGGCTGACGCGGATTTCCTCAAGGCCGAAGTGGTCGAGCAGGTCAGCGAGCCCGTCAAGCTGGTCGGCGCTGATGTCGCCGGGCACCGCACCGATGGCCTTGAGCGAAACCGTGGCGATGACGTAGCCCGAGACTTTGTGCGGGTGGGTGTTGGTCCTGGCCCAGGCCGCCAGATCCGGATCGCGCGCCGCGGCGGCGTTCAATTCCGGCGCGTCGTCGGTCAGCACGTCGAATCGCGGCGGCGCGAAATAGGCCTCGATGCGCGCCCGCTCGGCTTCGGGCACTTCGAGATGGCCCTGCGCCTTTGTCTCCCTGAACTCGCGTAAGGTCCGCTCGCGCATCTCGGTTTCGCCCAGCGCATGCGCCAGGATCTTGATGCGCGCCTTGAAGAGATTGTCGCGCCGTCCGTTCTCGTTGTAGACGCGCATGACGGCTTCGAGGAAGGCGAGCAGATCGGCCTTCGGCACGAAATCGCCCACGACGTAGGAAAGATACGGCGTGCGCCCCATGCCGCCGCCGACCCACACGCGATAGCCGGTCTCGCCCGCGCCGTTCTTCACGATTTCCACCGCGGCGTCGTGAAAGCGCAGGGCGGCTCGGTCGTGCGGGCTGGCGATCACCGCGATCTTGAACTTGCGCGGCAGGAAGACGAACTCGGGATGCAGGCTCGACCACTGGCGGATCAGCTCGGCCACCGGCCGCGGGTCCTCGATCTCGTCGGCGGCGGCGCCGGCCCAGTGGTCCGCCGTCACGTTGCGGATGCAGTTGCCGCTGGTCTGGATGGCGTGCATCTGGGCGCCGGCCAGTTCCGCCAGCACGTCGGGCACGTCCTTCAGCTTGATCCAGTTGAACTGGATGTTCTGCCGCGTGGTGAAATGGCCGTAGCCCTTGTCGTACCTGCGCGCGATCGCCGCCAGCGTGCGCAGCTGGTCGGGCCTCAGCGTCCCGTACGGCACGGCGATGCGCAGCATGTAGGCGTGAAGCTGCAGATAGAGTCCGTTCATCAGCCGCAGAGGCTTGAACTCGTCCTCGGTGAGCTCGCCCTTGAGCCGGCGTTCCACCTGGAAGCGGAACTGCTCCACCCGCTCGCGCACGAACCGCGCGTCGAATTCGTCATATCGATACATCGTCGTCCTTCGGCGCGGCGGACGGTGGCGCGGCGGGAGCATCGCGCAGGGCGGCAGCTTTGAGGATGCTTGCCGGCGTGAGGCCCAGGGCGCGCTTGCCGAGGCCGTCGTGCACGCTCGGTCCCATGGCGCGGATGATCTCGCGCTCCTTCACGGGATAAAGCCCGTCGCCCTGAACGCGAACGTCGAACAGATAGGGGTTGACGACCTCGTTCCGGGCGACGGACTGCTTGGCCCGTTCCAGCGCGGCACCGGCTTGGGTCTCGTCCGCGAACAGCTCGGCCTCGCCCAGCGCCTCGACCCATCGGCCGGCGTGCCAATAGACGACGTCGCCATCGATCAACCGGTTGGCGGTGAGGACCTGGCTTGCCATGCCCTACAAGTCACACCTTGGAAGGCCGAAATCAAGACTTCACACTGCAATCGTGTATATAAATGTTCAATACATGAACACAGTGTACAATACGGTTGAAGCATGACCAACAACCGATTGTAACATCTTGATTTCGGGTGAGTCCTCAGATTCGTTGAACAGCGTTCGCGAACACTGTCCTGGGCGACCCCGGGCGGAGGCCGTCTTATTTCAGGATCAGTTCGCGCGCCCGTACGTCGCTCTTCAGCGTGCGGACGGACTCGCGGTCAATCGCCGCCTTGTTCGAAGCCGGCAGCGAACCGAACCCCCGCTTCATCATCGCATCGTTTCTTCGAGCGGCGCATCGAACACCGCCGTGTTGTTGTACGCGACGGCCGGGATGATGCCGGGACCGTCGTCCTTCGAACACGCATCGCCGGCCGAAGCAGCGGTCATCATGCGCGCCGGCGCGGCCAGCTTCTTCATTCGAAAGCCCCTTCCCAGGAACACGCCGCCCCATCGCGGCGACCGCAAACATGCAGTGCCGCCGCAGAGTTCACACGCCTTCCGCTGCGGAAGACGGTAAGTCATCGAAACAATGCGAAGGCGTTCGCCGATTCCCGCTGCACCGTCTTCGCTTGCGCGGACGTTCGAATGCGTCAAGATCGTTCCCGTCGGCAGGAGAGGGGCGATGGAACACCTGGAGCAGGACAGCCAGGCGTCGGCGCGCCGCGGCGGCGATCCCGCAGCGCTCGCCGTTCTCGCGCTCGGCGCGCGCGAGGATCCGGCCACCTCCCGCGACCTCCGCCATTACCTCAAGAGCCAGTCGGCGCTGGCCGAGATCCAGACCGAGGAAGTCCGCCACGAATGGCATCTGCGCTACGGCTCGGTCCGCATCCGCTACTGGTCCGACATCCTGCGCTTCGCCTTCAACCTCTCCATCGCCTTCATCGCCATCGTCGCCGCCGCCGTCGTCGGCGGTCTCATCTGGACCGCCGCCAACGAAAACGGGCTGGTGGTGGAAGCCTTCGCCGTGCCGCCGGAAATGGCGGCGCGCGGACTGTCGGGCCAGGCGGTGGCCTCGCAGCTTCTCGACAAGATCCTCGATCTCGAGGCCGCCAGCGCCTCGACCCGTCCGGCCAGCTCGTTCACCAACAACTGGGGCGACGACATCAAGATGGAGATACCGGAAACCGGTGTTTCCATCGGCGAGGCCCGCCGCATGATGATCATGTGGCTGGGCCACGAGACCCACATCACCGGCGAGGTCTATCGCACCGGCAACGGGCTCGCCATCGCCTCGCGCGCCAGCGGCGAAGGCGGCTCCCTCGTCACCGGCAGCGAAGCCGATCTCGACAAGCTGCTGCAGCAGACGGCGGAAAAGGTGTTCGCCGCCACCCAGCCCTACCGCTACGCCGTCTACCTGCTGCGGCAGGGCAAGTTCGCCGATGCCGAGGCGGTGCTGCAGAAGCTGGCCGCCACCGGCGACACCGCGCGCGAGCGCGCCTGGGCCAATCTCGGCCTCGGCATGATCGCCAATTCGCGCGGCGACTGGTACGCGGGCGCCGAGCTGCACCGCCGCGCCGCCGCACTGTTCCCCAATTTCGCGCTGGCCTGGGTCGACATCGACACCGAGGAATACACGCTCGGCCATCCCGAGCAGGCGCTGGCCGCCGCGCGCACCGCCGTGCACCTGCTCGAAAGCGGGCGCGACATCGACATGATCGAACGGGCGCGGCCGATCGCGCTGCTGTCGGAACGCGCCGATGTGGCACGGCTGACGGCCGACTACACCGGCGCGCTCTATTGGAGCCGGCAGGGCCTGCAGCTTCCCGATCACCAGTCGTCCGAAGAATCCGCGCGCGAAGCCATCGCCGTGGATCTGGCGCGACTGCACGACCGCGCCGCGGCGCTCGAGGCCTGGCGCATGCTGCCGCCCGCCGCCGATCCGGCGATCAAGGCCGACCGTGCGGTCACGCGCTTTTCGCTCGCCTACTGGCTCGGCGACGACGGCCCGCTTCTGGCGCACCAGGACGTGCTGGAGCAGACCCTTGCCGCGGCGGAGAAGAACCCCGACGACGTCGGACTTTCGTTCGCGGCGATTCGCGCCAGGGTGATCAAGCCCTACACCGCCGAGGCCCGCGCCGCCACCGGCGATCTTTCGGGCGCGCAGGCCTTGATCGACACCGTCCCGCTCGATTGCGATGTCTGCCTCAGGGCGCGCGGGATGATCGCGGCGGCGCGGAAAAGATGGGGCGCGTCGGACTACTGGTTCGCCCGCGCGGTGCGGTTCTCGCCTTCGATTCCGTTGGGCTATTCCGATTGGGGCCGTGCCCTGATGGCGCGCGGCGACTTCGAAGGCGCGATCGCGAAGTTCGCGGTGGCGCGCGCCAGAGGCCCGCAATTCGCCGATCCCCTGGAGCTGTGGGGCAAAGCGCTGATGGCGGAGAACCGCTCCGATCTTGCCGTCGCGAAATTCGCGCAGGCCGCCGATTACGCGCCGCACTGGGGCCGCCTGCATCTCGAATGGGGCGAGGCGCTGTGGTGGTCGGGACGCCGGAATGACGCGCGCATCGAGTTCGCCAAGGCCGTCGGGCTCGATCTCACGGCGGCCGAACGGCGCCGGCTTGCTTCGTTCCGCTAGGACCGCTTTGTGCTGATGGTACGCGACGTGTACCGTCCCTTCGTTGGGCATTGGGGTGCTTGCATGAGTGGGTCCGTCGGACAGCCGGTCTATGCCGCGTCGCTGCGGTCGTTCCTTGCGCGCCGCTTCTATTTCGCGATGTCGCTCGTCGCCGCGGTGGTGGTGGCCTACGGCTTTCATTTCACGATCGGGGCGAACCTGCTTCATCCCGCCATCCGTCCGCCCGCGATCCTGTGGCTGCACGCGGCGGTCAACGTGTCGTGGCTCGCGCTGTTCATCGCGCAGACGGGGCTCGTCACCACGCGCAACGTCGCGCTGCACAAGCGCCTGGGTCTTGCGGGCATCGCGCTCGGCGCGCTGGTGTTCGCCGTCGGCGCCGCCACCACCGTGGCGATGATCCGCTTCCATGCCGCCCATCCCGAGCCGAACGGCACGCCGCCGGCGTTCGCGATCATCCCCCTCGACGACATAGCGCTGTTCGCCGCGTTGTTCGCAACCGGCATCGCCATGCGCCGGAAGGACACCGAAACGCACCGCCGCCTGATGCTGATGGCTACCTGTGTGCTCACCTCCGCGGGTTGGGGGCGGTTTCCCAGCACCCTCGTGCCCGACAACTGGTTCTATGCCGGCGTCGATCTCATGGTTCTGGCGGGCATGGCGCGGGACTTCGTGGTGATGCGCCGGGTCCATCGCGCGTATCTTTACGGCCTGCCGGCGATGGTGGCGGTTCAGGCGACCTCGATGGCGATCTTCCTATCTTCGCCCGCCTGGTGGCTCGCCGCCGTGCGCGCCCTGGCGCGTTAGGAGCGTCCGGTTGCGCGCACCCGGTTCCATCGTCGCCAAGAGGATCCCGTTCCACCACGTCGCCGCCGTGGTGATGGGCAACGGGCTCGAGTTCTACGATTTCCTCTGCTACGCGATCTTCGCGGTTTACATCGGCAGGGCCTACTTCCCGGCACACGACGCCTCGCTCAGCCTGCTGCTGTCGCTGGCCACCTTCGGCATCGGTTTCGTCACGCGCCCCATCGGCGGCATCGTGCTGGGAGGTTTGGGCGACCGCATCGGCCGCAAGCCCGCCATGCTGGTGAGCTTCGCTCTGATGGGCGCGGGCATGCTGGGCGTGGCGTTGACGCCCACTTATGCGCAGATCGGCCTTGCCGCGCCGATTCTCGTCTTGTGCTTCCGCCTGATCCAGGGTTTCGCGCTGGGCGGCGAGGTGGGGCCCACCACCGCCTATCTGATCGAAGCCGCGCCCGCCGAGCATCGCGGCTTCTACGGCGCCATGCAGTATGCAAGCCAGGACGCCGCCGTGCTGATCGCCGCCACGATGGGCGTGCTGTTAGCGAGCGTGCTGCCGCTTTCCGATCTCGAAAGCTGGGGCTGGCGCATCGCCTTCCTCGCGGGCGTGGTGATCGTTCCGTTCGGCGTGTTTATCCGCAAGAGCCTGCCCGAGACCCTGCACGCCGCCGACGATGCCGCGCTCGCCCCCGACGCCACCACCGGCGACGTGGCGCTGCACGCCAGGCTCAGGCCCTATCTCAAGGTGCTGACGTGCGGCCTGTTTCTTCTGGCCTCGGGAACCATCGCGAATTACGTGCTCGACTACATGGCGACCTATTCGCTCACCACGCTGCACATGGCGGCGCGCATATCGTTCGGCGTCACCGTCGTGACCTCGCTGGTCGCGCTCGTCGCCGATCCCCTCAGCGGAATGCTGTCCGACCGCTTCGGGCGCAAGCCGGTGATGATGCTGGGCTATCTCGTGATGGCCGTCTCGATCCTGCCGGCTTTCTGGGCGATCACCCATTTCCGTTCGCCGGCCGTGCTCTATGGCGTGATGGGGTTCGTTTCCATTCTTCTGGGCCTGGGGGCGCCTCCCATCATCATTTCGCTCACGGAATCGCTGCCAAAGTCGATCCGCTCGGGCGCAGTCGCCACGGTTTACGCTTTCGCCATCTCGATCTTCGGCGGTTCGGCGCAGTTCATCGTCACTTGGCTGATCCGCGCCAGCGGCAATCCGCTGGCGCCGGCATGGTACTGGACGGGCGCGGTGGCGCTGGGTCTCGTGGTGATGCTGTTCCTGCCCGAATCCGCTCCGCGGAAAACGGGCCGGCCATAGCCGCGTCGCTCAGCTCAGATCCTGCGCTTCCAGGCGGCGGTGCAGCAGCGCGGCGAGTTCGCGGTGCATGTGGAAATATTGCGGACGCGGCGGTTCGGGCGGCGTGGCGGGCTCCGGCAGCGCGCCGCTCGCGAGAATCCCGCGCACGACCTCCGCCAGCAGCTTGATCTGGGCCGCGTCCGCGGCGTCGAGCAGCTCCGCCACGGTGCGGCAATCGAAGGTGTCGAAGGCTTCGCGCGCCAGGAGCGGGCCGGTGCCGATGCCTTCGTCGATCACGTACACGGAGCATCCGGGTGTGGCGCCCTCCAGCGCCGCCCATTCGGCCGCATCGATGCCGCGATAGGCGGGCAGCATGGCCATGTGCGAATTGACGACGCCCAGCCGGAAGCAGGCGAG
This sequence comes from Rhizomicrobium sp., assembly GCA_035524815.1. Lineage (GTDB taxonomy): Bacteria > Pseudomonadota > Alphaproteobacteria > Micropepsales > Micropepsaceae > Rhizomicrobium. Next base: position 14,138 of record DATKOE010000127.1, read on the forward strand.
CAGTTCCTGGCGCAAGATCGGCCCGCCCGCGAGGATGCCGAGGTCGGGCGCCAGCGCCTTGATTGCCGCCGCGCCTTCGGGGCTGTCGAACGGCGCGGTCTCGATCCGCTTGATGCGTCGCGCGCGGCAGAAGGCGGCAAGGTCCGCATCGTCCGCACCCTTGGGACTTCCGGCGCCGCCGTTCCTCCGCGCCGCGCGCAGGTCGAGCCAGCGCAGGCCGTCGCTGCGCAGTCCCTGTTCGATGCGCGACAGCGCCGGCTGCGTTTTCGGGCGCTCGGCCGCAACCGTCAACCTGCCCCAGGCCATGTCGCCCATCGCCTTCAACAGGGCGGGCACGCGGCGCGAGCCGGCGCTGGTGAGGAACACCACGTGCAGTTTCGTCATCGGCCGCGGCGGGGCGTGCCTGGCCGCGATGGCTTGCATCTCCGGCGGGGCCGGAGCGGCGGAGCGCGCCAGCTCGCGCAGCACCGCCTGCTTCTCCAGAAGCGCATCGATGAAGAATTTCGCGGCCCAGTTGGGAAAGGCGTTGGGAATGTAGGGCCCGCTCACCGGATCGGAGCCGGCGATGGCGCCCGTGATGCCGCTGTTGCGCCCGGTCATCGGCTGCACCGCCTTGACGTGGTCGATCAGCTTCAGCGCGCCGTTGACGAAGCGCAGGTTGGGCGAGCGGCGGTGCAGCCGGAACCAGATCAGCGCGGTCTGCGCATTGCCGGTCAGGCAGGTCGATGGGCTCCGGCTCTGCCAGTTCGAGACCACGCCCGGCAGGCGGCGATTCAGTTCGCTGAGTCGGAGCAGCGCTTCGGCGCCCTTTTCGGCGAGCGCGATGCCGTCGTCGCGCCTGAGCACGAGCGAGGTGACGAGCACGCCCCAGATGGTATAGGCGATGGTGTGGGTGAAGGCCTGATCGGCCTCGTGGGATTCGGCGTCGAAGCCCATCCTGGCGATCCAGCCGTTCGGCTTTGCCTGGCTCATCACCCGGTCGAGATGGCGCCCGGCGGCGGCGAGGCTCATCTCGTCCCTGGCATGGGCGCCCCATTCGGCCAGCCAGCAGGTGAGATGGGCCGTATACGTCGTTTCGCGGCCGAGATAAGTGTGCTTGCGGAACGCGCCGTCGCCGTCCTGCACTTTCACGAGCCACGCCGCGGCGCGGGCGGCCGCGTCGAAGGCGCGCTCGTCGCCGGTGGCGCGGTGCCAGGCCGTGAGTCCGTGCAGGATCTGGCCGGTGTTGAACGGCGAGGGCTCGTCCTTGTTGTCGGCGATCTCCATACCGGGGAACCCGCCGCCGTCGAGTTGCACGCGCAGAAGGAAATCGACCGCGCGCGCCGCGCGCGTGGCGAAGCCCTCGCCGGGCAGCGCCTTGTCGAGCGCCAGGAACGTCGGCACCAGGTATCCGGTGGTTTCGGGATAGGACGAGGTGAAGCCGCGGTCGAGGCGGTAGCGCCCGGCCACGCCGCCGTCGGATTGCGAGTCCTGCGCCACAGCGAGCCAGCGCGCCGCCGCGCGCAGGTGGTCGAAGTCGGTGTAGCCGGCGCGGGCGTTGCGGTCGCGGTCGTAGCCCTGGCGCAAGACGATGCCGCCGTGGCCCGGAACCCACGGCCGCTGACGCGCCACACCCTTCAATCGTTCGAGCACGCTCGTCCCATCGTCGATCCCAGGCCGCCGTTTCTAGCAGAAGTGGCGCCTCGTTCCATCGAGGCCGTCACGTCAGGTTTCTTCCGCTCTTGCGGAGTTTGACATTGACGAAGCGCTGGGCTGTCTTTCCGGTGCGGTTGCCGGCGCAAGCGCAGGCCGGCCCGTCGCGAACGCAATACGCGCCTTCTTGGATGTGCGATTTCCGCAAGTTTGATGCGTGACTCGGCGGCAGTTGTGTTAAGCGGCAAATGCTCGAAAAATGGGCTATGGTAGCGTTAACGGAGGAACCCTCATGAGTCGCATCGCTCGTTCGCTTGCCATCGTGGCCGCCTGCTCGCTGACGCCGGTCTGGGCCGGTTCGTCCGGGCTTTCCGTCAGCCCCGAGGAAACCCTCGAAATGCAGGGACTGAGCGTGATCGTGGAGCAGATGCAGTTCCATCCCGTGTTCAAGGACGAGAAGAACGCCGGCATCCAGATCGTCCTCCACGACGACCGCATCGCCACCGACGGCGAGGTTCGCCTCAACCCCACGCCCGAGCAATGGGACCCGGTTCCGACCTTCGTCAGCCGCGAACGCGCGCCGAAGCCCAATCAACTCACCGTGATCAGCAAGTACCCGGACGAACAGCTCAGCTATCGCCTGGTGATCACGCCCGAAGGCACCGGCTTCCGCGTCGCGGTCGATCTCGACCAGCCGTTGCCGCAGAACCTCGTGGGCAAGGCGGGCTTCAATCTCGATTTCCTGCCTACTGCCTATTTCGGCAAGACCTACGACCTCGGCGGGGCGTCCGGAATCTTCCCGCGCGATCCCGACGGGCCGATGGCCAAGGACGGTTCGGGCGATCCCCTGCCGCTCGCCGCGGGCGGCAAGTCGATCACGCTGTCGCCGGAGGACCCGCTCACCCGAGTGACCATCGTCTCCGACGCGCCGCTGGCGCTTTACGATGCGCGCAACCGCGCCCAGAACGGCTGGTTCGTGGTGCGCGCGCTGATCCCGGCCGGCAAAACGGCGAACGCGCTCGTCTGGCACGTGCGCCCGAACGTCATCAAGGGCTGGGTGCGCAAGCCCGTCGTCTCGTTCAACCAGGCGGGCTACACGCCCAACCGCTCCAAGGTCGCCATCGTCGAGCTCGATCCGCACATGAAGGCGCCCTCGGCGATCGCACTCGTCAGGATCGGCGCCGACGGCAGGAACACGGTGGCCCTGAAGGGCAGGATCAAGCCGTGGGGCAGGTGGCTGCGCTACAACTACGCCAAGTTCGATTTTTCCGCCGTGAAGACGCCCGGCATCTACGCCATCGCCTATGCGGGGCGCACCACCGATCTGTTCCGCATCGCCGACGACGCCTATGCCCACATCTGGCAGACCTCGCTCGACACCTATCTTGCCGAGCAGATGGACCACATGGCGGTGCGCGAAGAATATCGCGTGTGGGAAGGCCCCTCGCACATGGACGACGCCCGCCAGGCCGCGCCCGACATCAACCATTTCGACGGCTACCGGATGGGCCCCCATCTCGATTCGCCGTTCCAGCCCGGCGAGCACATCCCCGGCCTCAATGTCGGCGGCTGGCAGGATGCCGGCGACTACGACATCCAGACGCCGGACAACGCCTGGGTGGTGCAGAACCTCGTCATGGGGCGCGAGCTGTTCGGCCTCGACTGGGACGAGGACACCATCGACGAAGCCGCCCATTCGGCCGAGATCCGCAAGCCCGACGGCGTCAACGACGCATTGCAGCAGATCCGCCACGGCGTCCTGCAGCTGCTCGCGCAATATAAGGTGTTCGGCCACGCCATCGTCGGCATCATCGATCCGACGCTCAAGCAGTACACCCATCTGGGCGATGCGGGCTCGCAGACCGACCGTCTGATCTACGATCCCAAGCTCGGTCCCGACGAGATCAACGGCCAGTATTCGGGCAGGCCCGACGACCGCTGGGCCTTCACCTCCGACGTGCCCGCCAACGACTTCCATGTCGCGGCCGCGCTGGCCGCCGCCTCGCGCGAGCTCGGCGCCATCGATCCCGCGCTCGCCGCCGAGTCTCTGGCCGCCGCCAAGGTGATGTGGGCGAACCAGCAGAATCCGGGCGACCGCGTCGACCGTCTGCCGCAGGGCAACTGGAACGCCGGCATGCTGGAGATGAGTTCGGTCTCGGCGACGGTGGAGCTGGTGCTGGCGACCAAGGGTGACCCGCTCTACACCGCCAAGCTCAAGGAACTGCTGCCCGCGATCACGGAGCATTTCGAATGGCTCGGCGGCACCGCGGTGCGCGCGATTCCCTACATGGACGCCGATTACCGCGCCCGGCTCGCCGCGGCGCTGAAAAAGGCCAAGCCCGGGCTGGACGCCGAACTCGCCAAGACTCCGTTCGGCGTGCCGGTTTCGATGGGCACCTGGGCGGGTGCGCCCGAGGTCGCCATGTTCGGCTACAGTGCCTACTTGATGCACAAGGCGTTTCCCGAGATCGTCGGTCCCGAGTACACGCTCGCCGCGCTCGACTACGTTCTCGGCCGCCATCCGGTGCACAACCTGTCGCTGGTGACGGGCGTGGGCACGGCCTCGAAGCTCGTCATGTACGGCCACAACCGCGCTGATTACTCGTTCGTGCCGGGGGCGCTGACGCCGGGCGTGCTGGTGATCAAGCCCGATTTCCCCGAGCAGAAGGTGGAATGGCCGTTCCTGTGGTTCGAGAACGAGTCCACGGTGGCCACCACTACGGCCTACATCCTCGCCGCCAACGCGGCGATCGCCGAGACGAAGGAGAAATAGCGCGCACGGACGCAGCGGCGCGGACGGTTTCTCGCATGCGCTTCACGATGGAGCCGGAGTGGGCACAGTGCCGCTCCGTGCCTCCGCGTGAGTCCTCTTACTGATCGTTATCGTCGCCCTGCGGCGGAGGGCTCGTCTTCTGCGGCGGCGGATTGTCCTCATCGCCCGATCCGAACAGCCAGTTGAAGAAGCGCCCGACCGCGGTCGTGCCTCGCTTCTGCTCCTGCGGCGGGGGCGTGCCTTCCGGTGCGGCTTGCGCGGCGAGCCCGGATTCGTCGTCGCCGATGGCCGGAGGCTGCTGTTCCTCGTTGCCGATGGCCGGTTGCGGCGGCGAGCGGTCGAGCGGGCGCGCCGGCAGGCCGGCCTCGGCCGACACCATCACGGCCTTCCAGATCTCGGCCGGCAGCGAACCGCCGGTCACCCCGCGCATGGGCGAGGCGTCGTCGTTGCCGACCCAGACCCCGGTGACGTAGTCGGCGGTGAAGCCCACGAACCAGGCGTCGTGATAGTCCTGCGTGGTGCCGGTCTTTCCCGCCGCCTCGTGGCCGGGAATCGCCGCGCCGGTGCCGGTGCCGCTGGTGACGACGCCGTAGAGCATGGCGACAAGGTCGCGGTTCACGTGGGATGCGATGACGCGATCGGCTTCGGAGGGCGGCTTGCGCTTGAACAGCGGGCGGCCGTCGGGGCCGTCGACTTCGGTCACCATGAAGGGATGCACGCGCAATCCGCCCGAGGCGAAGGTGGCATAGGCGGCGGTGAGTTCGAGCGGGGTCACTTCGCTCGTGCCCAGCGCGAGGCTGGCGTTGGGTTCGAGCTTGGAGGTGATGCCGCAGCGCTTTGCGGCTTCCACGACGGCCGGCACGCCGATCTCCTGCGCCAGATTGGCGGTGATGGTGTTGACCGAATGCGCCAGAGCATCGGCCAGCGTCAGCGTGCCGTAATAGCGGCCGCCGAAATTGGTCGGCGTCCAGCCGTCGATGTCGACCGGCGTGTCGTCGCGCGTCTCCCAGGGCGAAAGTCCGGCTTCCAGCGCCGCCAGATAGACGAACGGCTTGAACGCGCTGCCGGGCTGGCGATGGGCCTGCACCGCGCGATTGAAGGTGGATTGGGCGTAGTCGACGCCGCCGGTCATCGCCGCCACGGCGCCGTCGGGCTTCATCACCACCACCGCGGCTTCGCTCGCCTTGGCTTTCGTGCCCTGCTTGCCTTCGATCACAAGGGCGGCGGACTTGCGCGCGGCTTCCTGCAGCTTGGGGATCAGCGTGGTGTGGACGGTGAGATCGCCGTTGAGCTGCACCCGGCCGTTGTCGGAGGCGACTCGCAGCGCTTCCTCGCGCGCCAGATCGAGATAGTAGTTACGCGCGTCCGTGGTGGTGCGGTCCACCACCGAAGCGGGATGGTCCTTGGCCTCGTCGGCCTGGCGGTCGCTGATGGCGCCGGTTTCCACCATCTTGTCGAGCACGATGTCGGCGCGCTCCTGCGCGGCGGCAAGATCGCGCCGGGGCGAGAACACGCTGGGGGCGCGCGTCAGCGTCGCCAGCATCGCGGCTTCGGCCAGCGTCACGTCGCGTGCGGACTTGCCGAAATAGACGCGCGCCGCCCCGTCGACGCCGTAGGCCGCCGAGCCCAGATAGATGCGGTTGAGGTAGAGTTCCAGGATCTGCTTCTTGGACAGCGACTTCTCCAGCACCGCCGCGTCCATCATGTCGGTCAGCTTGCGCGAGAAGGTGCGCCCGGAATCGGTGAATACGATCTTGGCGACCTGCTGGCTGATGGTGGAGCCGCCCGCCACCAGGTGTCCGGCGCGGATGTTGGTCAGCGTCGCGCGCAGGATGCCGCGCGGATCGATGCCGTGATGCGAATAGAAGCGCCGGTCCTCCATCGCGATGAACGCCGCGGGCAGGTAGCTCGGCATCTCCTCGAGCGTGAGGCGGTCGCCCACCGCGGCGCCGCGGCGGCCGACCACGTTGCCGTCCGCATCCAGGAAGGTGAACGCAACGGGGCGGTTGGCCGCGTAGAGATCCTGGTTCAGGTTCAGCGGCGGAGCGATCAGCGCCAGGACATAAGGCAGCAGGAACAGCCCGGCCAGCGGCACCGCAAGAATGCCGACCACCCACACGGCGATCTTCAGAAGCAGCTTTTCGCGGTCGATGACGAAGCCTCCCAGGGCGCGCGCCCCGCGAAGGAAATCCTGCCACATTTTACGTTCCCCCGATACGTGCCGCGGGCACGGCCGGGGGCGCTAGGTGAACGATCTTTAGGGCGCTTTCAAGACCGCCGGATTAACTCGATTTCAGCGACGCTCGTAGGTGCCGCTCATCCGGCCGCGCGCCAGGACCTTGCCCTTCATGGCCGCGACATAGGCGCGGAGCCCGGCGGACGGTGGCAGATGCAGGGGATGGATCAGGGCGAACACCTGGAAGACGTATCGGTGCGGGCCGTGCCCGGCGATCGGCCGCGGGCCCAGATATCCGCGCCCCAGCGTGCCGCGCCCGAACGTCACGGGCGCGTCGGATCGCAAGGCGGCTTCGGGCAGATCGGTGCGGGATGCCGGCAGCTGGGCGATCAGGTGCACGGCCGGGCGGGGCAGCGGCACGTCGATGTCCTGGACGATCAGCACGAGTTCGGTCGCATCGTCGGACACACCGGAAAAGCGCAAAGGCGGCGAGACGTTGTCGCCCACGCCGCTGCCGGCGTAGCGCCTGGGCATCGGCGCGCCGTCGGCGAACGCGGTGCTGGTAACGGCGATGGTCTGCGGCACGTCCTTGAACCGGTTCCATGTCAGGTCGCGCGAACCTGCCCGCAACGGCCGCAGCAGTTTGCCGAACGCACTCATCCGCCATGCTCCGCATCGACGCCCCATTGCGTCGCACGAAGATGCGCCGGGAACAAGAGTTGCGGAGCGGAAGTGCGCGGCGGTCTGGTTTGCCTAATGTGCCGCGAAGCTCACCGTCACCGTGATTCCGCCCTGGCGCCGGTAGAGTTCCAGCGCAACGTCGCCTTTCTTGAACGCTTCGCCGATCTGGTGCAGCTGGCCTTCCTCGGGCCTCAGGCTTGCGCCGTTGACCGAGTCGACTTCCATCCCGATGAGGTTCTTGCGGCGCGCGAGCGTACAGTTGCGATGGCCCGCCTGGCATCCCGTCAGCACGGCCACCTGGAAGGTCTTGGTGTATCCGGGCGGGTATTTCACGACCACCGGCTGGATTTGGAACTCGAGGCCGGCGACGGAAAGCGAGAACGGTCCCGCGTCCGGCGTGGGGGCGATGTCGGCGCGAGCCACGGCCATGGCCAGAAGCAGCGCGGGCAGGATGAAGACTTTGCGCATGAAGAATCTCCTTTTCGGCGATTCTACCCGAACGGCGCCGCAGCACAGGTTGTCAGACGCGTTCTCACCACCATTGGATCGCCAATCCGGCCGCGCAAGAGGCTATATTGGCGGCGAGCGAAACCAGGAACGCACGATGCAGCCTGAGGCCGGCCATCCATGCGATCAGCAGCGCCTCGACGCCGACCACCATCGATTCGAGAACGGCAAGGCTCGGCCAATATCCGAAACGCGGATAGGCCCACATCGCGGCTTCCCACAACTGGGGATGGGTCACCGCGGTCGCCACCGCGGCGGCCAGTCCTGCGTGCAGCGCACCGCGGCTTTCCCACCGCGCGGCCCACACGATCGCGGTCGCGATCGGCGCTTCTATGCCCGCGGAAATCGCCAGTGCTGCGGCTTCCTGCATCCGCCCCCTCCGACAGGAGAATAGCATGAACCGGATTCGATTTGCCGCCGTCCTGCTTGCTCTCGGTGCCGCGCCCGCGCTCGCCGACCTGCCGCCTCCCGCCGACGACTACGTCGGGCCCAGACACGTCACCGTGGCGGGCCTCGCCTTCGAGCATCGCCTGACGCATTACAGCCGCGTGATCGATCACGCGAACAATCCGTCTTTCGTGCTGCTGGTGGGTTGCGAGGGCGAATCGCACAACTGCAACGCCGTGAAGCGGGCGGGCGTGATCGACTGGGAGGTGATCGCGGTGGGCGGCAAGCCGATCGCGCGCGGCGATCTCAACGCGCTGGTCGCGGCGTTCGGATCCGGTCACGGCCCGGTGGAGGTCCTGTTCGCCAGCCGCGTGCCGGCGCAGCCGCCGCGCACCTTCGCCCTGATGCTCGACCGGCAATGAAGCGCTTCCCTGTCGAGGGGGAGGCGGGTAATTCGCGAAGCGGATTTCCAGTGGGGGCGGAGCAGCGCGCGCGATCGCTCATCTCGTCCCCGCCCGCCCGGCGAGGAAGCGCGCCAGCGCCGGCCCCGTCGCCAGCACCGCCGCGAAGCGCGCCATCTGCATCGACATCACGAACGGCGCGTCCACCTTGCTCGAGGCGGCGATGATCGCCACCGAATCGGCCCCGCCCGGACTGGTGGCGAGATAGGCCGTGAGCGGATCGATGCCGGCGATTTTCGTCAACACCAGCCCGAAG
>DATKOE010000128.1:0-4795 GCA_035524815.1 Rhizomicrobium sp.
GGCTTGGATTCGATCTTCGTGAATTTCGAAAGAAATTCCTTCAATTCCGGAACGCACCAGACGGAAACGGGTTTGGCGGCCGGCACGGCGACTTCAGGAATTCTTTCGGCAATTCCATCCTTGCCGTACTTGTACCAGCCCCTTCCCGTCTTGCGCCCGAGCAGTCCCGCCGCGACGCGCGGATCCGAGAGGTAGGTCGGCTGGTACTTCGGCTCGGCGTAATACTGCGCGTGCATGGATCTCATCACGCCGTGCGCGACGTCGAGGCCGACGAGGTCGAGCAATCCGAACGGGCCGAGGCGGAATCCCGCCGCGTCCACCAGGATCCGGTCGATGGTGGCGAAGTCCGCGACGCCTTCCTGCAGCACGCGCAGGCTCTCGGGCACGTAGCCGCGCCCGGCATGGTTGACGATGAAGCCGGGCGTGTCCTTGCAGCGTACCGGCTTGTGGCCGTAGCGCCTCGCGAGCGCGACGAGCGCGTCGCCGACCCAGCGCTCGGTGAGCTCGCCGTCCACGACCTCGACGATCTTCATCACCGGAACCGGGTTGAAGAAATGATAGCCCGCGACGCGCCCGGGGTGCGCGCAGGCCGAGGCCATCGCGGTCACCGAAAGCGAGGAGGTGTTCGAAGCGAGGATGCAGGTATCCGACACCACGGCTTCGAGCGCCTTGAACAATTCCTGTTTCGGCGCGAGCAGCTCGACGATCGCCTCGATCGCGACGTGGCAGGGCTTGAATGCGGCGAGCGCATCGACGACTTCGATCCGCGCCAGCGCCTGGTCCGCATCGGCTTGCGAGATCCTGGATTTCTGCACGAGGCCGGCGAGCGTCTTCGCGATGCCGTCTTTCGCCGCCTGCGCCGCGCCGGGCTTGGCGTCGAATACCAGCGTGCGCACGCCGCACTGCGCCAGCACCTGTACGATGCCGCGGCCCATGGTGCCGCTGCCGGCCACGCCGGCGACGAGATCGGGACGCTGGATGTCGAGCATGGGAAGGCCGATTCTAGTGGAATATGTCGCTATAATTTGTTGATGTACCGCAAGGAGAACGTCACGATTCGACGATCGGCGCTGAGATGGGCGCTGATCGCCGCCTGCGCGGTTGCGGCCCCGGCGGCGTTCGCGCAGGCCTATCCGGCCAAGCCGATCGTGCTGATCTGTCCCTGGCCGGCGGGCGGCTCGACCGACCAGCACCTGCGCGCCTTCGCGCAAATCGCCTCAAAGTACGTAGGCCAGAACATCGTCATCGACAACAAGCCCGGCGCGGGCGGCATGCTCGGGCCCGGCACCATGGCGCGGACCGCGCAGCCCGACGGCTACACCGTCTCGCAACTGCCGGTCGGCGCGTTCCGCATTCCGCACATGCAGAAGGTGGACTGGGATCCGCTGAAGGATTTCACCTACATCATCGGCATCACCGGCTACACCTTCGGCGTCGTGGTCAAGTCCGACTCGCAGTTCAAGACGCTCAAGGACATGATCGCCTGGGCCAAGGCCAATCCCGGCAAGCTGAGCTACGGCTCGACCGGCACCGGCACCTCGCCGCACCTGCTGATGGAAGAACTCGGGGCGAAGACGGGCGTCGAATTCCTGCACGTGCCGTTCAAGGGCAACGCGGATTCGACCCAGGCGCTGCTCGGCGGGCATATCATGGCGCAGTCGGACGCCACCGGTTGGGGCCGGTACGTGGACGCGGGCGCGTTCCGGCTGCTGGTCACCTTCGGCGAGAAGCGCACCAAGTGGAACGCGCCCACCGCGAAGGAGCTGGGAATCGACATCGTGTCGTATTCCCCCTACGGCATCGTCGCGCCCAAGGGCCTCGACCCGAAAATCACGAAATTCCTGCACGATGCGTTCAAGAAGACGCTCGACGACCCGGAGCACCTGAAGGTGCTGGCGCAGATCGACCAGGTCTACTGGTACAAGTCGAGCGAGGACTACGCCAAGTGGGCGGCGGAAACCTACAAGGCCGAGCGCGCCACCATAGAGCGCGTAGGATTGCTGCTGAAGTGAACCGAGGGAGGCGCGCATGAAGTATCGCAAGATTCTTCTCGCATACAACGGCTCGGTGGAGGGCAAGCGGGCGCTGTTCGAGGCGGCCGACCTCGCCGGCTTCCTGAACGCGGAAACGCACCTGCTCGCGGTCGCGAGCATGCCGCCGAGCCTGTTCCTCACCGAGGGCTTCGTCCCCGAAGAGCTGCTCGAGGAGGAGAAGAAACGCACCCAGGCGGTACTCGACGAAGGCATCAAGTCGCTTTCCGACAAGGGATTCAAGGCCGCCGGACACCTGGCCGTCGGCGAGCCGGTGGAGGAAATCTGCCGTGCCGCCAAGGAGGTAGGCGCCGACCTGATCGTGCTGGGCCACAACCAGAGCACCTCCTGGGCGGCCCGCTGGTGGAAGGGCTCGGTCGGGGCGTCGCTGCTCGACTACGCGCCGTGCAGCATTCTCATCGCCATGTCGAAGGGGTAATTCCGCCGAAAAGTGAAAGAGCCCGCGCGAGCGGGCTTTTTTGTTCCTACAATCCCCGCTCATGACGATCTCTTTCGGCGGATACAAGGGCCGGCTCGAGGACGAGCGCATGTTGAAGGGGCGGGGGCGCTACGTCTCCGACTGGAACCTGCCGCGCCAGGCGGCCGGCCACTTCCTCAGGTCCGACCGGCCGCACGCGAAGATCCTGGCGATCGACGTTTCCGCGGCGCTCGCGATGCCGGGTGTCATCGCGGTGATCACCGGCAAGGAGCTCGCGGACGCGGGCCTGAAGCCGATCCCGGCGGCGGCGCCGTTCAAGTGGAGCGACGGTTCCGAGCAGCGGCCGGCATTGCGCCTGTCTCTCGCGCACGAAGTCGTGCGCCATGTGGGCGAACCGGTCGCTTTGATCGTTGCCGAGACTGCCACGCAGGCGCAGGACGCGGCCGAAGCGGTCGCCGTGGATTACGAAGAATTGCCGGCGGTGGTCACCCCGGCGCAGGCGCTCGAAAAAGGCGCGCCGCAGCTTCACGCGGCCGCGCCGGGCAACCTGGTTCTCGACTTCGACGCGGGCGATGCGGCGGCGACCGCGGCGGCCTTCGCCTGCGCGGCGCGCGTGGTGAAGCTGCGCGCCTACCACTCGCGCGTGGTCGGCAATCCCATGGAGCCACGCGCGGCGATGGGCTCCTACGATCCGCAAAAGGACATGTACTTCCTGCACGGCACCACGCAGGGCGTCGGCCCGATGCGCGGGCAGCTGTCGGCGGTCCTCGGCGTGGCGCCGGAAAAGGTGCGCGTCGTCGCCGAGGAAGTCGGCGGCGGCTTCGGCGTGCGCTTCAACGCCTATCCGGAATACGGCGCGCTGCTGTACGCGGCGAAGAAGCTCGGCCGGCCGGTGAAGTGGATCGGGACCCGGTCGGAAGTATTCCTCGGCGACGAGCAGGCGCGCGACATCATCCACTCGGGCGAAATGGCGCTGGATGCGGATGGCCGGATCCTCGGCATGCGCTTCGATTACCTCAGCAACCTCGGCGCCTACGTCGTCTTCACCGGAACGGTCGTCAACACCATCGGCCTGGTGAACGTCAACTGCGGCGTCTACGACGTCCAGGCAGTGCACGTACGGGGCCGGCTCGTGCTCACCAATACCATACCGACCGCCGCATACCGGGGCGCCGGCCGGCCGGTGGCTTCGTATGCGCTGGAGCGTCTGGTCGACCAGGCTGCGCATGAGATCGGCATGGATCCGGCGGATTTCCGCCGCCGCAACATGATCCCGACGGCGAAGATGCCGTACAAGCTGGCCGGCGGCTCCGAGTACGACTGCGGCGATTTCCAAGGGGTCATGAAGAAGGCTCTTGAGATTTCGGATTGGTCCGGCTTTCCGGAGAGACAAAAGCAGTCCAAAGCAAAGGGCCGTCTGCGCGGGCGCGGAATCGCCACCTACATCGAGATGACCGCGCCGGGCGGCTTCGCGCCCTACGACCAGGCGCACATCACCTGGGAGGCGGACGGCAGCGTTACCTTGCGCACCGCGTCGCACAGCCACGGCCAGAGCCACGAAACCACGTTCGCGCAGATCGTCTCGGGCGTGCTCGGCATCCCGATGGAGAAGATCCGCCTGCGCACGGCCGAGCCGGATTTCGACCTGACCGCGAACCCGACCGGCGGCTCGCGCACGCTGCACGGCCTGGGCAGCGCGATGTTCTTCGCCTCGCAGGAAATCGTGAAGAACGGCATGGCGCTGGCGGCGGATGCGCTGGAAAGCGCCCAGACGGACCTGGAATTTTCCTCGGGGATTTACAAAATAAAAGGCACGGATAGAAACATCAGCATTTCCGCGTTGGCGGAGAGGTATCCGGGAAAGCTCGACCTCGACTTCAAGGGCCGCCCGAAGGTGCCCGGCACCTTTCCCAACGGCTGCCACATCGCCGAGGTGGAGATCGATCCGGAAACGGGCGAGACGGAGATCGTTTCCTACGTCGCCTGCGACGACGTCGGCAACATCATCAATCACCAGGTGGTGGAAGGGCAGATGCAGGGCGGCGTGACGCAGGGCGCGGGGCACATCTTCGGGGAGCAGGCGGTGTACGACGATTCCGGCCAGCTGCTCACCGGCAGCTTCATGGACTACGCGATGCCGCGCGCGGGCCTCGTGGGCGGCCTGACGGTGACCGATTTCACCGTTCCCACCGCGACCAACCCGCTGGGCGCCAAGGGCGTGGGCGAGGGCGGCGTGACCGGATCCATGCCTTGCCTGATGAACGCCGTGATGGATGCGTTGCGGCAGGCGGGCGTCAAGCGATTCGACATGCCGGCCAATCCACAG
>DATKOE010000129.1:0-11708 GCA_035524815.1 Rhizomicrobium sp.
TCACGCCGTCGACGCCCACCGTCACCTCCTTCAAGCCGGTCAACGCCGGCGTTGCGGGCGGCGCATGGGCCGTGACGCGCACCGCCACCAAGCTGGCGATCGGCGATCTCAACGGCAGCACCGTGGCTCTGTTCGACGTCACAGCCGCGCCGGTTCTGCTGGACAAGACCCTCACCTCCGCCACCCAGATGAATCAGATTTGCATCAGCGATTTCTGACCCCGGCTGTGGCGCAATTGCCGGCTCCGCGACGATAGAGCGGGGCTCGGGGCTTTACGCCCTCGTGCGCCGTGAGCAATAACAGCCCGTCATGGTCGATATCCTCGCCTCCGCCCGCCTCATCGTCGTCAAGGTCGGCTCCTCGCTGCTGGTCGACGGCGAAACGGGCACGATCCGGCGCGAGTGGCTGAAATCGCTGTCCGCCGACATCGCGGCGCTCAAACGCGAAGGCAAGCAGGTCGTGCTCGTTTCCTCGGGCGCGATCGCGCTCGGCCGCCGGGCGCTGAAGCTGAAGACGGGCCCGCTCAAGCTCGAGGAATCCCAGGCCGCGGCCGCAGCGGGTCAGGTGCGTCTTGCCGGCGCCTATGCCGATATCCTGAAGGCCGACGGCATCGCCGCCGCCCAGGTGCTGCTGATCCTCGACGACACCGAAGACCGCCAACGCTACCTCAACGCGCGCGCCACCCTGAAGACGCTGCTCGAACTCGGTAGCGTGCCGGTAATCAACGAGAACGACACCGTGGCCACGACCGAAATCCGCTTCGGCGACAACGACCAGCTTGCCGCGCGCGTCGCCAGCATGATGGAAGCCGATTGCCTGGTGCTGCTGTCGGACGTCGACGGACTTTACACCGCCGATCCGACGCAGGATCCGGCGGCGGAGCACATCCCCGACGTGCCCGCGATCACCCCCGCGGTCGAGGCGATGGCAGGCGGCTCGGTATCCGGCTTCGGGCGCGGCGGCATGGCTTCGAAGATCGTTGCGGCCCGCATTGCCACGTCGGCGGGCTGCGAGGTCGTCATCGCCAAGGGCAAGACGCTTCATCCCGTCGCCGCGCTGCGCTCGGGCGCGCGGGCCACTCGCATTCACGCCTCGGAGACCCCCGCCGCCGCGCGCAAGCGCTGGATCTCGGGCGTGCTGATACCGCAGGGCGTATTGATCATCGACGACGGGGCGGTGCGCGCGCTCAAGGCCGGATCGAGCCTGTTGCCCGCGGGCATCCGCCAGATCGACGGGCGCTTCGAGCGCGGCGACGCCGTTCTGGTGCGCGATCAGAAGGGGCGCGAGATCGCGCGCGGGCTGGCGGCCTACGGCGCGGCGGATGCGGAACGCATCGCCGGCAAGCGCAGCCTCGAAATCGAGGCGATCCTCGGCTATCGTGGCCGCGACGAGATGATCCATCGCGACGATCTCGCCCTGACGGTGGAAGCATGAGCGAAAATCAGGAACTCGCGGCCCAAATGTGCGTGTTGGGCATCGCCGCGCGCGATGCCGCGCGCGGGTTGCGCGAAGCCTCCGCCGAAACCAAGAACAAGGCACTCGCGGCGGCCGCCGCGGCGATCCGGGCGCGCGCTCCCGAAATCAAGACGGCCAATGCCGAGGATATGGCGCGCGCCAAGGACGACAACCTCGGCGCCGCGATGCTCGACCGGCTGATGCTCGACGACAAGCGCATCGAAGCGATGGCGAAGGGCATCGAGGACGTTGCCGCCCTGCCCGACCCCGTGGGACGCGTGCTGGCGCGCTGGACGCGGCCGAACGGGCTCGACATCGCGCGCGTGGCCACGCCCATCGGCGTCATCGGCATCATCTACGAAAGCCGCCCCAACGTGACCGCCGATGCCGCGGCGTTGTGCCTGAAATCCGGCAACGCGGTGATCCTGCGCGGCGGCTCCGAATCCGTGCGGTCCTCGGCCGCGATCCTCGAAGCGCTGCGCGAAGGCCTTGCGGCGGCGAAGCTTCCGGCCGAAGCGATCCAGCTTGTGCCCACCGTCGACCGGGCCGCCGTCGGCATGATGCTGAAGGGACTCGACGGCACCATCGACCTCATCATCCCGCGCGGTGGCAAATCGCTGGTGGCGCGCGTGCAGGCCGAGGCGCGCGTGCCGGTGCTGGCACACCTCGAAGGCATCTGCCACACCTATGTCCACGCCGCGGCCGATCCCGCCAAAGCGCGCGCGATCACGGTCAACGCCAAGATGCGGCGCACCGGCATCTGCGGCGCGACCGAAACCCTGCTTCTGGACAGCAATCTGCCGAAGGAGGCCGCGCTCGCCATCATCGGCGATCTGATCGCCAAGGGCTGCGAGATCCGCGGCGACGAGACCATCCATGCCCTGGTGCCGGGATCGAAGCTCGCAACCGAAGAGGACTGGCGCACGGAATATCTCGACGCCGTCATCTCGGTGAAGGTGGTGGACGACGTCGAGAAGGCCATCCGCCACATCGAGACCTACGGCTCGCATCACACCGAAGCGATCGTCACCGAGGACCGCGCGGCCGCGGAGCGGTTCCTGTCGGCGCTGGATTCGGCGATCGTGCTGTGGAACGCCTCCACCCAGTTCGCCGACGGAGGCGAGTTCGGCATGGGCGCGGAAATCGGAATCGGCACGGGCAAGCTGCATGCCCGCGGGCCCGTCGGCGTGGAGCAGCTTACGACCTTCAAATACGTCGTGCGCGGCGATGGACAGGTCCGTGGGTGAGGGCTCGGCAATTCCTCCCCCTGAAAGGGGGAGGTGCTCCGCGAAGCGGAGCGGTGGGGGTCATCGCGGAATGACCCCTCCCCGATCCTCCTTCGCCGCTTCGCAGCTTCGAAGGATCGTCCCTCCCCTTTCAGGGGAGGGAAACTCATGACCTTCCTCCGTCCGCCCGGCCCCGTGACGCCCGGCCTTGCCATCGGCCTGTTGGGCGGTTCGTTCAATCCGGCGCATGAAGGCCATCTCTACGTCGCCGAGACCGCGATCAAGCGCCTCAGCCTCGACTACGTCTGGTTCCTGGTTTCGCCGCAGAACCCGCTGAAGCCCGAGGACGGCATGCTGCGGTTCGAGCGCCGTTTCGAGATTGCGCAGGCGATGGCCGGCCGCAACCGCCGCCTGATCGTGACGGACATCGAACGGACGATTGCGAGCCGTTACACGATCGACACAATCCGCGCGCTGACCGGCCGCTTCGGGGGCGTCCGCTTCGTCTGGCTGATGGGCAGCGACAATCTGGAGCAATTCCACCGCTGGCAGCACTGGCAGGAGATCGCAGCAACGGTCGATGTGGCGGTGGTGCTGCGCCCCGGCTCGACGCTCGCCCCGCTCAAGGCCAAGGCGCGCCAGCGCCTGGACAGCCGCATCCTGATCGTGGACGGTCACCGCAGCCAGGCCAGCGCCACGGCAATCCGCGCCTCGCAACCCGTTGGCTAACGAATGGTTGACCCGCTGCGGATTCTTGGTTCGGACACATCCCGTGTGGTAGAATCACCGACGAAACCGCAGAGGAGCGCGCCGGCTGAGCGAAGCAGGAACCCGTCCGCCCTCTGTGCCATGAGGCGAAACGGAGGACCAACCTGACAACCAAGAAGGCGCCCGCGCGCAAGCCGGCCAAGAAGGCCGGCGTGAAGAAGTCTCCCAAGAAGGCAGCCGCAGCCGACCAGGCCCTGCTTTCCCGCATCGTCAAATCGCTGGAGGATGACAAGGCCGAGGAGATCGTGACCATCGATCTCGAGGGCCGCTCCTCGCTGTGCGACGCCATCGTCGTGGCGAGCGGACGCTCGTCGCGCCACGTCGCCTCGATCGCCGAGCACCTGGCGCGGCGGCTCAAGGAAGCCGGCTACGGCACGCGGCCGTTGAACGGCGCGGCGCAGGGCGACTGGGCGCTGGTCGACGCCGGCGACGTGATCGTGCACATCTTCCGCCCCGAAGTGCGCGCCTACTACGATCTTGAAGGCATGTGGAGCGTCGAGGAACCGGTCCGCGCGCGCGCGGGACGCTGAATGCGCCTGACCGTGCTCGCCGTCGGCCTCTCGCGCGGCACGTCGGAAGGCGCGCTGAGCGACGACTTCATCCATCGCGCCGTGCAGATGGGCCGCAACATGGGCTTTCCCGCCATCGCGGTGGAGGAGGTTTCGCTGTCCAGGGCGCGCGACGCCAAGACCCGCATGACGGAGGAGGCCGGCAAGCTCGCCGCGCGCATTCCGACGGGCGCGCACATCGTGCTTCTGGACGCCAAGGGCAAGGGCATGACGAGCGAGGACTTCGCCGACATGTTGGGCGCCCTGCGCGACGCCGGCACCAAGGACCTCTGCTTCGTGATCGGCGGACCCGACGGCCTGGGACCGCTGGAGGGCAAACGCGCCGGGCGCAGTCTCGCATTCGGGCCGCAGACCTGGCCGCACCTCTTGGTGCGGGCGATGCTGGCCGAGCAGATCTACCGCGCCATGACCATCCTGGCCGGGCATCCCTACCACCGCGCGTAACGGCGGTTTCGGCCTGGAATTCCGATTGAATCGGGAAACGAAGCCTTAACCACAACCGGTGAAAATAGCGTGTCGCAGTGGGCGAGAAACGCCATGGAAGTCAAGAGCACCGGGAGCGTCGATCGTACGATGTTGCGACGTGCCAGCAAGGGCACGACCGCGACGAACGATTCCTTCTCCGTTGTCGGCGCCGAAGAGGCACGCGCGCAAGTCGTTTCCGGACCGGGCCCGATCGCGGCGCTCGATTCCATCCTCACGCTCCAGGGCATGGAAGACACCACCGACGGACGCTCCAAGGGATTGAAGCGCGGCGAACAGCTTCTCGACATGCTCGATCAGGTGCGCGACGGACTTCTGGCGGGCGGCATTCCGCGCGTCACGCTCAACCGGCTGGCCAATGCGGTCACGCGGCGGCAGGACGGTTTCGCCGATCCGAAGCTGCAAGGCGTGCTCGACGAAATCGAGCTCAGGGCCAATGTCGAACTCGCCAAGCTCGAGATGATGGACAAGCGGGTGGCTTGACGCCGCACGGACGCCCATCGCCTGCCAAGCAAGATCAAATGTCCAGCAAGAGCCGTTCGGGCGCTTCCAGGATTTCCTTGACGCGAACCAGGAACGTCACGGCTTCGCGGCCGTCCACCAGGCGGTGGTCGTAGCTGAGCGCCACATACATCATCGGTTTGACGACGATCTTGTCACCCTCGGCGACGGGGCGGTTCTGGATCTTGTGCATGCCGAGGATGCCGGACTGCGGCGAATTGAGGATCGGCGTCGACATCAAGGAGCCGAATACGCCGCCGTTGGTGATCGAGAACGTGCCGCCCTGGAGTTCCTCGATCTTCAGCTTGTTGTCGCGGGCACGCGCTCCGAAATCGCCCACCGTGGCCTCGATCCCGGCGAGCGACAGCTTGTCGGCGTCGCGCACCACCGGCACCACCAGCCCGCGCTCGGTCGAGACCGCCACACCGATGTCGTAGTAGTTCTTGGTGACGATGTCGTCGCCTTCGATCTCGGCATTGACGCTGGGTATTTCCTTCAACGCCGCGACGCAGGCCTTGACGAAGAAGCCCATGAAGCCGAGACGCACGCCGTGCTTCTTCTCGAAGTCTTCCTTGTATTTAGCGCGCAGAGCCATGACGCGGCTCATGTCGATCTCGTTGAACGTCGTGAGCTGCGCCGCCGTGTTCTGCGATTCCTTGAGCCTGAGCGCGATGGTCCGGCGCAGGCGGCTCATGACGACGCGCTCCTCGCGGCTCGCGTTCGGTCGCGGACCGGCGGCGACCGGCGCGGGCGCCGTCTGCGTGCGTTCGCGCGCGCGGGCTTCGAGTTCGGCGAGCACGTCGCCCTTGGTGATGCGCCCGTCCCTGCCCGAGCCCTGCATGGCGCGCAGATCGACCTGCTTTTCCTCGGCGATGCGCTGCGCCGACGGCATCGCGGCCGGCACGCCGGCACCGACCGCGGCGTGCACCGCGGGCGCGGCCGCCATCGCGGCATGGACGGCGGCGGCGATTTCCTCGGTCGACGAATAGGTGGGCGGCGGGGCGGCGGGCTCCGCCGGTAGCGTCTTCGGCGTCACCGCATCCGGGTTGCTGGAGGTCACGGGCGCGTGCCGGCCCTGGGCGCCTTCGCTGATCGCCCCCAGCGTGGCGCCGACCTCGACGGTGTCGCCCGCCTTGGCCGTGATCTTCTCGATGGCGCCGTCGGCCGGCGCGGGCACCTCCACCGTGACCTTGTCGGTTTCGAGTTCGAGCAGCGGCTCGTCGCGGCTGACCGCATCGCCTTCCTTCTTGAACCAGCGCGCCACGGTGGCCTCGGTGACCGATTCCCCCATCGCCGGGACCTTGATCTCGATGCTCATTCGTCGTCCTCGGTGCGGATCTTGAGATCGAACCGCAACGCCTCGTCCATGATGTAGTGCAGCTCGGCGTTGTGCCGGCTCATCAGCCCGGCCGCCGTGGATGCATATTCCGGACGACCAATATAACGCGGCCGTTCGCTCCGGCCCAGTTTCTCGAGGAGATACTCGATGCGCTGGCGGACGAAACGCCAGGCGCCCTGGTTGCGCGGCTCCTCCTGGCACCAGACGATCTCCGCGTGCGGGAACCGTTCGAGCTCCTGGCCAAGCGGGCCTTCCGGGAACGGGTAAAGCTGTTCGAGCCGGAGCATCTGCACGCGCGGCTCGTTCTTCTGCTCGCGCGCTTCCATGAGGTCGAAGTAGATCTTGCCGGTGCAGACGATAACCCGCTCGATCTCCTCGTCCGGAACCAGTTCGACCGTCGTGGCGCCCGGCACGCATTCGGCCTGATCGCGGAACACGCGATGGAACGAGGTGCCGGGCTCGAGGTCCGAAAGAAACGAGATGCAGCGCTTGTGGCGCAACAGCGACTTCGGCGTCATCAGGATCAGCGGCTTGCGGAACGAGCGGTGCAACTGCCGCCGCAACACGTGGAAATAGTTGGCGGGCGTCGTGGGGTAGCAGACTTGAAGGTTGTCCTGGGCGCAGAGCTGAAGGTAGCGCTCCAGCCGTGCCGAGGAGTGTTCGGGCCCCTGCCCCTCGTAGCCGTGCGGCAGCAGCATCACGAGGCCGCACATCCTGAGCCACTTCATCTCGCCGGAAGCGATGAACTGGTCGATGATCACCTGGGCATTGTTGGCGAAATCGCCGAACTGCGCCTCCCATAACACCAGCGCCTTGGGCTCCGCGGTGGCATAGCCGTATTCGAAGCCAAGCACGGCGGCCTCCGACAGCAGCGAATCGATGACTTCGAACGGCGCCTGGTCCCCGCCGACGTGGCAGAGCGGGACGTAGCGGTTTTCGTTTTCCTGATCGACCAGCACCGAATGGCGTTGCGAAAAGGTGCCGCGCGCCGAATCCTGGCCCGACAGGCGCACCGGAACGCCTTCCTTGAGCAGCGTGCCGAAGGCGAGCGCCTCGGCCGTGGCCCAGTCGATGCCCTCGCCGGTTTCGAACATGCGCGCCTTGTTCTGCATCTGGCGGGCAATCGTCTTGTGGGCGTTGAACCCGCCCGGGATCGTCGAAAGCGCATGACCCACTTCGATCAGGGTCTGGCGGGGAACGCCGGTGTCGCCGCGGCGGTCGCCCTTGGGCGCCACCTCGAAACCCGACCAGCGCCCGTCGAGCCAGTCGGCGTGTTCTGGCTTGTGCGTCTTGGAGGCTTCGAACTCTTCGTCGAGGCGCGTGGTGAAGCCATCCGTCATCTGCTTGACGTCGGACTCCGAAACCGTCGACTCGGTCACCAATTTCGCGGCGTAAATCTGCAGCGTCGAGGGATGGTCCCTGATGGTGCGGTACATCAAGGGCTGCGTGAACGCGGGCTCGTCCGTCTCGTTGTGGCCGAACCTGCGGTAGCAGTACATGTCGACCACGACGTCCTTGTGGAAAAGCTGGCGGAACTCGGTGGCGATGCGCGCCGCGTGCACCACGGCCTCGGGATCGTCGCCGTTCACGTGCAGGATCGGCGCCTGCACCATCAGCGCGATATCGGTGCAATAGGGCGAGGAACGCGACTGCGCCGGCGCGGTGGTGAAGCCGATCTGGTTGTTTATGACAAAATGGATCGTGCCGCCGGTGCGGTAGCCCCTGGTGCCGGACATGGCGAAGCATTCGGCCACGATACCCTGACCCGCGAACGCGGCGTCGCCGTG
Source organism: Rhizomicrobium sp. (assembly GCA_035524815.1). Taxonomy (GTDB): domain Bacteria; phylum Pseudomonadota; class Alphaproteobacteria; order Micropepsales; family Micropepsaceae; genus Rhizomicrobium. The sequence continues at coordinate 8,129 of DATKOE010000129.1, forward strand.
CAGCAGCAGGGGCAGCACGCTGGTGCGCGCGGCCTCGTCGGCGTGCTGGGACTGCTTGGCCCGCGCCTTGCCGAGCACCACGGGATCGGCGGCTTCGAGGTGCGACGGATTGGGCGTCAGCGACAGGTGCACGTGATTGCCGTCGAAGCTGCGGTCCGACGAGGCGCCGAGATGGTATTTGACGTCGCCCGAACCTTCCACTTCCATCGGATTGGCGCTGCCGCCGCGGAACTCGTGGAATATCTGGCGGTAGGGCTTGGCCATGACGTTGGCGAGCACGTTCAGCCGCCCGCGATGGGACATGCCGATGACGATCTCCTTCACGCCGAGCTGACCGCCGCGCTTGATGATCTGCTCCAACGCCGGGATCATGGCCTCGCCGCCGTCGAGCCCGAAGCGCTTGGTGCCGAGGAAGCGCAGCGCCGCGAACTTTTCGAAGCCTTCGGCTTCGATCAGCTTGTTGAGGATGGCGCGCTTGCCGGCCGGGGTGAAGGTGATCTCCTTGTCGGGACCTTCGATGCGGCGCTGCAGCCAGTCCTTCTGCTCGGCATCGTTGATGTGCATGAACTCGTAGCCGATGCGCCCACAATACGTGCGCTTGAGCAGGTCGACGATCTGCCGCGGCGTCGCCGTCTGCAGCCCGAGCACACCGTCGATGAAGACGGGCCGGTCGAGGTCCTTGTCCTGAAAACCGTAGAACGCCGGATCGAGCTGCGGAGGCGCGATGCGGGGCGAGAGCTTCAGCGGGTCGAGATCGGCCTCGAAGTGGCCGATGACGCGGTACGCGCGGATGAGCTGGATGGCGCGGATCGAATCCCGCGCTGCGGAGCGCACGTCGCTCTCGCTTGCGGCGGCCATGCCCGCCGCCCCGGCGCGCTGCACCCAGCCCGGCGAGCGCGCGGGCGCACCATCGAGCCCGGCGAAGTAGCGGGCCCACGACGGCTCCACCGTGCTTGGATCGGACAGATACTGCTCGTACAGCGCCTCGACGAACCGGGCATTGGGGCCGAACAGGAACGAGGTTTCGTCGAAGATGGCGTTGGACGCGCGGTTCACCCGCTCTGCGGAAGGCTGGCTGGTCATGATCGGTCGATGCGGCCCGGATAAATTAGAATGGTTCAAAGAAAAGCGTGTACCGCATCCGCCAGTCAAAGGCCATGCCCTTACTGCCGGGGCGGGTACTTCGGCTAATATGGGATCGAATCAACTAGATTGCGACCAGGTTGCACATGAAGCGGCTGTATTCCCTGGATGCATTCCGCGGCCTTGCCGCCCTGACCATCGTGATGTGGCACTGGCAGCATTTCTTCGCCCTGTCCGGACACTGGCAGGCTGTGTGGCAGCGCGACTGGCAGCCCTTCTGGTGGCTTCTGAAGCCGTTCTACCTGGAAGCCTGGGCGGCCGTGGACCTCTTCTTCGCCTTGTCCGGCTTCGTCTTCTTCTGGCTCTACGGGCAGGCCGTTCGGGAGGGCAAGATCAGCGCTGGCAAGTTCGCGCTGTTGCGCTTCTCGCGCCTCTATCCCCTCCAACTCTTGACGCTCCTCGCCATCACGGGTTTGCAGGCCGCGTTCCACGACGCGACGGGCGTCTACTTCATCTTCCCCGCAGGAGACTGGGGCAGGTTCGTCGCGCATTTCTTCATGGTGCACCAACTCGTGCCGCCCAATTCCGATCAGACGTTCAACGGCCCGGCGTGGACGGTGTCGATCGAGGCGGGACTTTACGTGGTGTTCTTCGCGCTGTGCCGCCTGCGCCTGAACGGGCCGCGCGCCGCACTGGTGATCGCGCTCGCGGCCATCCCGCTGTTCCACTGGAACTGGTTCATCTCGCGCGGGCTGATGGGTTTCTTCCTCGGCGGTTTCGCCTACTACGCCGTCGAACGGGTGCGCGCCAGCGCGAAAGCGCGGCAGTGGTCGAAGATCATCTGCATCGCGGCGCTCGCCCTGTGGGCACTGGTGTTCGTCGAGATCCTGTACGGCCCCATCCACAACGCGCTGTCGTGGATCTCCGACAATGTTCCCGACGAGTGGGACTATTACAGCGACAACGCGGACGATATTTTCCATGTCGCCTACATCCTGACCGTCGTGCCGCTGACCATCGTCGCGCTGGCGCTGAGCGAAGCCGTGCTGGGGCTGTTCGGTTCCGCCTATCGCCGGATTTCCTATCTCGGCGACATCTCGTATTCGGTCTACATGCTGCACTTCCCGCTGCAGACGGCCTGCGCGCTCGTGACCGTGCACATGGGTCTGCACCCGGCGGACTTCATGCACGACTGGGTGATGCTGGCGTTCTATGCGGTGCTGGTCGGGCTGGCGTCGCTGTCGTACTTCTATTACGAAAAGCCGATGCAGAAGCTGTTCCGCACCGTCCCGGAACGCATCGCGGCCTGGCGTTCCGCTTAATTGCCTTTGAGAAGTTCGACCAGCGTCGTACCCAGCGCCGCCGGATTGGGCGACACGCGGATGCCGGCCGACTTCATGGCTTCGATCTTGGAGCCCGCGCCGCCCTTGCCGCCCGAGATGATGGCGCCGGCGTGGCCCATGCGCCGGCCGGCGGGGGCCGTGAGTCCCGCGATGAATCCGACCACGGGCTTTTTTGTTTTCGAAGACTTGAGGAAATCGGCGGCGTCTTCCTCGGCGGTGCCGCCGATCTCGCCAATCATGACGATGCTTTCGGTTTCCTTGTCGGCGAGCAGCAGGTCCAGCACGTCGATGAACTCGGTGCCCTTCACCGGATCGCCACCGATGCCGACGCAGGTCGTCTGGCCGAGGCCGACGGCGGTGGTCTGCGCCACCGCCTCGTAGGTGAGCGTGCCGGAGCGCGACACAATGCCGACCGTTCCGCGGCGATGGATGTGGCCCGGCATGATGCCGATCTTGCATTCGCCGGGCGTGATCACGCCGGGGCAGTTGGGCCCGATCAGCCGCGACCTGGAGCCCGCCAGCACGCGCTTGACCTTCACCATGTCGAGCACGGGAATGCCTTCGGTGATGCAGACGATGAGCGGAATCTCGGCGTCGATCGCCTCCAGGATGGCATCGGCCGCGAACGGCGGCGGCACGTAGATCACGCTGGCGTCCGCGCCGGCGGCCGCTTTCGCTTCGCGCACCGTATCGAAAACGGGAAGGCCCAGATGCGTTGTTCCGCCTTTGCCGGGCGAGGTGCCGCCCACCATCTTCGTGCCGTAGGCAATGGCCTGCTCGGAATGAAACGTGCCCTGGTTGCCGGTGAAGCCCTGGCAGATCACACGTGTGTTCTTGTCGACGAGGATGGACATGGAATTCCGCTATTTCAGGTTCTTGGTGATGCTGTCGTCGGTCTGGTCGATCTTCTTCAGGATGTTCGAACGCGTTTCCATGACCTTGGAATAGCGATCCATCGCCATTTGCAGGCGCATGGACTGCATCTCGCTCAGGTCGGACATGCTGTCGTACTGGCTCTTGAGGGCCTGCGCTTCGGCGTTCAGTTGCTGGGCCGAAAGCGCATGGACCGCCTGCAAGTGAGCCCGCATTTGCGATTTCGCGGTGGTGTTCGCCTTTATCTCGGCCATGATCTGCTTCAGGTCCTGCTGGGCGTC
>DATKOE010000130.1:0-61265 GCA_035524815.1 Rhizomicrobium sp.
GCTCGCCGGTGAGCACGTTGAACTTGGTGACGCCGTGGTACTTGTCGTCGCTTTCCTCGGCCGGTGCATAGCCCTTGCCCTTCTTGGTCACGACATGCACGAGCACCGGGCCGTTCTCCATATCGCGCACGTTCTCGAGCACCGGGATGAGGTGATCGAAGTTGTGGCCGTCGATCGGGCCGACGTAATAAAATCCCAGTTCCTCGAACCACGTACCGCCCGTGACCATGCCGCGCGCATATTCCTCGACGCGGCGGGCGGCGACATGAAGAGGCCTGGGCAGGCGGTGCGCAAAACGCTTGGCGAGCCTGCGCATGCCGCGATAGGGCCGCGACGACACCAGCCGCGAGAGATACGCGCTCAACGCGCCGACCGGCGGAGCGATCGACATGTCGTTGTCGTTCAGTACCACGATCAGGCGGGTATCGGCCGCGCCGGCGTTGTTCATCGCCTCGTAGGCCATGCCGGCGCTCATGGAGCCGTCGCCGATCACGGCGATCACGTTGTTCTTGTCGCCCTTGAGATCCCGCGCCGTCGCAAAGCCCACGCCGGCGGAAATGGACGTCGAGGAATGCGCCGCCCCGAACGGGTCGTATTCGCTTTCCGCCCGCTTGGTGAACCCCGACAGCCCACCGCCCTGACGCAGGGTCCGCATCCGCGAGCGGCGGCCGGTGAGGATCTTGTGGGGATAGGCCTGGTGGCCGACGTCCCAGATGAGCCGGTCCCGCGGCGTGTCGAAGACGTAGTGCAGCGCCACGGTCAGCTCGACGACGCCCAGACTGGAACCGAGGTGTCCGCCCGTGACGGAGACGACATTGATCAGCTCGCTACGAAGTTCGTCGGCCAGCTGCTCAAGCGAGGATCGCGGCAGGCTCCGCAAATCGCCGGGCGCATTGACGCCGTCCAACAAGGGCGTCGTACTCGCTGATGACATCGCAGGCTCCGCTCGCCGCGCTAATAGGCACGGTCGCCCTGCCCGGCATCCCTAATTCCCCAAGGGTCCGATTTCCCGGCGAAGAAATCAAGAACCGAGGCCCCCGAGCGTGAGAAGCCGTCAACAAGAGTTCAAAAAAGTGCCGCTTTCCGCCGTATTGCGAATGTTGCCGTTGCCGCGCGCGATGTGGTGAATCGCGGAACTCGCCGCTCGCCGGGTGCGACCGCAACGCCGTCGCGGGCCCGATGCATGCACCGCGCGCGGGAAACGCATTACAAGCCCGCAAGTTTTCAGACGGCCGAAATGCCGTCGCCGACGTCGATGGCAAGCCCGAGGGTCAGCCGAGCTCGACCGGTTCGGACGACATTTTGCCTGCGCTCTGCACGATCTTCTCGAGCCTGCTTTCGGCGGACTTGAGCTTGCTTTCGCAATGCGCCTTCAACGCCTGGCCGCGCTCGTAGAGCGCAATGGAATCTTCGAGGTCGACTTGTCCCTGCTCCAGGCGCGCAACGATAGCTTCGAGCTCTTTGAGCGCCGCCTCAAAAGTGAGCGTGCTTACGTCCGGAGCGCCGGTCGCCGTTTTTGCGGTCATGAAATCACTTTAGCTTGAGCGACAGAGTCTAGGTACTCACAACCGCGACGGTGAACAACTGGCACACGTTAACACTACTAACACGACATGATTGATATGCAAAATAAAATTACCCAACCACGGGCGCATCAATGAATGGACTTACAGCCCGATTGCATGACTCGTTGTCAGAATCGCTTCAAGCCTCAAAAAATGGCACCTAACATATTGTTTTAACACAATAATTCACGAGTTAAGCGACTCGAAATATTCAGGCCGATTGACCCGCCAACATCACACTTATATTTCCAGTTTGGCAGCCCCCACGGCAACTTTGTGGCCGAGTAGTTTGTTTTTGACGCCTTATTGCAACATAACCGCCGCGAAATCATGGCTAATCTCAAACAAGTAATGACGATTCAGCCAGATCAACTTAGCCTTCCCCTCGTGAGCGGGCGTGGCCAGGCGGCAACGCTGTGTCCCAAGCTCTGCATGCGAGCTGACCGCCCGCAACAACGACGTCGCTACGAACGAACGAAGGGGGTTCCAAGTGTCCAAAACAATCAGCCTACGCTCGGCTCTGTTCCTCGGAGCAGCAACAGCCGCAGCACTCAGCATCACCACGTCCGCCGTCGCCCAACAGTCGACGGAAACCGTGGTCGTCACCGGTACGCGCATCGCGACTTCGGCCTCGGAGGCCCTGTCGGCTGCACCGCTGTCAATCGTCACGAGCGACGACATCGCGAAGTCGAAGACCGTGACGCTCGAGCAGATCCTGAACAAGCTGCCTGAAATGGGCCAGCAAGGTTCGAACGACCAGAACTCGATCTCGCCCGGCGGCATTTCGCTGGTCGACCTTCGCGCTCTGGGTCCCAACCGCACGCTGATCCTGATCAACGGCCAGCGCATGGTCGACACGTTCGTGAACGGCGGCCAGGGCCAGGATCTTGCGAACGTTCCCGTGTCGATGATCGAGCGCCTCGAAGTGCTGAAAGACGGCGCTTCCCCGATCTACGGCGCAGACGCGATCGGCGGCGTGATCAACATCATCACGCGCAAGGATTTCAACGGCCTCGAAGTGACCGGCGGCGCCGGCATCTCCGGCCACGGCGACCACTTCACGAAACAGCTTTCGAGCACGTGGGGCATGTCGAGCGACAAGGGCAACATCCTGGTCGGCCTCGAGTACTACACCGAAGATCCGGTTCGCCAGAGCCAGCGCGATTGGGCGCACGGCAAGTACTCGATCTCCTACGCGATCCCGCAGGGCCTGTTCTACAGCACCGCCCCGTTCACCGGCTATTACATGGGCACGCCCGCCGGCGGAGTCACCGGGTGGAATTATCACACGTTCAACACCGGCCAAGAGCCGGACGTGATCCAGAGCCGCGCCGTGCTCAACGCCAACCTCACGGCCGAGTACAACCTCACCAGCGACGTGACGGCATTCGCGGAATCCTACTTCACGAACCGCCGCGATACGGCACGGTTGAACCCGGAGCCGATCGGCACGTTCTACACCACCGCCAAGTATCTCGACGGCACGAGCATCCCCGGCAACGTCGGCGGAGCCTGCCCGGCCGTTTGGTCGGGTCCGTGCAACCCGAACAACACGATTACCTCGGGCGGCAACGGCCTCACGCTGAACACCTACAAGCGCCTGTTCGAAGTTGGCGACCGCATCTTCGGCGACAACGTGAACACGTATCAGGAGCGTGTCGGCCTGAAGGGCAAGCTCGACGATTGGACGTGGGATGCCGGCTTCATGTACGGCGAATCCGACGGCAACGACTTCGAGCATAATGCGGTCAACATCACGCATATGCACGAGCTGATCGGTTCCCTGCCGTGCGAACCCAGCGCTCCCGCCGGTTGCGGTGGTGTCACCCTGTTCGGAACGAACTCGATGACAGACGCCCAGGCGGCCTATGTCCGCTTCACCTCGAGCGCAATGTCGAAGTACGAACAGCAGATCGCGTTCGTGGACATCGCCGGCGAATTGGACCTCGATCCGTTCGGCGCCGGCAAGATCGGCGTTGCCGTCGGCTACAACTGGCGCAGTGAAGCCGTGCTCAACGTTCCGGACGCCATCTCGCAATCCGGAGACAACGCAGAAAGCAACTCCGCCGAGACGCGCGGCCAGTATCACAGCAACGAGTTCTACGGCGAAGTGAAGGTTCCGATCGCCAAGAACCAGATGTTCGCGAAGGACCTGTCCGTCGACCTCGCGGCGCGCTACTCGCACTACAACAACTTCGGCAACTCGTTCGTCTACAAGGGCAGCGTGAACTGGGCGGTGACCGACTGGTTCCGGTTCCGCGGCGACTACGGCACGGGCTTCCGCGCTCCGCAGGTCGGCCACGAAATGTTCCTGGGCGACACGGCCAGCGCGGACGGCTATAGCGATCCGTGCGCCCCGGCCAGCTACACCTCCGGTGTCGTTCCGGCTGCACTCATTCCTAAGTGCACCGCATCCTTCGCTGCCGTTGGTGCCACCTATAACCCGTTGACGTTCGTCCAGAAGCTACCGCAGTTGACGGCCATCTGGCAGGGCACACCGACCTTGAAGCCGGAAACCTCCAACCAGTACAACGTCGGCATCGTGCTGACGCCTGATGAGATCATTCCGAACCTGTCGATCACGGCGGACTACTACAACATCCGCATCAAGAACCTCATCTCGCAGATGACGGTCGATCAGGGGCTCAACGACTGCTACAACCTGAGCATCGCAAGCGCTTGCGCCCAGTTCGCTCCGCGGTCGGGCACCGGCCAGTTGGTCGGCTACCAGGAGCCGTTCGTGAACCTCGGCCTTGCGACCACCGACGGCGTCGACTTCGGCGTGAACTACGCGACCGATGTGATCGCCGCTCCGCTCGGCCTGCCGACCGGTTCGACGCTGTCCACGAACCTCCGTACGACGTTCATGAACAGCAACGTAACCGACGGCCAAGAATATGCCGGCTTGTGGACCACCGGCGCCATCAGCACCGCCCTGCCGAAGTGGAAGGGCTTCCTGACGACGACCTTGGACATTCCGGACTGGTTCTCGTTCACGTGGGACGAGCAGTTCGTCGGCGAGACGGTCGACAATCCCGGCGCGACCCTGCCGCCTCACCGCATCCCGGCGTTGATGTTCTCCGACCTGACGATCACGGTTCCTTACGACAACGTCGAGACCACCTTCGGCATCGACAACGTGTTCGACAAGGATCCGCCGTTGGCCAAAGACGGCTACGTCCAGACCGTCAGCAACCAGTACGACTTCGTCGGCCGTTACTTCTTCATCAAGGTCAAGGCGAAGCTCTAAACCCTTCGACACTCGTGAAAGCGGGGCCGCGGAGAAATCCGCGGCCCTTTTTTTGTCAGCACCGCCTGCCGCCATTGGCCGCTTCTTCCCCGCGCGATAAACCGGCTAGACTGGCTCGACGGACCGGCGAACGGCCCGAGAACGAAAGATCGCCCATGCCGAAGATGGCCATGATCGACCCGCAGTCGGCGAAAGCCGCCGATCTGCACTCCAAGGCCGCCCAATCGCTGCACGCACAGGCACGGCTGGCCGAAGCCGAGCAGCAATACCGCGCCGCGCTCAAGATCGTGCCCCAGCACGCGGATTCGCTGCACGGCCTCGGACTCTTGTACATTCAGGCCCGGCGTTTCGACGAGGCCGTGGAACTGCTGCGGAAGGCAGGCCGCGCGTCCCCCTCGGACGCCGCCATCCGCACCAATCTCGGCTTCGCTCTGCTCAGGCTGGAGCGGCGCGAGGAAGCGATTGCCGCATTCCGCGAAGCGGTCAGGATCAAGCCCGATTACACCGTCGCGCATTTCAACATGGGCATGGCGCTGAGTGAACTCGATCGGCCCGAAGAGGCCGTCGCAGCCTTCAGTGAGGCAATTGCGCTGAAACCCGATCACGGGCTCGCGCACTTTCGGCGTGGCATGTGCCTGGCAAAACTGGAACGCTACGAGGAATCTCTCGCCGACATCGAAGCCGTTTGGAAAAAGAACCCAACGGACCTGAACGCCATCTTCGCGATGTGTAATGCGCTCACGGCTGTCGATCGCAAGGAAGAGGCACTTCGTCTCTACGAGCAAGCGCTGAAGATCTCACCTGATTCAGCCGTCGTGCACAATAACCTCGGCTTGGCGCTGGCGCTTCTCGCCCGGCACGAGGAAGCAATTGTCCACTACGAAAAGGCCATCGCCCTGGACGCCAATTTGATCCTCCCTTACGGCAATCTGGGCAATTCTCTGAACTTCCTGGGGAGGTCGAAAGAAGCCTTGGCGCTTTTCGACCGCGCCCTTGCCGTGGAACCCGATTCACTGACCTGCGTCATTGGTGCGGGATATTCCAAGATGTGTCTGGGCCGGCTGGACGAGGCGAAAAAGGATTTCGAGCGCGGCTTGAAGATCGATCCGCGTTCGGTCGAATGCCATCGCTACCTCGCCGAAGTCAAGACCTTCCACGAGGGCGATCCGCAGATTCGGCAGATCGAAGATCTGGCCGCCAACATGGCCGACAAGACCAAGGGCCAGCAGGCCACGATGCACTTCGTCCTCTTCAAGGTGAAATCCGACCTCAAGCAATATGACGATGCATTCGCGGAGCTTGCCGAGGGCAACCGGCTGTGGCGCCCCATCGCCGCCTATAACGAGGAAAAGGAACTGGGTGTGTTGCGCGAAATGGCGCGCCTCTTCACGCCCGAACTGATGCGCGAAAAGGCCGGACTGGGTAACCCGTCGACGCTGCCGGTCTTCATCATCGGCATGCCGCGCTCGGGCACGACGTTGATCGAGCAGATCCTGGCCAGCCACCCCCAGGTCTTCGGCGGCGACGAACTGACCGATTTCGGCCTGGGCGTAGTGGGCAGTTATGACCCCGAACCGTTGCCGTTCGACGTCGCCGGCCTATCGGCAGAAGATCTCAAGCGCCTGGGGGGCATCTACGTCGACCGCGTCCGGTCCAAGGCCCCCGGCGCCCAGCGCGTTACCGACAAGAGGCCCGAAAACCTGCGCTTCGCGGGCCTCATCCATCTTGTGCTGCCCAACGCGCGCATCATCCACGTTCGCCGCGATCCGCGCGACACGTGCACGTCCTGCTTTTCGCTGTTCCCGCCCGCGACCTTCCGCTTCACCTATGATCTCGCGGAACTCGGCCGGTATTACAGGGCCTATGAAGCGATGATGGCGCATTGGCGCAACGTGCTGCCGCCCGGCGCCATGCTGGAGGTTCAATACGAGGACGTCGTAAACAACCTCGAGGAACAGGCCCGGCGCCTCGTCGACTTCTGCGGGCTCGATTGGAACCCGCGCTGCCTTGATTTCCACAACACGGAGCGCAGCATTCGCACCGCGAGCCTCGCCCAGGTACGCCAGCCGCTTTACAGCAGCTCCATCGGGCGCTGGCGGCGGTACGAGTCGCACCTGAAGCCGCTGCTCGACGCGTTGGGCTGACCCGTATCCCGCTTCCGCGGTTAGCTGCGGCCGGTCCAGTTCGTCAGGCCAGCGCCGGGCAGAAAGAAAACCCCTCATGCCGCGGCGATCCCGGCATGAGGGGTTTGTTCACGAGCCAGCCCTTATTCGGGCAGATTGACGGCCCTCATCTCCACATCCGCCTGCGGCGCGCTTTTCACGGCGCGCACGGTCTGCCGGATCGCGGGAGCATTCATAAGTGCGGTGAAGTTCTCAATCGCCTGGACCTCGTCGTCGTTTCCGTTCAGCCAGTCACCGACCGCTTCGAAGAAGTTCTTCTGCCGCGGATAGCGCTCGAAAACGACGCGGTCGTTGTCGGGAATGCCGGCCAAACGCTTGACGAGCGCGGTCGCATCCCAGAAACCGCCGAGCTTGTCGACGAGGCCGCGCTTGGAAGCATCCTCGCCGCTCCAGACGCGCCCGCGGGCGATGTCCTGAACCTTGGCGAGCGGCAGCTTGCGGCCGTCGGCCACCTTCTTGGTGAAGTCGGCATAGATGGCGTCGGCCTGCGCGTTGACCGCCTTCCACTGTTCGTCGGTATACGGCTCGAGATCGTTCTGCATCAGCGCGTTCTTGCCGACGCCGACCAATTCGCCTTTGACGCCGATAAGCCCCAGCGTGTTTCCGATCGCGATCTTGCCGGTGAGCACGCCGATCGAGCCGGTGATGGTTCCGGGCTCGGCCACGATCTTGTCGGCCGACGTCGAGATGTAATAGCCGCCGGACGCCGCCACGGACCCCATGCTGACGACGACGGGCTTGCCTGCGGCCTGCGCCTTCTTGACCGCGTCCAGGATCTGGTCGGAGGCCGTCACCGATCCCCCGGGCGAGTCGACGCGCAGGAGGATGGCCTTGATGTCCTTGTCGCGCGTGGCCTGACGGATGGCGCGAGCCATATCGTCGCCGGCGATCACGGAAGTGTCGGAGAAGGGACCGTCGGGCGCAGTGCCGTCGACGATGTCTCCCGCCGCTTCCACCAGCGCGATATGCGGTCCGCTTCCGATCGCCGAGGAAGCGCGCTTCGTCTTTTCATACTGCGCCATCGTGACCGCCCGGGCGCCCGAGCCCGCTTGCGAGATCGCGGCGTTGAGGGCGTCGTCGTCGTAGCCGATCTTGTCGATGAGCTTCTTGTCCTTGGCATCCTCGGTGAGCTGCGGGCTTGCCTCCAGGTCCGCCACCAGCGCGTCGTGCGTCAGCTTGCGCGCCTTGGCCGCATCGTCCACCGCCGTGTCGTACCAGGATTGCATCAACGCCGTGAGCTGCTCGCGGTCGGGACCGGTCATTCCCGATTCCATGAACATGTCGGCCGCGCTCTTGTATTCCGCGCGCTTGGCGATCTGCGGTTCGGCCTTGATCTTGTCGAACAGGCCCTTGAGGAAGATCTCCCCGCCGCCGACGCCTGCCGATGAGAACGGCGACCTGGGCTGCATCCAGATCTGTCCGGCGGAGGTGGCGACGAGATAATCGCCGAGCCCCGCGCCCTCGAAGGCCTGGGCGTGGGCAATCACGAACTTGCCCGAGGCGCGGAACTTCTTCAGTGCCGCGCCGATCTCCTCGGCCTGGGCGATGGACATCCTGCCGCCGCCGACGCGGAGGTAGACGCCCTTGACCCGGTTGTCGCGCTCGGCGGCATCGAGACCTAGAACCACATCCATCACCGTGACGGGCTGTGCACCGAACGAGAAATCGGCCGGCGAGGAATCCGCCATCGGATTGCGCAGATCCAGCGCCAGCACCATTTTCCCGGGAAGCCCGTCACCCTGAGTGAGGCCCCAAAGCATGAAAAGGCCGACGATGATGAGGATCGCGAGTGAAAACTTCAGAAGACCGTTCACTGCCCCCGCCGCAATCGAACCGGCCCAACGCAGAAATGACACCATGGAACTCCGTCCCTCGCCTGTCGGCCCCCACGGCCGTGCATCATGCATATTAACGAAGTGGCCGGACGGCGACATGCCCGCGCCGCCACAACCGAAGATTATTGCGCCCACTTCGTTAAGAACTTAGTCCTCGCTGCGGCAGACCGCTTCCAGCGCGCCCAGGCGATCGATCTCGACCCGCACGTGGTCGCCGTCCTTGAGGAAATGGGGAGGGTTCATGGCCATTCCAACCCCTCCCGGCGTTCCGGTGAAGATCAAGTCTCCCGGCTCCAGGGTCATCACCTTGGAAACATGCTCGATTTGGTCCCAGGCATCGAACACGAGATTTTGAGTGTTGGATTGCTGCCGCAGGGCGCCGTTAACCAAACAGCGAATGCCCAGCGCGTGCGGATTGCCGACTTCGTCCGCCGTGGTGATCCAGGGCCCGAACGGCGCGTGGGTATCGAAGGACTTGCCCAGGACCCATTGCGGCGTGGCCCGCTGCCAGTCGCGGGCGCTGACATCGTTGCCGCAGCAGTAGCCGAACACCGCACCGGCGGCGGCGTCCTTCGACAGGTGACGTCCACCCCGGCCGATGACCACGACGAGTTCGGCCTCGTAATCGACCTGTGTCGAAACCTTGGGCAGCACGATGGGATCGTAGGGGCCGTTGGCGGCGGTCGGCTGCTTGCAGAACCACACCTGCTGCTTGGGCATCCCGGCGCCGGTTTCCCTGATGTGATCGGCGTAGTTGAGCCCGATCGCCATGATCTTGCCGGGACGCGGAACGGGCGGCAGAAGCCGCACGTTCTTCAACGCGAGGCGCGGAGCGCTCGCGGCGTGAACCTGGTCCTTCACGTCGTTCCAGAGCGCGATGAGTTCAATCATCGAAGCAAACGGCAATGCGATGATCGAATCGCCCTCGACGACGCCGGTTTGCGGCCTCCCACCGGTCGAAAAGCTGGCCAGTTTCATGGACTTTGCGCCTTTCAAGCAGCTGCCTTGAGGTCCATATAAGACGGAGATACACGGACATTCCAATGCTGCGGCGGGCCATTCCCGTTCCGTTCCGCCCAGACGATGCCGGAGAAAGAGCAGAGATGAACCCCCTCAAGGAACTTGGACAATTCGGACAGGCACCGTGGCTCGACAACCTCAGCCGCGGACTGGTGCGCGACGGCGAACTCGCGCGCCTGGTCAAGGACGACGGAATCAAGGGGGTGACGTCGAACCCGTCGATCTTCGAAAAAGCGATGGGGCATTCGAACGAATACGACGACGAAATCCGCGCGCTGCTGGCGAGCGGCACGGCCGAACTGGGCGAGCTGTTCAACAATCTCGCATTCACCGACATCCGCGGCGCCTGCGACGTGCTCAGGACCGTCTATGACGCGACGAAGAAGGCGGACGGTTTCGTGAGCATGGAGTGCAATCCCTATCTGGCGAACGACACCGAAGCGACGCTGGTGGAAGCCCGCCATCTGTGGAAATCGATCGGCCGGGCGAACCTGATGATCAAGGTGCCCGCGACGCATGCGGGCATTCCCGCGATCCGCAAGCTCCTCTCCGAGGGCATCAACATCAACGTCACCCTGCTGTTCTCCCAGGCGATGTACCGCGCGGTGGCGGAAGCCTATATCGCAGGCCTCGAGGGCCTGCCCAAGGACTACGATCTTGCGGGCATGGCGAGCGTGGCGAGCTTCTTCGTCAGCCGCATCGACAGCAAGATCGACGCGCAGATCGAGGCCAAGCTCAAGACCGCGACCGGCGCCGAGAAAGCGAGACTGGAAGGCCTGCTCGGCAAGGTCGCCATCGCCAACGCCAAGCTCGCCTATCGCGACTACGAGAAGATCTTCTCGGGCCCGCGCTGGGAAGCGCTCGCCAAGCGCGGCGCGCGACCGCAGCGCCTCTTGTGGGCCTCCACGGGCACCAAGAACAAGGCCTATCCCGACACCCTCTACGTCGACACGCTGATCGGCGACAACACGGTCAACACCATGCCGCCCGCCACCGTCACGGCCTTCCGCGATCACGGCAAGGCCAAGGCGGACGCCATCAAGGACGATGTGGCCGGCGCCGAGCGCGTCATGGCCGATCTGAAAGCCGTGGGCATTTCTCTCGACCTGGTCACCGACCAACTGGTCGAAGAAGGCGTCGACCTGTTCGCGGTGGCGGCGGACCAGCTTTATGGCGCAATCGCCGGCAAGTGCGACGAGATCAACGGCAAGAAGATGCGCATCGAATACAGCCTCGGGGAAGCGAAGGACGCCGTCGAGGGCTGGATCAAGACCTGGACCAAGAACGGTTATGTCCGTCGCCTGTGGGCCAGGGACAAGGCGTTGTGGACCGGCGCCGATGAGGACAAGTGGTTGGGCTGGCTGAACGCGCCATCTGCCGCGAAGCAGCACCTCGCCCAACTCGAGGCGTTCGCGGCGAAGGTCAAGCAGGGCAAGTGGAGCGACGTCGTGCTGCTGGGCATGGGCGGCTCCAGCCTGGGCGCCGAAGTGCTGCGCGAGACGCTGGCAAAGAACGGAACCCCGCGTTTCCACATCCTGGATTCGACAAATCCCGACGAGATCGCCACGCTGGACGAGACAATCGCGCTGGCCACCACGCTGTTCATCGTGGCTTCGAAATCGGGCTCGACACTCGAACCCAACCTGTTCAAGGACTACTACTTCGACCGCGTGGCGGGCGCGATCGGCAAGGAGAAGGCGGGCAGCCATTTCGTCGCCATCACCGATCCCGGCTCGGCGCTGGAGAAGGCCGCGAAGGAAGAGAAGTTCGCGGAAATCTTCGCGGGCGAGAAGACGATCGGCGGGCGCTACTCGGTGCTGTCGAATTTCGGGCTCGTGCCCGCCGCGGCGATGGGCGTGAACCTGATGAGTTTCGTGGGCGACGCCGTCGTGGGCGAAGCCGCCTGCGGTGCACTTTCGCCGCCCGCGACCAATCCCGGCGTCCAGCTCGGCATCGCGCTCGGCACGCTGGCGCACAAGGGTCGCGACAAGATCACGATCGTCGCCTCCAAGGGCCTTGCGAGCTTCGGCGCCTGGGCGGAACAGCTCATCGCGGAATCGACCGGAAAGCACGGCAAGGGCCTGATCCCGGTCGACGGCGAACCGATCGGCTCGGCGGCGAGCTACGGAAGGGATCGCGTATTCGTGGCGCTTCGTCTGAAGGGCGAGGACGCTCACGGCACGCTGCTCTCCGCGCTGGCGCCGCTCGGCCATCCGGTGATCCAGATCGAGGTCGATGCGCCCTACCAGCTTGCGCGCCTGTTCTATGTGTTCGAGATCGCCACGGCGGTGGCCGGCGCCGCGATTCTCATCAATCCGTTCGACCAGCCCGACGTCGAAGCCGCCAAGGTCAAGGCGCGCGCGCTGATGGACGCGGGCGGGGCCAAGGAAACCGGCAAGCCCATCGTCTCCGCGGGCGGCGTGTCGGTCTACGCTGACGGCGCCGGCGCCAAGGCGCTCACCGGCGCGAAATCGCTGGAAGACGCGCTGAGGGCGCATATCAAGACCGTGAAGCCAGGCGATTACGTCGCCCTGCTTGCCTTCATCGAGCGCAATGAGGCGCATGCGGCGGCACTCGACGAGATGCGGGCGGCGATCCGCGACGCCACCGGCGCGGCAGCCTGCATGGGCTTCGGGCCGCGCTTCCTGCACTCGACAGGCCAGGCGTACAAGGGCGGCCCGGACACCGGCGTGTTCGTCCAGATCACTTCCAGGCACGCCCGCGACATCGCGGTTCCGGGCAGAGGCTACAGCTTCGGCGCCGTAGTTGACGCACAGGCGGCGGGCGATCTCGGCGTGCTGGTGGAACGCGGACGGCGCGCCGTGCGTATCCACCTCGACAACGTGGAAGAAGGCTTGGCATCCTTGCGCCGCGCGGTCGAAGGCGCGTTGAAATAGGACGGAAGCATGGAACTCGGCATCGTCGGCCTGGGCCGAATGGGCGCGAACATCGCCCGGCGGCTCATGCGTGCGGGTCACAGCGTGGCGGCGTTCGACGTCAATGCGGACGCCGTCGCCGGGCTGGCCCGCGAGGGAGCAAGACCCGCTAAGGGGCTCGGCGAACTGGTGCGGCAACTCAAGGCGCCGCGCGCGGTGTGGGTGATGCTGCCGGCCGGCAGGATCACGGAAGACACCATCGCCATCCTGAACAGCGCGCTTGCGGCCGACGACACGATCATCGACGGCGGCAACACGTTCTACAAGGATGACATCCGCCGCGCCGCGATGCTGCAACAGAAAGGGATTCACTACGTCGATGTCGGCACCTCCGGCGGCATCTGGGGGCTGGAGCGCGGTTATTGCATGATGATCGGCGGCGAGAAGGCGGTGGTGGACCGCCTCGATCCCGTCTTTGCCGCGCTCGCGCCCGGCGCGGGCAACATCGCCAAGACCGAACATCGCGAAGGCCGCGATCCGCGCGTCGAGAACGGATACATGCACGCCGGACCCGCCGGTGCGGGCCATTTCGTGAAGATGGTGCATAACGGCATCGAATACGGCCTGATGCAGGCCTTCGCGGAAGGGTTCGAAATCCTGCACCGCAAGGACAACGACGCCCTGCCGGAATCCGAGCGGTTCACGCTCGACCTTGCCGACGTGGCCGAGGTCTGGCGGCGCGGAAGCGTGATCGCCTCGTGGCTGCTCGATCTCACCTCCATGGCGCTGGCCGAGCACGGCGACCTCGACAACTTCAGCGGCTTCGTCGAGGACTCCGGCGAGGGCCGCTGGACGGTGGAGGCCGCCATCGAAGAGGCCGTGCCGGCCAACGTGCTTTCGGCGGCACTTTACGAGCGCTTTCATTCGCGAATGCCGCGCAGCTTCGCCGACCGCTTGCTGTCGGCGATGCGCAGCAAATTCGGCGGCCACGTGGAAGGCCGCCCGCCCGAGCACAAGGAGTGACGCGCGCACGGACGGAGATCTTCGCCGACCCGCACGAACTCGCCGTGCGGGGAGCGGACTGGATCGCGGGGCTGATCGCCGCGCACGACGGGCCCCTGTTCCGCTTCGCGCTGGCGGGCGGATCGACCCCACGCCTGCTCTACAGCGAATTGACGCTGAGGAGCATCGATTGGAACAGAGTGACGTTTTACTGGGTCGACGAACGGTTCGTGCCGCCCGACGACCCGGACAGCAATTACCGCATGGCGAGGGAGACGCTGCTGACGCACGTCCCCGTTCCGCCCGGAAACATCCACCCCGTCCCGACCGACGGCGAGCCCGACGCCGCGGCGGCGGCCTACGAAGAAACGCTGAAACTGGCCTATGGCTCCGGGACGCTGGAACCGGACCGCTTCCTGTTCGATCTGGTGCTGCTGGGATTGGGCGGCGACGGCCACATCTGCTCGCTGCTGCCCGGTTCGCCGGTGCTGGAGGAGCGGCGGCGCTGGGTCGCGGCGGTCGCCCATGGCCGGCCCGAAGTGCGAATCACCCTGACCTACCCATCGGTCCAATCGGCGCGCGTCACTGCCTTTTATGTGTCGGGAAACGAAAAAGCCGCGGCGGTGAAGGGTGCGCGTGCCGGCGACGCCAATCTGCCTGGGGGCAGATTGCGCCCCGAAGGCGAATTGGTCTGGCTTCTCGACCGCGCTGCTGCAAGCCTTCGCTAGTCGATTCCGAGGGCGGGGCGCCATGCCGACCTACAAGAGAGTTCTCTCCATCGACATCGGGGGGACGGGGCTGAAAGCTGCGGTGGTGGACCTCAAAGGCAACCTCGTCAGCGAATACGTGCGCGTTCCGACCCCTCACCCCTGCCCGCCAGCGCTGCTGGTGAAGAAGCTCGCCGAACTGGTGAAGCCGCTACGTCGGTACGATTGCATCGCCATCGGTTTTCCCGGCGTCGTGCGGGGCACCAAGGTGATCACGGCGCCGCATTTCGGAACCAAGATGTACGCCGGCTTCGATCTCGCCGGACGCATCGCCAAAGTGCTCGGCAAGCCGGCCCGGCTGGTGAACGACGCCGACATGCAGGGCTTCGCCGTGGCGAAGGGCAAGGGCCTGGAGCTCGTCATCACCCTGGGCACGGGTTTCGGCTCGGCGCTGTTCCGCGACGGCGAACTGATGCCGCACATGGAAATCGCCCACATGCCGGCCAAGAACGGCAGCACCTTCGACGAATATCTCGGCGAAGAGCAGCGCAAGGAGCGCGGTACGCGGCATTGGAACCGGCGCGTGAAAAAGATGCTGCCCTACCTGCACGTGCTGTTGAACTACGACCGGCTCTATATTGGCGGCGGCAACGCCAAGCACCTCAATTTCGAGCTTCCGCGCAACACACGGATCGTCGCCAACATCGCCGGAATCAAAGGCGGCGCCGGACTGTGGCGGCAGCCGACCTGGAAATGACCGTCCGGTCCGGTGATCGAAGAGGGGGCACCAGACCGGGCCCGATCATCGTGCCGGTTGCGTCCGGACGGATTTTACACGATATTGCCTGTAGTCTTAATCGGATTTCTCGCCGATGCTTTCCCAGAAGGCCCGTTACGCGCTGCGCGCGCTCTTCGTCCTTGGAAGCCGTCAAGGCGACGAGCCCGTCATGATCGCCAGCATCGCGGAGGAAGCGAACGTTCCGCGCAAGTTTCTGGAGCAGATCCTGCTGGAGATGAAGCGGCGCGGCATCGTCCACAGCCAGCGCGGAAAGTTCGGCGGGTACACGCTGGGCCGCGAGCCCGAAGACATCACCTTCGCCGAGGTGATCCGCGTCATCGACGGACCGCTTGCGCTGAGCCCATGCGCCAGCCGGACCGCCTACCGCAAGTGCGACGATTGCGAGGACGAAAACACCTGTGCGATCCGCAAGGTGCTGCTCAACGTGCGCGACGCCACCGCCGAAATCCTGGAAAACCACACGCTGGCGCACGCGCTGACCGATCGCAAAGTGGCCAAGAAGCGCCGGCGGGCGCCCTGAGCCGAACCGCGATTCCTGAAAACATTCCTCATTTATTCCTCATTTTACCATTGCCGACTCCGCAGCCGCGGCCGCATCATTGCCGGCGGCGGAGACTCGAATGCAGGACAACCCCGGACCCAAGGCAGACAAGCGGGCGGCAAATCCCGATGCGACGGACCTGCCGCGGCTGCGACAGATGAAATACGAGCAGCAGGTGTCGCTGGCGATTGCGCAAGGCCGCTATTGGGACATGCTGTGGGCGGAATTGGCTCGCGACTACAACGCCGCGATGGCCGGCGTCCTGCGCATGTGGCGCCAGGTCGACACGCATTTTTCCCGCAGCGGAGGCACGGAGCCACGTGCGCATCCCCCCACGTCCGTTGACCAGGATCGCGGGAATCCCCCCTTAACCAAGCCGAACTGAAAGCCCGGCAGGCCCGCCTCAGGGCCAGGGTCATCAGGAATCCTACAATCCTAACAAAGGCATGACGGCGTCCGGAGAGACGACGCCGGGTCAGAGATGTACCGCCTAATCTCTATTGACTAGGTCGACAATATAGAATTACCATTCTTTATCGTACGCTGAAAGATGAGGGGCACGATGAGGACTTCACCGACATTTCTGGCGCTGTTGCTGGCGAGTGCCGCCGTTCCGGCCATGCCGGCGAACGCGCAGGACAGCGCGAACGGCGAACGCATCAAGGCGCTGGAGGAGCAGGTTCAGGACCTGTCGAACCAGGTGCAGGACCTCAAGCGTTCGACGTCGGACCAGTACACGGACATCCAGAACCAGCAATCGCAGGCGGTGAAGGTGGGAATCGTCAACGGCCGGCCGACCATCGCGTCCGCGGACGGCGACTTCAGCCTCGCGCTGCGCACCCTGGTGCAGTTCGACACCGCCTATTACATGCAGAGCGCTTCCGCCAAGTCGCTGCCTTCCGGCGATCTTTCGAGCGGATCGAATTTCCGCCGCGTGTATCTGGGCATCCAGGGAAAGCTGTTCGGCGACTGGTCGTACTACGTCAATTTCGACTTCGGCGGCAGCGGCGGCACCGAGACGCCCGGCCACATCCAATCGGCCTATCTCGAATACGACGGGCTTGCGCCGCTTGCGTTCCGCGCGGGCGCCTTTCCGCCGCCGTCAAACCTCGAAGACGGCACCAGTTCGGGCGACACGATCTTCCTCGAACGCAACTCACCGTCGAACCTGCAGCGAAACCTCGCCGGCGGCGACGGGCGCGAAGCGATCTCGATCCTTTATGCAGGCGACCGGCTGTTCGCAGCGGTTTCGCTTAGCGGCGGCAAGGTGCAGGACACCCCGGTGTTCGACGAGCAGCAGGCCGTCGTCGGACGTGTGTCGTACCTTTT
Organism: Rhizomicrobium sp.; assembly: GCA_035524815.1. Taxonomy (GTDB): domain Bacteria; phylum Pseudomonadota; class Alphaproteobacteria; order Micropepsales; family Micropepsaceae; genus Rhizomicrobium. The sequence continues at coordinate 17,108 of DATKOE010000130.1, forward strand.
GTGGTCCAGCGAGGACGCACATTTCCTGATCGGCGCCAACGGCACCCACATCTTCAAACTGCCCGACGCGCTGGCGAACGGCGTCGCCAATCAGGCCAACACCCCGGGCGCTGCCGCGCTCAACAGCATCACGCTTTCCGACGCGCCGGAACTGACCGTGGATTCGGGCGGCATGAAGCTGGTCAGCACCGGCGCGCTTTCCGCCAAGCACCTGACGCAATGGGGCGTCGAGACGGCAGGCAATCTGTCCAGCCTCTATGCGCAGGCAGGCTACTACAGCTTCCAGGTCGACCGCGCCGCGACGGCGTTCACGACCTTCACGGCTCCAACGACCAGCGCGACCACCATAGTGCAGCCGAGCAACAACTCCTTTGATGCCTGGTACGTTCAGGCAAGCTGGTTCCTGACCGGCGAAAGCCGTGCGTACAACCCGGCCACCGGTGCGTTCACGCCGCCCAAGCCCGCCGATCCGTTCCACCTGACCAAAGGCGGCTGGGGTGCCTGGGAGCTGGCGGCGCGTTACAGCGACCTGAACCTCAACAGCCATGTGTATGATCCGGCGAACGTAATCACCGGCTGGACCCCGACCTCGCAAACCTACTCGTTCTACAACACCGTGCGCGGCGGCGATCAGCGGATCGTGACGGCGGGGGTGAACTGGTACCCCAACAACGCCGTCCGCTTTGCGCTAGACTATCAGTGGATCGACGTAAACCGGCTGAAAAGTCCCGCCGATGTGACGATCAGCGCCGGCACACCCACGCTGCCCGCCGCCAGCGGCGGCCAGAATCTGCAGACCATCGCGTTCCGCGTTCAGTTCGGTTTCTAGCGGCAAATCAGGAGGCACATATGAGAATCGTCGCCACCGTCATTCTTGCCGCTGCCATAGCCGCCGGCGCCGCGCAGGCCGCGAACGTGACGCTGCTCAATGTCAGCTACGATCCGACGCGCGAACTCTACAAGGACGTCAATGCCGCCTTCGCCAAGCAGTGGAAGGCCAAGACCGGCGACGTCGTGACCATCAACCAGTCGCACGCAGGGTCGGGCGCGCAGGCGCGCGCGGTGATCGACGGGCTGGACGGCGACGTCGTCACGCTGGCGCTCGCCTACGACATCGACGCCATTTCGCAAAAAGCGGGGCTCTTGCCGGCGAACTGGCAGAAGCGGCTGCCCGACAATTCCGCGCCCTACACTTCCACGATCGTGTTCCTGGTGCGCAAGGGCAACCCCTGGAAGATCAGGGACTGGCCGGACCTGATCAAGCCGGGCGTTCAAGTCATCACGCCAAACCCCAAGACCTCGGGCGGCGCGCGCTGGGCCTATCTGGCGGCCTGGGCCTACGCGCTGAAGGCACCCGGCGGAAATGCGGAGAAGGCCAAAGCATTCGTGGCGCAGCTCTACAAGCACGTTCCTGTGCTCGACACCGGCGCCCGCGGTTCGACCACTACCTTCGTCCAGCGCGGCATCGGCGATGTGCTGCTGTCGTGGGAGAACGAAGCCTATCTCGCGCTGAAGGAACAGGGCGGCGACCGCTTCCAGATCGTCTATCCCTCGAACTCGATCCTGGCGGAGCCGCCGGTCGCGGTCCTGGACAAAAACACCGACCGGCACGGCACGCGCAAGGTGGCCGAGGCCTATCTGCAGTTCCTCTATTCCAAGGAAGGCCAGGAGATCGAAGCGAAGAATTTCTACCGGCCGCGCGACGCGCAGGTTCTCGCAGTGCACGCCAAAGACTTCCCGACCATTCCGCTCTTCACGGTCGATGAGGTGTTCGGCGGATGGCAGAAGGCGCAAGCGACGCACTTCGCCGACGGCGGCATATTCGACCAGATCTACAAACCAGGCCAATGACCGCCGCTGCGTCCATTCGGAACCCCACTTGGCGAAGCCGGAGCGTCCTGCCCGGCTTCGGCCTTTCTCTGGGGTTCACCATCTTCTACCTGTCGGCGATCGTCCTCGTCCCGCTGGCGGCGCTGATCCTCAGGCCGTGGTCGATCGGGTGGAGCGGGTTCTGGGCCGTCATCACCGATACCCGCGTGCTTGCGGCGCTGAAGCTGTCGTTCGGCGGCGCGGCCATCGCCGCGCTGATCAACACGGTCACGGGCCCGATCGTCGCCTGGGTGCTGGTGCGCTACCGCTTTCCGGGAAAACGGCTTCTGGACGCGCTGATCGACCTGCCGTTCGCGCTCCCGACCGCAGTGGCGGGCATCGCGCTCTCCACCCTCTACTCCCCGCAAGGCTGGATCGGCGAGCCGCTTTCGCATCTGGGCCTGAAGGTCGCCTACACGCAACTCGGCGTGATCGTCGCGCTCACCTTCATCGGCCTGCCCTTCGTGGTGCGGACCATCCAGCCGGTGCTGGGCGACCTGAGCCGCGAACCCGAGGAAGCCGCCGCGACGCTGGGCGCCACGCGTCTGCAGACGTTGTGGCGCGTGGTTCTGCCCTCCGTCACGCCGGCTCTCGTGACCGGGGCGACGCTCGCCTTCGCCCGTGCCGTGGGAGAATACGGCTCGGTGATATTCATCGCCGGAAACCTGCCGGGCATTTCGGAGATCGCTCCGCTTCTGATCGTCATCAAGCTGGAGCAATTCGACTATGCCGGCGCGGCGGCGATCGGCGTGGTCATGCTGGCCGCTTCCTTCGTAGTGATTCTGGCGTTGAACCTGCTGCAGAGCTGGGCGGGACCGAAGCGATGAAGCACTGGCGCAGCCCCACCTCCGACCATCCTCTGACGCGGCTTGTGTTCATGCTGATCGCCGTGAGCGTGGTGGCGACGTTTCTCGTGCTGCCGCTGGCAACGGTGTTCTCCGAGGCGCTCAGCAAGGGTTTTTCGGTCGCCTGGACTGCCGTCGACGAACCGGACGCGCGCGCCGCAATCCGCCTGACGCTCATGGTCGCGGCGATCGCAGTGCCGTTGAACGCGGCATTCGGGCTGGCGGCATCCTGGGCCATCGCCAAGTTCGATTTCCGCGGCAAGCAGTTCCTTACCACCCTGATCGATCTGCCCTTCTCGATCTCCCCGGTCGTTTCGGGTCTGATCTATGTGCTGATCTTCGGTCTCCAGGGCTGGCTCGGATCGACTCTGCGCGACTGGGACTTCAAGGTGATCTTCGCCCTGCCCGGCATCGTGCTCGCCACCATGTTCGTCACGTTCCCGTTCGTGGTCCGCGAGCTCATCCCGCTCATGACCGACCAGGGCCGCGACGAGGAGGAGGCGGCCACCTCGCTCGGTGCGTCGGGGTTCCAGACCTTCCTGCGCGTGACGCTGCCGAACATCAAATGGGGACTGCTCTACGGCGTGCTGCTGTGCAATGCGCGGGCGATGGGCGAATTCGGCGCCGTATCGGTGGTGAGCGGCCATATCCGCGGCCTGACCGATACCATGCCGCTGCACGTCGAAGTGCTCTACAACGAGTACCAGTATGTCGGGGCGTTCGCCGTAGCGTCGATCCTGGCGCTTCTCGCCATCCTGACACTCGTCTTCAAGTCGCTGCTCGAATGGCATTTCGCCGACGAGATCGCCGCAACCCATCGCCACTGACGGAACCAAATCCATGTCTCTCGTCGTCGATTCCGTGGTCAAGAGGTTCGAGCGCTTCCCCGCCCTCAACGGCGTCAGCTTGACCGCGCCGCAAGGCGCATTCTTGGCGTTGGTCGGCCCTTCCGGCTCGGGCAAGACCACGCTCTTGCGCATCCTGGGCGGCCTGGAATTCCCCGACTCCGGCAGCGTGCATTTCGCCGACCTGAACTGGCTCGATGTGCCGGCGCGCGACCGCCGCGCCGGATTCGTGTTCCAGCAATACGCGCTGTTCAAGCACATGACCGTGGCGCAGAACATCGGCTTCGGGCTTTCGGTGCGGCCGCGGCGCCAGCGCCCCTCGCGCCGCGAAATCGCGCGGCGGGTGGAGGAGCTTCTGGCGCTGGTGCAACTCGAGGGCTTCGCCAAGCGATATCCCAATCAGCTTTCCGGCGGCCAGAGGCAACGCGTGGCCCTGGCCCGTGCCCTAGCCATCGAGCCGCGCCTGCTGCTGCTCGACGAGCCGTTCGGCGCGCTCGACGCCAAGGTGCGCAAGGAGCTGCGCGGATGGCTGCGCGCCCTGCACGAGCGCATGGGCATCACTTCGGTTTTCGTGACGCACGACCAGGAGGAAGCCTTCGCGCTGGCCGATCTGGTGGCGATCATGAACGCCGGGAAAATCGAGCAGTACGGCACGCCGGAAGACGTACGGCGCGCACCCAAGACGGCGTTCGTGGCCGAGTTCCTGGAAATCGTCCCGCATCAGAAATCGGCGGCGGGCCAGTACCGAAACGACCGTTACTCCACCTGAGGCTGTTGCTCGGCCAGCTCGGGATGGAGACGCTGGATGCCGTAGTGCGTGTGCACTCTTTCGAGCCCGCTCAGCATGTGATCGGCTTCGTTTTCCCCCAGCTCCGGCCCGCCAGGGCAAACCAGACGCATGGCGCGCAGGTGGACATCCACGGGCGCCGCGTCCCCGATGTCCTTTTCGATCATCCCTACCACCAGATCGCAGAAGCGCTTCACCACTTCGTCCAAGAGATCGAATCCGAACGTGCCCGAGAGCGTGAGCAAGCGGCCGGCCCGATCCAGCATGGCTTTGAGCTGGCTTACCGGGATTTGCCTGCGCCCGGACGCCATCACGATCGATTCCAATGCACCGATCTCGCCGGGGATCGCGTTCACGTACTCGGCACGCAGGGTCTCGACCGCCGTGCCGGCGGCCGCCACCGCTTCGCCCCTGGCAATGCCGCCAGGAGTCCTCAGAAGCTGGCCCAACCGGTTCTTCACCGGGATGATCTTGCAGCACTTGCCCATCAGGTCACCGTCTCTTCCAGCACACCATCGTCCGTGCGTTGAACCGTCGTTTCGTCGGGGCCGTGATCCGTACCGCGCCGGTTGAACCCCGGTGAGGCCTCGCCGAATCTGAATCGCCGGCAGGGCCCGATGTAACCGTCGGCCTCGATGAAGGGCCGCTCCGTCCGCGCCGACCAGGTAATGTGGTCGAACAACGTCGTCGGGGCGACGGGCTTGCGCACCACGCTGTTGACGCCGCTGTCGCGCGCGGCGGTGATGTGCGAAACGTCGGCGTAGCCCGTCAGCATCACGACCGGCATATAGCGGACCCTGACACTTGAGTGGCGGCGCACCCAGCGGACCAGCGTGCCCGCGTTCATGTCGGGCAGCATGCATTCGGTGATGAGAAGGTCGAACTTCTCCGCAGCAAGGTACTTCTGCGCATCGGCGCCGTTCGTCGATATGAAGTGCCGGCTCAAACCGAAGCCGCGCAGAATCTGGCTCACGATGCCCGTCGAGTAGCGATCGCCATCAACGATGAGCGCGCTGATCCGGGTAAAATTGAATCTCTCTTCCACGCTCGCCCCGGCCGCATCCGGCAATATCGTTGGGATAGCTTGTTCGCAATTCTTTAAGGCTTGGTTGCCCCTTGAATGCGCGACGAGTTCGGCTTTCTCTCGGGCACCAGGGCAGGCAATTCACCGAAGACGGCGGGACGTGCACGCCGAGCCGGCCGTTAACCTCCAGTTAAACTTCCGGCCGCAAGGCCGGTCCGCGGTCGGGCACAGAGTCTGTCCCGATGTGCAGGAGATTGACCTAGCGGCAACGTCAGGAAAGAGCTCGGCAGCAGACCTAGCGCGCGACGTTTCCAGAACAAAGTTGCGCCGGACTGGGCGATTTCGACACCGCGCGGAGGCCGCCACGTTTTCGGTGACTCCGCCTTCGTCCGATGTCTTATTACGCTCCACGAGGCACTGGGAGCCTGCCGACTTGCGCAACCGAGGAAGGCTGAGCCTTCACATACCGCAGCCCAAACACCGCCCGGGTGACAAGCCCGATTTCAGCAACGTGGCCGTTCCACCCGCGGGAACGCTCGACCGTCCGCCTACCGACGCCAAAGCTCGCGATCTCGCCCCCTATTCCTATTCCCTGATCCGCGTGCTGGACGAAGAGGCCAAAGCCGTGGGTGCGTGGAACCCGCGCCTCGATGCGGAGGCGCTGCGCAAGGGGCTGCGCGACATGGTGATGACGCGAGCCTACGACGATCGCATGTACCGCGCGCAGCGGCAGGGCAAGATCTCGTTCTACATGAAGTCGACGGGGGAGGAAGCGACCAGCGTGGCGTATGCCTCCGCGCTCGAACGCGACGACATGTGCTTCCCCTCGTACCGCCAGCAAGGGCTGTTGATCGCGCGCGGCTATCCGATGATCGACATGATGTGCCAGTGCTATTCCAACACCCGGGATCCTCTGAAGGGCCGCCAGCTTCCCATCATGTATTCGAGCCGGGAATACGGCTTCTTCACGATCTCGGGAAATCTCGGCACGCAGTTCCCGCAGGCCGTGGGCTGGGCGATGGCGTCCGCCTACAAAGGCGGCGATCGCATCGCGGCGAGCTGGATCGGCGAAGGTGCCACGGCGGAGGGCGATTTCCACCACGCGCTCAACTTCGCTTCGATCTACCGTGCGCCGGTGATCCTCAATGTCGTCAACAACCAGTGGGCCATTTCGAGCTACCAGGGCATAGCGGGCGGCGAGGAATCGACCTTCGCCTCGCGGGCGATCGGATACGGCCTGCCGGGCCTGCGCGTCGACGGCAACGACTTCCTGGCAGTATACGCCGTGGCGCAATGGGCGGCCGAGCGCGCGCGGAGCAACAGGGGCGCCACGCTCATCGAACTCTTCACCTACCGCGCCGAAGGGCACTCCACCAGCGACGATCCGGACCGCTACCGTCCCTGCGACGAATGGAAGGCGTGGCCACTGGGCGATCCCGTCGACCGGCTGAAGCGGCACCTGATCGCAATCGGTGCCTGGAGCGAAAAGCAGCACCAGGCGCTGACGGAAGAAACCGCGATGCTGGTGCGCGAGACTCAGCGAGAGGCGGAAGCCATCGGCACCCTGAGCGAAGGGCCGAAACCGTCGAAGCTGACGATGTTCGAGGACGTCTACAGGGACATGCCCTGGCATCTGCGGCGGCAGTCGAAGCAGGCGGGAGCCTGACATGCCCGCGATGAACATGATCCAGGCGCTGAACTCTGCGCTCGACGTGATGCTGGCGCGCGATCCCGACGTACTGATCTTCGGCGAGGACGTGGGATATTTCGGCGGCGTGTTCCGGGTCACCGACGGATTGCAGAAGAAGCACGGCGTCGCCCGCTGCTTCGACAGCCCCGTCGGCGAAGGCGGCATCGTGGGCGTGGCGATCGGAATGGGAGTCTACGGTCTCAGACCCGTGGTGGAGATTCAGTTCGCCGACTACATCTATCCCGCCTACGACCAGATCGTCTCGGAAGCAGCGCGCATCCGCTACCGCTCTGCGGGCGATTTCCACGTTCCGCTGACCATCCGCACGCCCTACGGCGGCGGCATCTTCGGCGGCCAGACGCACAGCCAGAGCCCGGAAGCGCTCTTCACCCACGTGGCGGGGATCAAGACCGTCGTGCCGTCGAATCCGCGTGACGCCAAGGGCCTTCTCATCAGCGCCATCGAAGACGACGATCCCGTGATTTTCCTCGAGCCCAAGCGCATCTACAACGGTCCGTTCGAAGGTCACCACGACCGGCCCGTCCAGCCTTGGTCGAAGCACCCGCTCAGCGAGGTGCCGGAAGGCCATTACACCGTGGCTCTGGGCGAAGCCGCCGTGGCGCGCGCCGGCGCCGCCGTGACGGTGCTCACCTACGGCACCATGGTGCATGTCGCCATCGCCGCCGCCGAGGAAGCCGACATCGACGCCGAAGTGATAGACTTGAGGACGCTGGTGCCGGTCGACATCGGGGCAATCGTGAAATCGGTCGAGAAGACCGGCCGGTGCGTGGTGGCGCACGAAGCGACGCTGACCAGCGGTTACGGAGCCGAGCTTTGCGCGCTGGTGCAGGAACATTGCTTCTATCACCTGGAAGCGCCGGTGCAGCGTGTGGCGGGCTGGGACACGCCCTATCCTCACGCCTTCGAATGGGACTACTTCCCCGGCCCCGCGCGGATCGCGGAGGCGATGCGGCGGGCATTGGAGAACTGAGCATGGGCCGATACGTTTTCAAGCTGCCGGACGTGGGCGAAGGCACCGCGGAAGCGGAAATCGTGGCCTGGCACGTCGCGGTGGGCGACCGGGTTGAGGAGGATCAGCAACTCGTCGACGTGATGACCGACAAGGCGACGGTCGAGATGACCTCGCCGGTCAACGGCACGATCGTGGCCTTGAAAGGCGAGCCGGGGCAGATGGCGGCTGTCGGCGCGCCGCTGGTGGAATTCGAATTGGAGGCGGCCCAGGCGCCCGCGGTTGCCGCGTCCGGTCCCGCTAAGCCGCCGGCAGACGAGCCGGCCCAACGGCCCCTGGCGGCGCCGGCCGTGCGTCTGAGGGCGGCCGATCTCGGCATCGACTTGCACAAGGTGCGCGGCACGGGCCCGGCGGGACGCGTTACGCACGGCGATGTCGACGATTTTCTTGCCGCCGCGGGCGCGAAACCCGCAGCAAAAAAGGCCGAACCGGCGGCAGAGCCGATCCCGCGGCCCGCTCCGAAGGGCGAGTTCGAGGACGTGAAGCTGATCGGCCTGCGCCGCCGCATCGCCGAAAAGATGCAGGAGGCCAAGCGCCGCATTCCCCACTTCGGTTATGTCGAGGAGGTCGACATGACGGAGCTGGAGAGCCTTCGCGCGCATCTGAACCAATCACGAAGGGCAGATCAGCCCAAGCTCACCGTGCTGCCGTTCCTGATGCGCGCCATGGTGTGCGCGCTGCCGGAATTTCCGCAGGTCAACGCGCATTTCGACGACGAGGCCGGCACGGTGCGGCGCTTCGCTGCCGTTCATATCGGAATCGCGACCCAGACCGACGCCGGACTCATGGTTCCCGTGGTGAGGAACGCCGAGCGGCTGGACCTGCGGCAGGCGGCGGCGGAAGTGGCGCGGATGTCCGGGCTGGCCCGCGAGAACAAGGCATCGAAGGACGATCTTACCGGCTCCACCATCACGATCACCAGCCTGGGCGCCCTGGGCGGGCTCGCCACGATGCCGATCATCAATCACCCCGAAGTGGCGATCATCGGACCGAACGCAATCGTCGAACGCCCGGTTGTGCTGGGTGGCCAGATTTCCGTGCGCAAGATGATGAATCTGTCGTCCGCATTCGATCATCGCGTTGTGGACGGTGCGGACGCGGCGCGTTTCGTCCGGCGCCTCAAGGAACTGCTGGAGCACCCCGCCCTGCTTTTCATGGAGCCGGGATAGGCGCGCGAATCTCCCCGCTCAAGACGTCTTGCGGCGATCACACACCGAGATCGGCCAGGAGCCTATCTGCCAAGGACCGGTAGCCGCTTCCGAACAGGCGCAGGTGCACCAGGGCTGGCCAAAGCCGGTAGATCGCCAGGCGTTCCTCGTGCCCCGGCAGCAGCCCTCCGTAGGCCGAGAAAAACGCCGCCGACGGATGGTCGAACATCATCAGCATGGCGATGTCGACCTCGCCGTCTCCGTAGTAGCACGCCGGATCGATGAGCCCGCTGACAGCGCGGCCCGAAACCAGAATGTTGCCGCCCCACAGATCGCCGTGAAGCAGCGACGGCGCCGGGGATTGCGGCAACCGGTTCGGCAGATCGGCGCAGAGTCGCTCGATGCGGCGCGACAGGCCCGAGCCCACGTAAGGCAGATTCACCAAGAGGCGGTGGTCGGCCCAGAACCGGGGCCAGTCGCTGCTCCAGCGATTGACGATCGCAACCGGACCGAAGGCATAGTCCGACTCCCAGCCATATCGATCGCCTCTTGCAGCATGCAGAACCGAGAGCACCGTGCCCAGCTCCGTCCAGGCGCCGCCAAGAGCGTCGCCGCCTGGCAGAGTCTCGAGGACCAGGACCTTGCCTTCGGCCGCCAGAACCTCCGGCGCCGGGGCGCCGGCGGCGCGGATGGCGCGCAGCATTCCGGCTTCCACTTCGGCCGACGGTCCGGTCTTGGCGATCGCTTCGCGGCCGTCCTCCAGCACGATGCGTACGAGGCTCGACAGCGAACCGCCGCCCAATGAGTGGCTTTGCCTGAGCCTGCCGCCCATCAGGGCCGCACCGGCCAGCGCCAACGCGTTCATCCTCTCTCCGCGATTTTCTGCGCCAAGCCCCTCGCCCCCGCGGTGACGTCCGCCCAGGTCCTTTCGAAGTCCGCCGCGGTTCCGTACCAAGGATCGGCGACGGGCTGGCCCTTGCGGCCCTCCACGCAATCGAGAAGCAGGCTCAATTCTACCGGGGCATCGGCGGCCCCGAGACGCTTGAGGGCGGCCAGATTCTCGCGGTCCAGGGCGACGATATGCGTGAAGCGGCGAAAGTCGTCGCGGCGCACCTGCCGCGCCCTCTGGCCGGAAATATCGACGCCGTGGCGGCGCGCCACGGCTTGCGCGCGGGGATCGGGCGCTTCGCCTTCATGCCAGTCGCCGATGCCGGCGGAATCGACCTCCACGTCGAGGTTGAGCCGGGCCGCCTCTGCGCGGAATGCGGCTTCGGCAAGCGGGGAACGGCAGATGTTTCCCAGACAGACGAACAACACGGCGGACTTTCGGGACATGACCGAGAAAGGTGCGGATGCGACTCCGTCAATACTCGAACTGGTACGACAAGCCAATGCTGTCGCCGTTGTCCTGCAGCGGCGTCGAGGTCGAGGCAGGCGCGCGGGGGCCGGTCGTCACCGTGGCCTGGGCCTTCAGGTGCTTGGTCAGGTCGACCTGCACCAACGCGCGCGTGCCGCCCGAGACATCCTGGCGTGCGCCGAGATAGACGTTGCGCAGGACGTACTTTCCCGCTTCCACGGTGGTCGAGCCCTTCGAGCCGCTGGTGCCCTGCGTGCTGCCGACCGCCAGCCGGTCCAGACCCAGGCTCTTGCGGATCGCTCCCACCGGATCGAAGCCGTTTCCGCCGCCGAGCGAGGCAGCCGCCTGGGCGACACTGGCCAGCTGCACGGCCGACAGGGATTTCGCGCTCTGCTGGAACAGAAGCTGGGCCAGAATTTCGTCCTGCGGCATCTGCGGCGAACTCGATAGCTCGATCCTCGGCTGGCGCGCGGTGCCCGTGATCTTGAGCGTGGCCGTGACTCCGTTCGCCTCGGTCTGGGCGACGAAATCGAGCGTGGGATCGAGGTGGTTGCGCAGCGACTGCCCGGTGAAGCTGATCTTGCCCGACTGGAAGATGAGATTGGCGCCGGCGAGGTCGAGCGTGCCGCGACGCATGGTCAGCCCGCCCAGGACCTGGGGATTGCGGGTGGTGCCTTTGATCTTCAGTTCACCTTCGAACTCGGCCTCGAGGCCGCGGCCGCGCACGAACACCTGACCGGGCGAAGTGACGGTCAGGTCCAACCCGATCCGCGACGGCGGCGGCGGGGGCGGCGACGGCGGCTCATGTGCTCGATGGACATCGAGCGTGGCAACTTGAGACGGGAATTTCTGCGGGATGTTGATCGAACCCTGCCGGATGTGAAGATCTCCCGCCAGAGTCAGGCGTTCCTTCAACCTGCCCTTCAGCGTCAGATCGCTGTCCATCGTGGCCGTCATGAGATCGCTCGTGATCGGGCGCGCCTTCGTTGCCTTGAAACCAATGTCCACGGGCATTCCAGGCGCCGAAAGATCGATCGTGCCCGAGCCCGTGATCGTTCCCGGACCGGCGGCCGCCTTGAATTCGGTAAGCCGGATGGTACTTCCCTGCGCCTGCGCTGTGGCCTCGATCTTAGTCAGGCTGAAGCCGTGCTCGAAATCGTCGATCTGGCCGCCGGTGAGAGTGGCGGTACCCTGCACCTGCGGCTTTGCCGTGGTTCCGGTGACGGCGACGTTGAGCGCGAGCTTACCGCGGACGCTCTGTCCCACGGCGGCCAATCCGGACGTCATGGCGGCGAGGTCGGCGGTTCCTTCGGCGTGGACGTTCATGGGCCGGCCCGCCGTGACCGGAACGGTGCCGCTGACGGCAAGACGGGCGGACTTGCCCGAGACGAATTCCGCCGCGAAACTCATGTCATGGCCACGGAAATCGAGCGTTGCGGGCGATGCCAAGGCGACGCTCAGATCCCGCCAGACGCCATCGAAGCGCGTGACGACCAAATGCCCGGCGGCGGTGTTCACTACGCTATCCGCAGCGACCGAGAAATCCTGACCGCCGCTGGTCGCGAACGCGGAGGTCAGCTTCACGGTCAGATTCTGCAACGGGCCATCCACCTGCGCGCCGGCCGATCCGGTGAGCCCCAAAATGGCGAGTTGCGGCGCGGACAGGGCGATATCGAACGATGGCGTGCCCAACGGATCGGTCACGCTGCCCTCGATTTCGAGGCGCCCGATATGCGTCGTGCCACTGGAGAGGTTCGAGGCCGTGGCATGGATCGCGGCTGCGGCCGCCTTGAAATCGGCTCTCGCATTGAGGCTGCCGGAAAGAGGTGCTCCGACAAGCGGGCTGAGATCGGCAAGGCGTGCGACGTTCAAGGTGAGGCTGCCGCTCGGCTGCGAGCCGCCCACGACGATGGTGCCTCCGGCGCTGGCGCTTCGCCACGAGGTGCCGGCGAGTGTGATCTTCATCGCGTTCGTGCCGGCATTTGCCACATCCGCCGTCAGCTTCAGCGGCGAGCCGTCGAAGCTGCCTGCCAGATGAACCGTGGCCGTCTTCGGCTTGGGCAGGCCGGCGGCGCGCGCCACGATGGCGATCTCCTGCTTCGCCATGCCCTTGGTCGCGGCATTTGCCGAGCCGGTGGCGGCCAGCGCGACGTCGCCGGACGGCCCGGACAGCCGCCAATGCAGCTTCAGCGAACCGATGAGGTTCGCAACCGCTCGCGAGAGGTCGGAGATCGCCAGATCGCCTTCGAAACTGTTCGCCCCGTTCACCATCCGGCCGCCGAGTTTCGCGCTGGCGGCTGCGCCGTCGAGCGAAGCGTTCACGATCGCGTTCCGGGCGTCGCGCACGTCAGCAGTCGCGGCGAGCCTCGCGCGCGGCCCCAGAACTCTCGCCAAGGCGCTGTCCCCCTGACCCGCGATGGCTCCTTCGATGGCCAAGTGCAGGCCCGTATCGCGTTGCGCAAAGCGGACGGCGAGCCTGGCCGTGCCTTCGAGCTTGAGGCCGGCCGCACCCGCGACGGCGCCCAGCGCGGGCAAATCGGCTGTCATGTTTCCCGCCGTCCTGCCGCTTGTCGTCGCCCGTCCCTGAATCTTGAGCAAAGGATGCTCGAGGGAAAAGCGGACCGGGCGATCCGGTTTGCGCAGGTCGGCCTGCGCGCTCACCACCACGGGCGAAGCGGCGAACATCCCCGGATTGGCACCGGGTATGCGAAGACCGGCCGCGATGAGCTTCAAGTCCGCAACCCCGCTGTTCCCGCTCAACTGCACTTGAGCCTCGCCGACGCGGAAGCCGCTCAGCGCCAGATCGCCGATCTTCACATTCGCGTTGAGTTCCGGCATGTCGAAGCTGCCATGCATATGCCCCCTGGCAGACAGCGACGACCACGACAGCTGCGAGTTCGGGCGCATCGCAGGTGCAACAGCCGAGAAATCGATGTCGGCATATCTGCGGGCCAGGTCGATGGCGCCGCCCCCGAATGCGTCCAGGATGCCCGCGGACAGCTTGAACGTGACCGTGTTCAGCGTGCCCTGCGCGGCGGCGCGGACATCAAGGCTCACGGGGCCGAGGTCCGGCATGCCGACCGCGCCACCGGCGATGCCGCTTCCCGATTCCCGGGCGGTTATTGTCCCGCGGATCACGTCGTGGGCGATGGCGGCGTGGATGTCGTAGCGCCCGACGCCATCCAGGCGCCGGACGGCGAGATCGGCCGCAACGTCATGGCGCGAGACGTAATGCACCGAACCGGACGCCGTCAGCACCGCGCGCCGGCCGAGAACGGACGGATCGATCTCAATGCGGGCAATCGACAGGCGGGCGACGTCGATGGTCATGGTGCTCGGCGTCGTAGTCGCGCTCGGCACCTTGCGGCGCAGCACGATCACACGATCCGCCCGCAGGCTCGCCGCATCCAGGCGGTTTTCCAGAATCGCAAGAAAGTGCCAATCGAGATCGACGTCGTCGGCAAGCAGCCATGCGCCCATTTCGTCGCGAAGCTCAACCTGCCGCGCATGCGGGTGATTTGGCAGATCGCCCGTGAGACCCGAAATCGCGACGCTGCCGCCGGAGAGAGGCGTCACCAGCCGTTCCAACACCGCATGGCCGGGCCCGGTCTCGAAGCAAAACAGGACGAAGAGCACGAGCGCACCGACGATGGACGCCGCAACAAGCGTCGCCCGCCTGCCCCAAGCATTCCACCATCGGATCATCAGAACGCCTGCCCAATGCTCACATAAATCTCGAACGCATCGCCGTTCTTCTCCCGTGTGACCGGCATGGCGACATCAACTCTCACCGCACCGATCGACGTGTAATAACGCGCGCCCACGCCTGCACCGACGGCCACGGAACCGTTGAACGGGATGCTGTTCGTGCTCGCCTGTCCTGCATCGACGAACGCCGCAAAACCGTAATCGCTCCACAAGCGCTGACGGAATTCGAGGCTTACCGCATCGATCGACGAGGCACCGGTCGGCCGGCCGTCGGCAAATTGCGGTCCGATCGACTGGTAGCGGAAACCGCGCACGGTGTCGCTGCCGCCGGCATAGAGACGCTGATCGGGAGGAAGATCGAACGTGCCCGCTCCCTGGATCGAGGCGAGAAGAGCGCGCGTGCCAAGGACCGACCGTCCGTCTCCCGACAGATCAAAATACATCGACCCCGAAGCCTGGAGGATCGCGAACGCGAGCGAACGCCGGCCAAGTGCCAGCGCCGGCGTGATCGCGATGGTGGCGCGGCCGCCCTTCGTAGGGTCGGCCAGAGGGTCTTTGAGACCTGTAGAGTCGTAGACGCCCGTGAACGGCAGCGACATCAATTCGTACGTCCTGTCCACACCCTCCTGGGACACGCGATCATGCGTGACCACGGCCGCGCCCGTTCCCGTCCACAAAGTCGAGAATCTGCACCGGAGCAGAACCGTGAAGCTCTCGGCGGTCTGGCTGTACGCGTCCAGATGCTGCTTGATCGCACCCAGATCCGACTCGAACTCCTGATCCTGCCCGAGAAATCGCGGTTTGATGAACTGGGCGGTGACATTGTAGCCCAGTCCCGCAGTCGCGGTGCCGCCCAGCCCGATCGCGGAAGCCGACAGATTGAGCTGCTCCGCATTTCCCAGCAGATTGCGGTGGGACCACGCCGCCGACAGGCTGACGCCGAGATCGGTGGAATAGGCTCCCGACAAGGCAACCGTATGCCTTGGCCTCTCCTCGACGTCGAATTGCAGAGGCACGGCGCCGTCCTTTGCCTGATCGCGCAAAGCCCGCACGGTAACGCCGGAAAAAACGCCGAGGCCGACCAGCTTCAGCCGCGCCTGCTCGATGGCGCTCGGCTGGTAAAGCTGCCCCGGATGGATCGAGAGGGTTTCGCGCGCGAAATCTTCGTTGACGCGCTTCAGTCCCTTGAAGCTGATCGGACCGATGACGAACTTTTGTCCCTCATCGACCTTGTAGACGACATCTATGGCATCGGCGGTATCGTCCGCGAACGCCGACGGCGTATCGACCGTCGCAAAGGCGTATCCATGTTCCTGCAGGGCCGTGAGCAGCCCCGCTTGACCTGCGAGCACATTCACCGCAATTGCCGGATCGCCCTGCTTCACGCCGAGAGCCTTGCGCACATCGGCCGGAACCGCGCCCTCGATCGTGATCTTACGAAGGTGATATTGCGGCCCCTTGTCGACCGAAACCTCGACCTGGACGGATTGCCCCTGAGGGATCTTCTCAAGGATGTCCGGCAGCGACTTATCTTCGATGTCGCGGCCGGCGATCGTGATGGCAACACGGGCCTTGTAGTATCCATATCCATCGAGAACGGTCTGAAAGCGATCGTGGTCCCCCCGAGCACGATCGATCAAAGCGAACGGGGGCGCCGGAGTGGCGGAGCGCAGGCTCACGAGCAAGGAGGCGTCACGAAGAGCTCCGTCGACCTGGCCATTGCCTGTATCACGCATTGAAATGCTGTATGGTTGGGGGTCCGCAGCAAACGAACCGACGGTCAGCAAAGCCGTCGCCGCCGCCGTGACGAGCAATCTAGTCAAAGCCATTTCCCCAATTAGGCGGAAAATCCGCCGGCTGTGAAGAGTTCCGACGTGGAAATCCGCGGTTCATGTCTTGGCTTTAACGCGCTGATAGCCGTCGCACTCACGGCGCTCGCCCCCGCAGATTCGCGGCAAGCCGCACCGGCGCCGCCGTCGGTGCTTTTCGACGGTCTTTTCCGCGATGTCGCCGACGCGGGAATATTCAAGGACTTCAAGTCGTTCGCAGACGCCGTGCCGAAACAGACGCCGTCGGCCATCCTGGCGGATTACAGGAACGTGCATCCTGCGTCGCCGGCCGCGCTCCAGCGTTTTGTTACGGCGCATTTCATCTTCGGTGTGAACACCGACACTGCACCGACGCCGCCTCGCGGGCTGCCGCTTGCGGCGCACATCGCCGCGCTGTGGCCGCATCTCACGCGCCAGACCGCGGCACCGCCGACATTCGGCTCCGCGTTGCCTCTGCCGCGTCCATACGTCGTGCCCGGAGGGCGTTTTCACGAGCTCTACTATTGGGACTCCTATTTCACCATGCTGGGGTTCGGTCCCGCCCAAACCGCGCTACGCCGGGACATGATCGCCGACTTCGTCTCGGAACTGCATACTTACGGTCACATCCCGAACGGCAATCGCACCTATTATCTCAGTAGGTCGCAGCCGCCGTTCTTCTTCAAAATGGTCGCGCTGACCGCACCGGGCGACGAGGCCAAGGCCTTTGCGCGGTTCCTGCCGGAACTCAGGATAGAATATGCCTGGTGGATGGACGGATCGCGGCAGGCAGC
Organism: Rhizomicrobium sp.; assembly: GCA_035524815.1. GTDB lineage: Bacteria > Pseudomonadota > Alphaproteobacteria > Micropepsales > Micropepsaceae > Rhizomicrobium. The sequence goes on from DATKOE010000130.1 coordinate 34,013, forward strand.
ACCCGAACGGCCGTCGCACCACGTCGTGATGATGCCCGACCGGTCCCTCCTCAACCGCTATTGGGACGAGCGGGATTCGCCGCGCGACGAATCCTATCCCGAGGACGTGCGCATCGCCGCAAACAGCCGCCGCAATCCCGCCGACGTCTACCGCAACCTGCGCGCCGCCGCCGAGAGCGGTTGGGATTTCAGCTCGCGCTGGCTCGCCGACGGGGCACACCCGGAGACCATCCAAACCGCCGACATCGTTCCCGCCGATCTGAACAGCATCCTGTTCGGACTCGAGCAAGCCATAGGCGAAGGCTGCGCCCGCAAGCACGACAACTCCTGTGCCCGCGATTTCGCCAAACGCGCACATGCGCGCGCTGTCAGCATGCGCAAGTTCCAGTGGAACGGAAAGTGGTTCGACGATTATCGCTGGACCGACGGAAAGCATCCCGACCATGAGAGCGCCGCCATGCTGTATCCGCTGTTCGTATCCCTGGCGTCTGCGGCCGAAGCGCGTTCGACCGCCATGATTGCTAGCGCCGATCTCGTCAAGCGGGGCGGACTCGTCACCACGACGATCCGCACCGGCCAACAGTGGGATGCACCCAACGGGTGGGCACCGCTGCAATGGATCGCCGTCATGGGCCTGAAGAACTACGGCGATGATCGACTTGCGCGCACCGTCGCCTGCCGCTGGCTCGCGACCGTCTCGCGCGAGTACCGCCGCTCCGGCAAGCTTGTCGAGAAATACGATGTCGAGGCCGATCGCCCCGGCGGCGGCGGCGAATATCCGCTCCAGGACGGTTTCGGATGGACCAACGGCGTGACCATGGCGCTGTTGACGCTGTATCCCCACTGCGGACGCTGAAGACTGCCGCGCCGTTTAGGCCGCCATGCGCGGCCTGTGGAAGAACAGCGCCTGTCCGATGGTGGCGCGCACGGTGTCGCGCGAGAACGGCTTGGTGACGAGATAGGTCGGCTCCGGCCTCTGGCCAGTGAGAAGGAACTCCGGATAAGCCGTGATGAAGACGACGGGCACGTCCATTTCCTTCACGATGGCCATTGCGGCATCGACGCCCGAGCTTCCGTCGGCCAGCTTGATGTCGGTCAGGACCAGCTCAGGGCGGCGCTGGCGCGCGAGCCGAACCGCGTCGTCACGCGTGGTAGCGATGCCCACCACTCGGTGTCCCAGGTCGTTCACGAGGTTCTCCAGATCGAGCGCGATGATCGCCTCGTCCTCGACGATCAGCACGCGGGATTCAAGATCGCGATCGATCGCATGGAGCGCTGCGGCGATGGCGTCCCTGACGTCTTCTTCCGAGCAGTCGAGAATGATCGCCGTCTCGGGGACGGAGAAATCCTCCACCGCCGTCAACAGCAGCGCTTCACGATTGTCGGGCTCGAGCGCCTGCAGCCTCTGTTCGACCGACGGACCACGCGATTCGACGCCGACCGCCTCGGGGTGCAGGTTGGACGACCAGAGTTCGTGGAACAGCCGGTAGAGCGCCGCTCGCGGCGGCAAATCCTCCCGCAACGTCATGTCCCCGTCCACCAGCGATTCCAAAAGCACCCTAACGTAAGCATCACCTGTCGCCTGAGAACCGGTGAGAGCGCGCGCGTAACGGCGCAGAAAAGGCAAATGCGGTCCGAGCGTCTCGGTCATCGTCATGATGTCCCTTCCCGGTGAGGGTACAGTCTAAACTCTTCGCGAAAAAGTCCGTTCCAGGCCAGGAACAAAAAAGCGCCGGAGCTGTTATCTCGAAGGCTGGCAGACGACAGCGCAGCTATGTTCCTGGATGAGCGCGCCCAGCGTAAACTTGCGGGCCGAACATCATCTTCGAGGGTGATCGATGGACGACAAGCAACGACGAATGGCGGCGGACCGGCCGAAACCGGTGTTGCCCCAGGCAAGCGCAATGGATGACACAGACGCGAGAGAAGCCGTACGCAAGTACAAGGCGCAGCAGAAGGCCATCACGCGCGGCCTGCGCAGGTTCTTCGACTCCGTCGCTGCCGAACCCGTTCCGGACGATTTCATGGAACTGCTGCGCAAGATGGATCAGGACTGGCAAGAGCCATGAGCCGCCCCTACGAACGTCCACAGACGCCCGAGCCCGACGTTTCGATGTCGTTCCGCGACGGGCTTGTCGAAATGATTCCCGTCCTTCGCGCATTCGCACGTTCGCTCTGCGGACAACGCGACCTGGCCGACGATCTCGCACAGGAAACGCTGGCCAAGGCCTGGCAGGCGCGCGACAAATTCCAGCTCGGCACCAACCTGAAGGCCTGGCTCTTCGTCATCCTCCGCAACGAGTTCTACTCGAACCACCGGCGCGCCAAGACGGCCGCCGACTACACCGCCGCACATTCGCATCTCGGCGAGGGTGCCGATGCCGAACAGCACGCACGGCTCGACCTGACCGACCTAATGCGCGCCTTCAGCCAGCTTCCCGCGGAGCAGAAGGAAGCCCTCATCCTCACCGCCAGCGAATTCAGCTACGACGAAGCGGCGCGCATTTGCGGATGCGCGGTCGGGACCATCAAGAGCCGCGTGTCCCGCGCGCGCAAGCAGCTTCAAATCCTCGTCGAGGGTTCGGCCGGCCCGCTTCCCGACCGCAAGGAGCGCACGGACGATCTGGCTGAAGCACTGTTCCGAAAGGCGAGAGAAGCCGATCCTGACAAGCTGCCGCGCTGATCCTCGCTGCCGGGGAGCATTTTGTTGCCAAAGCCGGGATCCCTGCGCCCCCGTCTGATGCTGATCGTCGGGCTCGCCCTGGCGCCACTGGCCCTGGCAAGCATCATCCAGGCGATCATGAACTTCGACGCCTACCAGCGCCAGACGGACCGCATCCTGGTCCAGACCGCGCTGTATGCGGCGTACAACGAGCAAAGCACCTTCAATCGCGCGGAACAGATTCTGCGGTCCCTGGCTGGCAAGCCGGAGCAGACCGCAAGCCCGCAGAGCTGCCGGGTGGCCTTATCCGACGCGCTCGTGGGGGCGGCGCCGATCGTCAATCTAACGCGCGTCGACGACGGCGGGCGGGTCATATGCATGGGTGCGGCTGCGCCGCCAAAGCCCCATTTCGCCACGATGCGCTGGTGGCCTGCCCTGCGAAAAGCCGACAACATTGTGATCGGCAGTCAGTTCGTCAGTCCCATCGTGAATCGCCCGATCCTGCCCATCGCCTACCCGATCCGTGGCGGCAATGGCGGTTTCGCGGGCGCCATCAGCGCCTCTGTCGACCTTCAGTGGCTTGAATCGGCACCGCAGATCGCCGGACTTCCGGACGGAGCGCTTTCGCTGATACTGGACCCTGCCGGGCACGTCATTGCATCCAATCGCGCCATTTCGGAGGCGACCGGGGCGTCCCTCGCTCAACACGCAAACAGGGCGCACCAACGCGTATTCACGGCCGCGGCAGACGATCACGAGCGATGGCGCTGGGTGGCGGAGCCGATCGGGATCTCGAACAAGTTCGTGGCCATCGGAATCCCCGAGCCCCGCCTGTTCGCCACCCTTCGCGGCTATCTGCTCGCCGACGTCGTTCTCACTCTCCTCATCGTGCTGGCCACCTGTGCGGCCATCTGGCTGGGCGCCGAATGGCTCGTCGTGCGCTGGACGATCTACCTGAAACGCGTGGCTGTAGCCTACGGCCGCAACCACTTCGGTCTGTCACTCGACGACATGAACCAGGCGCCGGAGGAGTTCCTCGTCCTGGGCCATGAGATGAAACGCATGGCGAACGCGATCCAGGAGCGCGACCGCACGCTCAACGAAGCTCTGAAGAAGCAGTCGGCGATGACCCGCGAAATTCACCACCGGGTGAAAAACAACCTGCAGATCGTATCAAGCTTGATCAACATCTACGCCCAGAGCGTTGCCAGCCCCCTCGCAAAAAGCGTGTTACGCCAGATCACCGCACGGGTGGACGCATTGACCTTGATCCAGCGGCTTATCGAGGACAACGAAAGCGATCCCACGATCGACGTGAAAACGTTGCTGGAGCAGTTCGCCGACGAGGTTCGCTCCCTGGCCGCCGAGCACGGCCAGCGCATCGCCGTGAAATTGGAAGTCGAGCGCCGGCATCTTCAGCCGGATATCGCGACGCCGATCATCCTGTTCGCCACGGAGGCCCTGTCATTCGACGTTTTCGCCGCGCGCCACGAAGCCCGCCGACGCGATGTCCTGCTCGCCTTTTCCGGCGATGAAACCGGATACTCGCTCGTCATCGAGGATCGCTGCCCAGGGACGCTGCCCGTCGGCATGCCGGACCCGGACAGGATCATGCGCAGCCTCGCCGAGCAGTTGCGGGGCCGCTACGGCGCGGAACAACTCGACGGCGGCGGCTGCCGGATATTGCTGCGCATTCCGCTCGGAGATGTGCTGGAACAGCACGAACAGGCGACGCCCGGCGACAATGTCTATGCCCTGGACGTTTCGCGCTCCAATCACGGCTAGGGCGGCGAGGGCAGAGTCATCGAAATGACGACGCCTTCGCACTGCCAATCATAGTGCAGCGTTCCGCCGAGCGCACCTTCGACGGTCCGCGCCGCCAACACGCTTCCGAAGCCCTGGTGCCGGGGAGCGCCCGAAAGGCGAGGCCCTCCCCGCTCGATCCATTGGATCTCGGCGTCGCGGCCGCAGCATCGGCAGACTATCCGGACCGTCCCGCCCGGAGCCGACAAAGCGCCATGCTTCGCGGCATTGGTCATGAACTCGTGGAAAAGAAGCGCCAAACTCGCCGTGGCGTCGGCGTCCATTTCCACGTCGTCCCCTTCCACGCTGACATTGGCCTTCTCTCCGCTGCCGTCGAGGTACGGCTGCACGATGGCGTTGAGCAGAACCTGAAGTGTCGTCCGCCCATCGCCCCTGCCGCGCACGCCGGATCGCGTGAGATCGTGAGCGCGCGAATAGGCACCGAGCCGCTCCTGAACGGCCCTGGCCATCGCTTTCGGCGATTGAGCCGAGCGCGCGCTCAACCCGACGAGTCCTCCGGCCACCGCTAGCACGTTCTTCACCCGGTGGCTCATCTCCCTGAGCAACAGAGTCTGATGCTCGCGCATGCGCACCTGATCGCTGATGTCCCGGGCGATCTTCGAGGCGCCGACGATGCGGCCGGTTCCATCCCGCAACGGGGACACCGTAAGGGCGATCGGAACCAACGATCCGTCCTTGCGCTGGCGCAGCGTTTCATATCTGGCAACGGGCTTGCCCCGGCGGATCTGCCCCAGGATCGCGATTTCCTCGTCTTGGCGATCTTTCGGGATCAACATCGTCACCGGACGCCCGACCGCTTCTTCGGCGGTATAACCGAACAGGCGCTCCGCAGCCCGGTTCCAGGTCGTGATGATGCCGTTCAGGTCCTTGCTGATGATCGCATCCTCGGAGCACTCAACGATCGCCGCCAGGCGTTGCTCGAAATAGCCGAGCCGGTCGCGTTCGCCTATCTCCACCAGCATATTGACGGCGCCGGCCAGATCGGGTCCGCTGAACAGCGGAGCCGGATAGGCTAGAAACCGGATACGGCTTCCGTCGGGGCGTTCACCCAGGGCCTCGATACCCCTGACGATCCGCCTTTCCTTCAGCGCCGTTGCCAATGCGGATTTGTCGTGCGCCATCGGGACCCCGTCGGGCCAGAAGAGGCGTGCGAAACCGCACCACATGGCCATACCGATCTCGGGTTCGTCGCCCCAAAGCGCGGCGGCCCCGTTGTTGTAGAAGGTGATCGCCCCGTACGCATCCGTCATGTAGACGGCCACCGGCAAGGCGTTAAGTACCGACGCAAGCAACGCCAGTCCATCCACTGACGCGGCGATCGATCCCAAGCCATTCACCAGATCCTGCGCATCCGTGTGCGAATCGAATTGACCGATTTGCCCATCGACAACCGCCACCTCGAAACCTCGATCCACCAACCTTCCTCCGCCTACAATGCCGTTACAGTAAGCACTCTCAACAGTTCTTCGCGAACCGTAACTCTGTCTGCATCCGCTGTCCTCCGACAAAGCGCGACCGGCCTGTGATATCTCAAAGACCGGCTCACCAGTGCGGTTTCCGCCAAGTTCGCAACGTGAGCCGAGGGTCAGGAACCGCCGGCCGGACTGATCAATTCTCACAGCGTGTACTTCGAGGAAAATGCCATGCTCGGATGGGCAGTGACTTTCTTTGTACTGGCGCTGGTCGCCGCGTTCCTGGGATTCTACGCCATGGCGGGATTGGCCGCGGAAATCGCCAAGCTGTTGCTGATCGCCTTCGTCGTACTTCTGGTCATAAGCCTTGCCACAGGAGCCCTGCGGGGCCGCGCCCCTCCCACATGAGGAACCGAAATGGCGGCGGTGCGTTGTATTGGCGCGAGCGGGAATTCGACACGGCCGCCCAGCCCCCCTTCCCAAGACCGTTCGGGAGCCCGCTCGCTCCACTTCGCGAAGATATCCGCCCCACGGCTCCCTGCGCCGTCCTTTGCTCAACGCGCGGCGAGCCAGTGCAGGCTGAACAGCCGTTCCCCGTCGATCCACACTCTCTGCGGTGCGAAGCCGGCAGCTTCTGCGAGCCCTGCAAAACCGCCAGGTGTGTATTTGTGCGAGTTCTCGGTGTGGATGGACTCGCCTTCCTCGAACTCGAAACGGCGACCGAGCACGCTGACGCTCTGACGGGCGCGGCTGACGAGATGCATCTCGACGCGGCGCTTCGCAGGATCGTAGAACGCGTAGTGGGCGAAGGCGTCGGTGTCGAAACCGGCGCCCAATTCGCGGTTGGCGCGCTCCAGAACGTTCTTGTTGAAAGCCTCCGTGACGCCCGCGGCGTCGTTGTAGGCGGCGTGCAGCACCCCCGGGTCCTTGACGAGATCAACGCCGATCAGCATGCCGCCGCCCCGCAGCAAGAAGGCGGCCTGGCGCAGGAAGGCGATCGCATCGCCCGGTTCGAGATTGCCGATGGTGGAACCCGGAAAGAAACCGACGCGCCGCTCGCCGTCGCCGATCACGGGTAACGCCAACGAGCGCGTGAAGTCGGCGGCGACAGGATGAACGTCGAGCGATGGCCGTCTGCGCCGCAGATCCGTGGCCATCGCGTGCAGGAAATCCACAGAGATGTCGACCGGTAGGTAGGCGCGCGGACGATCGAGCGCGTCGAGCAGAAGTTCGACCTTCTTCAATGCTCCGGCGCCGAACTCGACGAGAGTCGCATCGGGGCCCATCAGCGCAGCGATGTTGCCGGCGTGAGCCCGCAAGAGCGCAAGCTCGGTGCGCGTCGGATAATACTCGGGAAGCTCGCAGATGCGCTCGAACAGCGCCGAACCGCGTTCGTCGTAGAAGTACTTGCTGGGAAGGCGTTTGGGAGCCGCCGCAAGGCCGGCCAGCACGTCGGCCGCGAACGCACCGCTGCGGGCGCGCCATTCGCGGTGCGGGGCGAGATCGGGCCGGCTCATGCATCCTCCGCCAAGCGGATGCCGCTGAATTGCCAGCGCGCGGAGGGCGCGAAGAAATTGCGATAGGTGGCGCGGATGTGGCCCGGCGGCGTGGCGACGGAACCGCCGCGGAGCACGAGCTGTCCGACCATGAACTTGCCGTTGTATTCGGCTGCCGCGCCGTCGAACGGCCTGAAACCGGGATAAGGCTCGTAGGACGAACGGGTCCACTGCCAGGCGACACCAAACATCTGGTCGAGCGCTGCTTCGTTCTGCGCGGCGGCTTCCCATTCGAATTCGGTCGGCAGGCGCTTTCCCGCCCACGCCGCATAGGCGGAGGCTTCGTAGAAGCTCAGGTGGGTCACGGGCTCGGACGCATCGATCGGCGCGTCGCCGTGAAGCGTGAAGTGGGAAGCGGCGTCGAGCCAGTAGAGCGGCGCGCGCCAGCCTTCCTGCTTGGCCAGCGCCCAGCCGTCCGACAGCCAGAATTGCGGTTTGTCGTAACCGCCGTCCTCGATAAAGGCGCGGTATTCGCCGCAGGTGACGAGGCGGGAAGCCAATCGGAACGGATAAAGGGTGCGGCTGTGCCGCGGACGCTCGTTGTCATAGGCGAAGCCCATGCCGCTGTGGCCGATCTCCACCTTACCGCCTTCGTATTCCGGCCAGGCCAGCAGTGAGGCAGCCGGCTCTTCCGGCGGCGGGATGGCGCTGTAGGCCGGGTGCAGGGGATTTTTCCAGAACGCATGCTTGATGTCGGTCAACAGGAGCTCCTGATGCTGCTGTTCGTGGTTGAGGCCAAGTTCGATCGTGGCCGCGCAGGTTCCGTCGTCGAGCAAGTCTGCAACGGCGCAGTCCACATGATGGCGGTAGTCGAGGACTTCCTCCGCTGACGGGCGCGTCAGCATTCCGCGTTCGGCACGCGTCATGGGGGTGCCGAGACCGAGATAATAGGAATTGAACAGGACGTCATAGCGCGCATCGAAAGGGCGATAGCCGCGGCGCGGCACCAGAAGCATGCGCTCGAAGAACCAAGTCGTGTGCGCCAGGTGCCATTTGGCCGGGCTGGCATCCGGCATCGACTGTACGCCCTGGTCCTCCGCCGACAGCGGGCGCACCAGGGCTTCCGAGAGGCTTCTCACCTCGCGAAAACGGCGCCGCAACGTGGAGGGCGGGTTCGAATGCGCGTCCGGCGTCATTTTCGGCGTTTCTCCCGTTGTTCACGTTGCGGCAACGGCAATCGGATCCGCCAGCGCTGCATTACGCTGGAGATTGTCTGCCGAAGATACAAGTGGTCACTCGCGCGCCGGATTGCACGCGCGACGAAGATGTTGACTCCGCTCCGGCGCGCCCGGATTGTGCCGCGCAAAATCGCACGGAGGCTGCAGGGCGTGTGGGCGGCGATCGGGGCCACGGATCACCAAGGCAGCGCTCAGCCCCGATCCGGCCGCCTACGCCATCATGGTCTTGATCTCGATATGTGCGATCGCCGCGCGGCCGACCCGGCCAATGCCGCTACCGGGCGCCGCCGCCCGCGTCACGGAAAGCCACGCAGCGGAAAGCGGCGACGAGCGTGATGGCGAGCGCGCTCGCGATGGCGAACATGCCCGCCGCATCGGCGACTTCCCGTGGCTGAACGAACGCCAGCACCGCATAAGCGAGGCCGGCCAGCGTGAACGCCCAACCGCTCACTCTCAAGACCGGTTGCATGCGCCGGTCATGCTCGACGCCCCGGCTGCGTCCGAGGTTCTTGGGGATCAAATTGCCGTAGAAGGCAACCATCAGACCCATCAACGCCTGGAACGCACTCTCGACGGTGTTCCGGTCAATAATGCCGGCATGCTGCCCGATTTTCAGCGCCGCGGCGGCGGCCAACAGCACGACGGCGACGGCAAGCCCTGTCATCAACGGTTTTGAGGCCATGCTTTCATCTCCATCCCAGTTGGAGGTTTGTTTCGCAAAGCGCGTATCCCGAATGCACCGGCGAAGCCGAGCAGCGCATCTTCGAGGACCGAGAGCTTCAGGCGGTAAATGACGCACTTTCCTTCTTTGTGCGCCTCGACCAGATCCGCCTCGCGCAGCACGTTGAAATGCGCTGACATCGTCGGCTTGGAAAACGAAAAATGGTCGGCCAGATCGCCCGCCGACATGGGGCCTTTTCGCAGCAGTTCAAGCACGCGGCGACGCGTCGGATCCGCTAGAGCCTTGAAGACCTGGTTCATGGATAGACATTTAGCTAATGTTCTAAATGATGTCAAGTGCCGGATCGATGCACGGCGCGCCCGCGGCGGCGCTTGGAGTGTTTGCCCATGTTCGGATATTCCCGATCCCGTTCCGGCACGAGATGGTGCTTGCCCGGGCCGATAAGGTCGCCGCGGCCCATCGCCCTCAGCGCCTCGCGCAACAGTGGCCAGTTTTCCGGATCGTGGTAGCGCAGGAACGCCTTGTGCAGCCGGCGCCGGCGCAAGCCCTTCACGGAATCGACTTTCTCCGAAGCGCCGCGGCGCACCGGTTTCCGAGGATTGATGCCGGTATGATACATCGCCGTCGACGGCGCCATCGGCGCGGCGAGATAGGTCTGCACCTGGTCGGGCTTGAAACCGTTCTTCTTCAGCCAAAGCGCGAGATTGAGCATGTCCTCGTCGGTCGTGCCGGGATGAGCGGCGATGAAGTAGGGGATGAGGTAGTACTTCTTGCCCGCTGCCCTCGCCGCCTCGTCGAACATTTGCTTGAAGCGATCATAGGCGGCGATACCGGGCTTCATCATCTTCGACAGCGGCCCGGGTTCCGTGTGCTCTGGCGCGATCTTGAGATACCCGCCGACGTGGTGGGTGACGAGTTCTCGCACGTATTCGGGGCTGCGGATCGCCAGATCATAGCGCACGCCCGAGGCCACCATCACCTTCCTGATGCCGGGTACGCTCCGCGCCTTGCGGTAGAGCGCAATGAGCGCGTCGTGGCTGGTGTCGAGGTTCTTGCAGATGTCCGGGAAGACGCAGGACGGGCGGCGGCACACGGCTTCCGTCTCCCTGTCCTTGCAGGCCATGCGGTACATGTTGGCGGTCGGACCGCCGATGTCGGAAATGACACCGGTGAAGCCTTCCGTCCTGTCGCGGACGGATTCGATCTCGCGCAGGACGGAGTTTTCCGAACGCGACTGGATGATGCGGCCTTCGTGCTCGGTGATCGAGCAGAAGGAACAGCCGCCGAAACAGCCTCGCATGATCGTGACGGAGTTCTTGATCATGTCCCAGGCGGGAATTTTCGCGGCCCCGTAGGAGGGATGCGGCGCGCGGGCGTAAGGCAGCTCGTAGACATAGTCCATTTCCTCCGTAGAAAGAGGCATGGGCGGGGCGGTGAGCCAGACCTCGCGTGTCCCGTGGCGCTGCACCAGCGGCCGCGCGTTGCCCGGATTGACCTCCTTGTGCAGCACCCGGTTGGCCCGCGCGTAGGCTTCGGGATCGGTGGAAACCTGCTCGAAGGAGGGCAGACGGATGACGACGTTCTCGCCGCGGACGCGGCCTTCCTCGCTGCTGTCGAGATCGTCGGTGCGGGCTTCGGTCCAGCCCGCCGGCATCTTCGAGCGCGCCAGGACAAGCCCGCGTACATCCGAAAAGTCCTGGTCAATTCCGCCCGCGGCGACGCGATGGGCAACCTCCACCAGCGCCCGCTCTGCGTTGCCGTAGAGAAGAAGGTCCGCCTTGGCGTCGAGCAGGATCGAGCGGCGCACCTTGTCGGACCAGTAGTCGTAATGGGCGATGCGTCGCAGCGAAGCCTCGATGCCGCCGATGATGACGGGCACGCCGTGGTGCGCCTCCTGGCAGCGCTGGGCGTAGACGATCACGGCGCGATCGGGGCGCTTTCCGCCCTCGCCGCCCGCCGTATAGGAATCGTCGTGGCGCAGCCGCCGGTCCGACGTATATCGGTTGACCATCGAATCCATGTTGCCCGCGGTGACGCCGAAAAACAGGTTCGGCCGCCCCAGCGCGCGGAACGGCTCGGCACTGTGCCAATCGGGCTGGGCGATGATCCCGACGCGGAAGCCCTGCGCCTCAAGCAGGCGGCCGATCAGCGCCGCGCCGAAGCTCGGATGGTCGATATAGGCGTCGCCCGTGACGAGCACGACATCGCACGCGTCCCAGCCGAGCGCCTCCATCTCCGCCCGCGATATCGGCAGAAACGGTGCCGCGGCTTCCTGCCGGTGTTTCCGGCAGGAAAGGAGCGGCGGCAAGCTCTGGCTGGACGGAACCATGATTGTCGCGCTCATATCACGGAAAGCGTCCGGCTAGAACTTGCCGCGCGTCCGGCCCGCCGAACAGCCCCAAAACCCATGTGCAACGCGCGTTGCTGCCATTCTTTCATCGCGCGGCGGCCGGAACACCGGCCGGCAACACTAACAATCGTGCCCTGGCCCGCGCCGGACACGCACCTTATATGAGCGCAGTGCGTGGACCCGGCGCAGGTTTCGTTCCTTGCGCTCGCCCCTTCTGGCAATAAAGCCAGCCCGCCCGCGACGACCGCCCCGCCCCCAAATCAATCGCAGCATGTCTCGCATGCAGTCCGCCGGTTGCAGCGCGCCCGCGACAAGTGGCTGCGAAATCCCGGCCCATAGATCGGATGTATCGTTGCTTCCAAGAATCCAATGGAGGGGCGGTCATGCTCCATCTCGATACGGGCAATACGGGCTTCATGCTTCTTTGCTGCAGCCTTGTGATGTTGATGACGCCGGGACTGGCCTTCTTTTACGGAGGACTGGTCGGCCGGCGCAATGTCCTCGCCATCATGATGCAGTCATTCGCGTCGATGGGCTGGACCACCGTGTTGTGGTTCGTCGTCGGTTACTCGCTCTGCTTTTCCGGCGATGTGGGGGGCGTGATCGGCAACCTCGATCTTGCCTTCCTCAGGGGCGTGACGCTTGCCACACCGTCACCCAATCCCGGCATTCCGCTGCTCGTGCACATCGCGTATCAGATGATGTTTGCCATCATCACGCCGGCGCTCATCACCGGCGCCTTCGCCAACCGTGTATCGTTCAAGGCTTACATGATCTTCCTGACGCTGTGGCTGCTGTTCGTCTATTTCCCGTTCGTCCACATGGTATGGGGCGGAGGATTCCTGCAGAAGTGGGGCGTGCTCGATTTTGCGGGCGGCATCGTAGTGCACAACATTGCGGGAATGGCGGCGCTAGCGTCGGTCTTGTTCGTCGGCAGGCGCCTTGTCACCGACAGCGCACACAGCGTTCCCCTGGTTGCGCTCGGCACGGGCCTTCTGTGGTTCGGTTGGTACGGTTTCAATGCCGGCAGCGAATTTGCGGTGGATTCCGTCACTGCGACCGCCTTCATCAACACCGATCTCGCCGCTTCATTCGGTGGCATCGCGTGGATGATCGTCGGCTGGTTGCAGGAGAAGCGCCCTTCATTCGTCGGCCTGATGACGGGCGCAGTGGCCGCACTTGCCACCATCACCCCCGCGGCGGGCTACGTTTCACCCACGAGCGCGGTCCTGATCGGCATCGCAGCAGGCGTGATCTGCTACTACGCCGTTACGCTCAAGAACCGTCTGCATTGGGACGACGCATTGGATGTCTGGGGCGTACACGGCGTCGGCGGCGCCTTGGGGGTTGTGCTGCTGGGTGTGTTTGCGACGACGGCCTACAATGCCAATGGCGCAAACGGGCTTCTGGCGGGCAACTTCACGTTCTTCGGAAAGCAGCTGGCCGCGATCGCCTTCTCTTCGGCGTGGGCGTTCGGGTTCACCTACGGCATGCTGTGGCTGATCAACAAGTTCACGCCGGTGCACGTCGATCACGACGCGGAAGAAAAGGGCCTCGACGAGGCTCTGCACGGCGAGCACGCGTACTTGACCTGACGGTCCGGCGCGGTTCGACGATTCGACGAACAGACTCCGGCCGGTTCATCCGCCCGACCGGGGTTTGGGCGTTTCCTGTGGTGACAGCATCCGCCGCCCCGCGTTATTTTCTCGCACCAAGCACATGCTTGTCCATGAAGAGGATCGAAAACGGCTGGTCGCCGGACATCTTGAGCTGTTCGATCAGATCGGTGACCGACTTCTCCTCCTCGACCTGCTCCTGAACGAACCACTGCAGAAAAATATGGGCCGCCGCGTCGGCTTCCTTCTGTGCAAGCGCGTAAAGGGCCTCGATCGACGCCGTGACCTTCTGCTCGTGCGCCAGAACAAGCTGGAACGCCTCCAGCGGTTTGCCGTATGTCACGGGCGGCTGCTCGACTGCTTGAAGTTCCACTTTTCCGCCGCGGTCGCAGACATAATCCCACAGCTTCATCGCGTGGCTGCGCTCCTCTTCCGCCTGCTTCTTCATCCAGGACGCAAAGCCCGGAAGGTTCGCGGATTCGAAATGGGCGGCCATCGCGAGATAGAGGTAGGAAGAATAGAACTCTTTCTGGATCTGGTCGTTAAAGGCGTTCTGCAGAATCTTGTTGAACATCGCCGGTCTTCCTTTCCTCGCGCCCGTTCGGGACAACATGGCGAAGATATCCCAGCCGCGCGGGGCGCCGGAAGGCGCACAAGCGCCCGGCGCGACAATGTCGCGTCTACCGGGGAACGGCAAAAAACGGCGCCGGACGTGCCTTCCGGGCCTACCTCGGCAGCGTCGACGACCCCATCAGGAACTCGTCAACCGCGCGGGCGGCCTGGCGGCCTTCGCGGATCGCCCAGACCACGAGCGACTGTCCGCGCCGCATGTCGCCGCAAGCGAACACGCGGGGCGTCGAGCTCTTATAGTCCTGCTCGCTGGCCTTGACGTTGCCGCGCGCGTCGATCTCCACGCCCGCCTGCTCCAGGAGACCGGCGCGGCGCGGACCGGTGAAGCCCATAGCCAGGAGAACGAGATCGGCTTCGAGCCGGAAGGCGCTGCCTTCGACCTCGACCGGCTTGCGGTCCTTCCATTCGACGCGGACACATTCGAGCGCCTTGACCTTGCCGGCCTCACCCACGATGCGCTTGACGGTCGCGGTCCATTCCGTCGTGCAGCCCTCTTCCTGCGAGGTGGAGATGCGCAGCTTGATCGGCCAATCCGGCCAGGTCAGGCCCTTGTTCTCCTTCTCCGGCGGCCTGGGCAGGATTTCGACTTGCGTGACCGAAGCCGCACCCTGGCGGTTCGAAGTGCCGACACAATCCGAGCCGGTATCGCCGCCGCCGATCACCACCACGCGCTTGCCCTTGGCTGAAATCGTGCCTGCCGGCGCGGCGCGCGATTCATCGTCGCCCGCATTGCGCTTGTTCTGCTGAGTGAGGAATTCCATCGCAAAATGCACACCCGCAAGCTCGCGCCCCTCCACAGGCAAGTCGCGAGGACTTTCGGCGCCGCCCGCGATCACGACGGCATGGAAGTTCTCCAGCAACGCGGAAACCGGAAGGGTGATGCCCACCTCCACGTTGGTGCGGAACTCGACACCTTCGGCCTGCATCTGCTGCAGGCGGCGGTCGATGCGGTGCTTTTCCAGCTTGAAATCCGGGATGCCGTAGCGCAACAGGCCGCCGATGCGATCGTTCTTTTCGAATACCGTGACGGCATGGCCAGCGCGTGCAAGCTGCTGCGCGGCGGCAAGACCGGCCGGCCCGGAGCCAACCACCGCCACGCGCTTGCCCGACCGGTGCGCGGCCAGGTGCGGCTCGATCCAACCTTCTTCCCAGCCGCGCTCGACCGCTTCGCACTCGATCGTGCGGATGGTGACCGGGATTTCCTGAACGTTCAGCGTACAGCTCGCCTCGCATGGAGCGGGACAGACGCGGCCGGTGAATTCCGGGAAATTGTTGGTGGAGTGCAAGACCGCCAGCGCGCGCCTCCAATCGCCGTGATAGACGAAGTTGTTCCAGTCCGGGATCAAATTGTTGACCGGGCAGCCCTGGTGGCAGAACGGCGTTCCGCAGTCCATGCAGCGCGAAGCCTGCGCCGCCGTGGCGTCGTGCGTCTGCGGCTTGACGAACTCGTGGAAATGGGTGACGCGCTCGGCCGGCTTCTCGTAGCTGTGGTCGTTACGCTCGATCTCGAGGAAACCCGTGACCTTGCCCATCGTCTACTCCGCCGCCTGACGTTGTTCGGCCTGAAGCTCCAGAAGCGCCCGGCGGTATTCCTTCGGCATGATCTTGACGAACCGGCGCAGCGTATCCTCCCAGTGATCGAGCAGCCATTGCGCCCGCGCGCTCTTAGTGTGCAAGAGGTGCCGCTGGATCAGGACGCGGATCCGCTCGGCATCGAAACGTAAGGGATCGCCCATGCCGGAATCAAAAACGCTGACCGACTTCTGGCGAGGCATCGTCTCGTCCTGGCTCTCCGCCGCAGCCGGACCGATCTTCTCGACATCGACCATGTCGCGGTTGCAGAGCTTTTCGAACTCGCCGTCGGGATCGTAGACGTAGGCGATGCCGCCCGACATGCCGGCAGCGAAGTTGCGCCCGGTGCGCCCCAGCACCGCCACCACACCGCCGGTCATGTATTCGCAGCCATGGTCGCCGGTGCCTTCCACCACCGCCACCGCGCCCGAATTGCGCACCGCAAAGCGCTCGCCCGCGACGCCTTCGATGTAGGCCTCGCCCGCGATGGCGCCGTAGAGCACCGTGTTGCCGACGATGATATTCTCGGTCGGCTCGCGGCCGGTTCCCGCAGGCTGACGCACGACGACGCGCCCGCCCGACAGACCCTTGCCGAGATAATCGTTGGCGTCGCCGATCAGCTCGAGCGTGACGCCGCGCGCGAGGAACGCGCCGAAGCTCTGGCCCGCGGTTCCGGTGTAGCGCACCGAAATGGTGTCTTCCGGAAGGCCCGCATGGCCGTATTTCCCGGCAATCTCGCCCGACAGCATGGCGCCCACGGTGCGATCGACGTTGCGGATGGTCCGCTCCAGGCGGACGGGCTTCTTCGATTCGATAGCGGCCTTCGTGTTTGCGATGAGATCATGGTCGAGCGCATTGGTGAGGTCGTGCGTCTGCGGTTCGCAGTTGTGGATCGCCACACCCGGCTTGGGCTTGGCCTGGTAGAGCACGCGGGAGAGATCGATGCCTTGCGTCTTCCAGTGGCGAACCGCATCGGTGATGTCGAGGCAATCGGAACGGCCGATCATCTCGCGCACAGTGCGGAAGCCGAGCGCGGCCATGATTCCGCGCAGTTCCTCGGCCACGAAGAAAAAGTAGTTGATGACATGCTCGGGCGTACCGGCGAAGCGCTTGCGCAGGACGGGATTCTGCGTGGCGATGCCCACCGGGCAGGTGTTGAGGTGGCATTTGCGCATCATCAGGCAGCCGGCGGCGATCAACGGGGCGGTGGCGAAGCCGCACTCGTCTGCCCCCAGCATGGCGGCGATGGCCACATCGCGGCCGGTGCGAATGCCGCCGTCGACCTGCACCGCGATACGGCCGCGCAAGCCGTTCAGCACCAGCGTCTGCTGGGTTTCGGCAAGCCCTATTTCCCACGGACTGCCCGCATGCGTGGTCGACGTGAGCGGCGAAGCACCGGTACCGCCGTCGCAACCGGAAATGGTGACATGGTCGGCCTTGCACTTGGCGACGCCCGCCGCGACCGTGCCCACGCCCACTTCCGACACCAGCTTGACCGAAATGCGCGCCTGTTGGTTCACGCTCTTGAGGTCGCGGATGAGTTGGGCCAGGTCCTCGATCGAGTAGATATCGTGGTGCGGCGGCGGCGAAATCAAGCCGACGCCCGGCGTCGAATGGCGCACGCGCGCAATCGCCTTGTCCACCTTGCGGCCAGGCAGTTGTCCGCCCTCGCCCGGCTTGGCGCCTTGAGCCATCTTGATCTGGAGGTCGTCGGCGTTGACGAGATACTCCGCCGTCACACCGAAGCGGCCGGAGGCCACCTGCTTGATGGCGGAGCGCACCGAATCACCGTTCGCCAGCGGCTTGAAACGTTCGGACTCCTCACCGCCCTCGCCGGTGTTGGACTTCGCACCGATGCGGTTCATGGCGATGGCGAGCGTGGTGTGCGCCTCGCGCGAAATCGAACCGAAGCTCATCGCGCCGGTAGCGAAACGCTTGACGATCTCGGCCGCAGGCTCGACCTCTTCGAGCGAGACGGGGCGTTCCATCGGCTTGAACTTCATCAACCCGCGGATGGCCAGAAGCCGCTCGGTCTGTTCGTTGATCGACGCCGCAAACGAGCGGTAATCGTCCCAGTTCTTGCCGCGGACGGCATGCTGCAGCTTGGCGATGGAATGAGGCGTCCAGGCGTGCTCCTCGCCGCGCAGGCGGTAGGCGTAGTTGCCGCCGACATCCAGCATGTCGCGATAGATGGGGTTGTCGCCGTAAGCGCATTGATGCCGCGCGACGCATTCCTCGGCGATATCGAGCAGACCGATGCCCTCGATGCGCGAGGTGGTGCCGGTGAAGTACTTCTCGACGAAGGCCGAGGACAGGCCGACGGCGTCGAAAATCTGCGCCCCGCAGTACGACTGATAGGTGGAGATGCCCATCTTGGACATCACCTTCAGGATGCCCTTGTCGACGGCCTTGATGTAGTTCTTCCGCACTTCCTTGGCGGAAAGCTGAATGCCCGCATCCTTGCGGATCTGCTCCAGCGTTTCGAAGGCCATGTAGGGATTGACGGCCTCGGCACCGTAGCCGGCCAGCACGCAGAAGTGATGCACTTCGCGCGCCTCGCCCGTCTCCACGACGAGACCGGTCTGCATCCTGAGGCCTTGGCGGATGAGGTGATGATGCACCGCGGCCGTCGCCAGTGCGGCGGGGATCGGGATGCGTTCGGCCGAAACCGCGCGATCGGAGAGGATGAGGATGTTGAAATCGGCGAGCACTGCATCGGTCGCATCCATGCAGATGCGCTGCAAAGCGAGCTCAAGGCCGCGCGCGCCTTCCGCGGCCGGCCAAGTGCAGTCGATGGTCGCGGTGCGGAACGCGGCGTCGGCCAGTTCTTCGATGGCGCGGATCTTCTGAAGGTCGCCGTTCGACAGAACCGGCTGATGCACCTCGAGGCGCTTGTGCGCGCCAGCGGCGTGTCCCAGCAGATTCGGCCGCGGGCCGATCATCGACACGAGGCTCATGACGAGCTGCTCGCGGATGGGATCGATCGGCGGGTTAGTCACCTGCGCGAAGTTCTGCTTGAAGTAGTTGTAAAGCAGCTTCGGCTTCTTCGACAGCACGGCCAAAGGCGTGTCGCAGCCCATCGATCCGACGGGGTCCTCGCCGCCCACGGCCATCGGCTCAAGAAAGAACTTCAAGTCCTCCTGCGAGTAGCCGAACGCCTGCTGGCGGTCGAGCAGGGACTCGTGCGGCCTGCCGTTCTCGTCGGGCACGTCCGGCAATTCTTCGAGAATGTACTGCGCGGCCTTGAGCCACTCTTCGTAAGGTTGGGCCGAGGCGAGCCCGTTCTTGATCTCCTCGTCGGCGATGATGCGGCCTTGCTCCAGGTCGATGAGCAGCATCTTGCCGGGCTGCAAGCGCCACTTGCGCTTGATCTTCTCCTCGGGGATCGGCAGCACGCCCACTTCCGACGCCATGATGAGCTGATCGTCCACGGTTTCTATGAAACGCGCCGGCCTCAGTCCGTTGCGGTCGAGCGTGGCGCCGATCTGGCGTCCGTCGGTGAAGGCGATCGCGGCCGGGCCGTCCCACGGCTCAAGCAGCGCGGCGTGGTATTCGTAGAAAGCGCGGCGCTTGGCATCCATCTGCTTGTTGCCGGCCCACGCCTCCGGGATCAGCATCATCATCGCGTGCGCAATGGGGTAGCCGCCCGCGATCAGAAGTTCGAGCGCGTTGTCGAGGCTGGCCGAGTCGGACTGGCCGTGCGGAATGAGCGGCCACATCTTGTCGAGATCGGCGCCGAGAAGATCGGATTCCATCGTGCGGCGGCGCGCGTTCATCCAGTTGACGTTGCCGCGCAGGGTGTTGATCTCGCCGTTGTGGGCGATAAAGCGGAACGGGTGCGCCAGTTTCCAGGACGGGAAGGTGTTGGTCGAGAAGCGCTGATGCACCAGCGCAAATGCACTGGCGACAAGCGGATTCTGGAGATCGAGATAGAAGCGGCCGACATCCGGCGCGAGGAGCATGCCCTTATATATGAGCGTGCGCGTGGACAGGCTGGCGATGTAGAGGTGCTGGACGGCAGGGTTCTTGTGCTTGCGGGCGAGCGCTTCCAGCGGATTCTGGATCTGCTTGCGCGCCGCGAGCAGCTTGCGCATGAACTGCTGTTCGTCGCGCACGTTGGGGCCGTATCCGATCACCGCCTGGCGGATCACGGGCATGGTTGCGAGAACCGTTTCGCCGAGGCCGGACGGATCGGTAGGCACGTCGCGCCAGCCCAGCAGCACCTGACCTTCGATCTTGAGGAAGCGCTCGAACTGTCCCACGGCGATCCCGCGCGCGGCCTCATCGCGCGGCAGGAAGCACATGGCGACCGCATAACGGCCGGGTTCGGGCAAGGTGACGCCCGCATTTGCGGCCCAATCGCGAAACAAGCCGTCAGGGACCTGGATCATAACGCCGGCGCCGTCGCCCACGAGGGGGTCCGCTCCGACCGCACCGCGATGATCGAGATTGAGCAGAATCTGGATGCCCTGCTCGATGATCTCGTGCGACTTCAAGCCTTTGATGTTCGCGATGAATCCGACGCCGCAAGCGTCGTGTTCGTGGCGCGGATCGTATAAGCCCTGCAACTCCATTTGCCCTGTCCTGAGCGGGAGAAATGCCGACCTCAGATAAGCCTCCAGGCCCCCCCGTGCAATTAGGTTATGCCGCAGAAGTGACGCACTTTGGAATAAAATTGTCGCGGCAAGGTTAGAGCCGCATCGCATGCGCGGAACCTGCGGCGACCGCGCGGATTATTTTCCCTGTATTTCAAGGCCATCGCAGTGCAGGGACGGGCTGGATTGGAAGCTTGGCAAACCGCGCCGGAAGCTCCGCGAAAGAAGTGCCGCCGTCGCGCGAGGCCGACGTGGTCGATGAGTGCCGCGAGACGATCGGGACGGTCTTCCTCCGCGGCAAACTCGAATGTCCCAAGGCCGCTGCAACGGAGCGAATAACGGCACGGTGCGCTCGGACGGCCGGCGATCGGGAAGTTGGAGGCATGATCGAGGCGGCCGAACACTTGCGGGCAAGAGCGGCATGCAACAGGAGAAACACGTTCGTCACGCGCATGGCGCGATGCGTCAGCGGCGAACCGCGATCACCGCGTTGTGTCCGCCGAAGGCGAAGGAATTCGAGATTGCTGCCCGAATTTCGGCCGGACGAGCCTCGTTCGGCACATAGTCGAGATCGCATTCCGGATCGGGTTCGGCGTAATTCGCCGTGGGCGGAACGAACCCCTCGCGCATCGCGATGACCGTCGCGGCGAGTTCGATGGCGCCCGCCGCACCCAGCGCGTGACCATGCATCGACTTGGTGGAGGAGACGGCCACTTTCTTCGCGTGCAAACCAAAAGCGGCGTGGATGGCCTTCGTTTCGGTCACGTCATTGGCCGCGGTGCCGGTGCCGTGCGCGTTGATGTAATCGACATCTTCCGGCGCCAGCCCGGCATCCGCCAGACAGGCGGTCATGGCGCTGATTGCGCCATCGACAGACGGCAGCACGATGTCGGCGGCGTCCGAACTCATCCCGCAGCCCGCAACTTCGGCGACAATGGCCGCGCCGCGCGCCAGGGCGCGTTCCCGGTTCTCAAGCACGAAAATGGCCGCACCCTCGCCGAGCACCATTCCGGAGCGGCTCTTGGAGAAGGGCCGGCAGGTTTCGGACGCCATCACCCGCAGCGCTTCCCATCCCTTGATCGCGCCGAAGGTGAATACGGCCTCCGTGCCGCCAGTGACCGCCACGTCCACGGCGCCGGACCTGACCATCTGGAAGGCCACACCCACAGCGTGAGTGGCCGATGCGCATGCGCTCGCCACGGTGAAGGACGGGCCGGTCAGCCCGTGCTCTATCGTGATGTGGCTCATCGGGGCGGAAATCATGAGCTTGGGAACGGTGAACGGATGTGCCCGCTTGGACCCTTCTGCGTAGATGCGATGGAAGCTCTCGTCCAGCGTGTTCATGCCGCCGACGCCGCTGCCGAGGATCGTCGCAGTGCGAGCGCCGAGCCCGTTGCGGAAGCCAAGCCCGCTCTGCGCCACCGCCTGGCGCGCCGCGACCAACGCCAATTGCGAGCAACGGTCCAGAATCGGAAGCTGCTTGTCCGTGAAGTGTGCCGCCGGATCGAAGCCGCGCACCTCCGCACCGATCTTGATCAGCAGGCCTTCCGTGGAGATGTTGGTGAGCGGACCGATCGCGCTGCGGCCCGATTTGAGCGTGGCCGCCATTTCCGTGACGGAGTTGCCGAGCGGAGAAACAACACCCAGCCCGGTTATCACCACACGGTTCATTCTCGTTATGCCTTTGCTTTGAGGAAAAGAAACAGAACCGGGGTTCAGCCGGCCTTTTCGGGATGCTGCTTGGCAACAAGGTCGTTGACCGCGTTGATGATATCTCCGACGGTCTTGAACGAGATGCCGGCGGCGTTCTGGTCACTTGGTGCGTAAGGCACCTCGATGTCGAACTTCTCCTCGATGGCGAACACCAGCTCGACGATGTCGATCGACTGAAGATCGAGGTCCGCGAGCCGCGTTTCGGATTTCACCGCGTCGGCCTCGACCTTGGCCTGCTTGGAGACGATCTCGACGATGTCCTTTTCGTTGACCATTTCTTGTTGCCCCAAAAGGGATTAGCCCCATTTGCGATTCTAGCCATTCCATCATGGCAGGCAAATTCGCCCGCATCCATGCACCTTTTTCGGCGCCTTCGGGACGGGGCCGTTCGCCCTTTGCCTAGTCTGCGACATTGTGGCACGCTGATCCAGCGGCACGCGCCTCGCCGACCACGCGGAAGAGCTCCTCCTGGAGTTTGAGCGCGTGCTTTCGAGCGTCGAAATCGCGCTCGATGCGCCGCCGGGCGGCTTGGCCGTGATGCAGCCGCAGCGCGGGATCGTGGAAATAGTCAAGGCAGGCCTTCGCCAGCCCATCGAGATCAGGCGGCCTGCCGCACGCCAGGCGGCCTTCGACGCCGTCTTCGATCATTTCGGCGATGCCGCCCATGGCAAAGGCCGCGACCGGCTTGGACATGGCCATCGATTCCATCACTGCGCGTGGCAACGGATCCTCATAGACGCTGGGCACGACCGCAACGTCGAAATCGGCGACGGCTGACTTCACGTCCGGCCGGAAGCCGACGAACTGCATGTAATCATCGAGGCCGAGCTCGCGCACCAGCGCGCGGCATTCCTCCAGATGATCGCGCTTCATGTCCTGCGGCGTGTCGCCGAGCACGATGAAGCGGCACCGCGCCCTGTCCTCGGCGCCCAACCGGTCGATGACGATGCGCGCCGCACGGATCAGCTCCACATATCCCTTGTGGGGCAGGATGCGGCCGTGGCTGCCGAAGACGACGGTGTCCGCGCCGATGGCGAAATCACGGCGCAGCGTGGGCGTGACGCGGCCGGGATCGAACTCGTCGATGTCGAGGGCGGTCTGGATCATGCGCACCTTTCGGCGGCAATGGTCGAATTGCGGAGCCGTCGGCTGCGACACGCACACGATCAGCCGCACATTCCGGTTCGCCGCCAGAAAGCGATGCAGCGGACGGACGACAGGCGGCACGCAGGGATAAAGAACGTGCCAGATTGCCGGCACGCCGGTGAGGACCGCAAGCCCGCCTCCGAAGAAGCCGGCCGATGTGCCGTTGCACAAAATCGCGTCGTAACGCTCGCGCCGGACGCGCCGCAACAGCCGCGCGAAGCCGGCGCCCGCCCGGAACAGATTGGCGGCGAGCCGGGCCGCCTTGAGAGGCAGCGCAGCATGGAAATCGCCACGCACCATCTGGCGGCCGAGCGGCTCCAACGGGTTTTCGATCAGCCCGGGTTCGAAAAACAGGATGTCCGCGGCGCCGGCCTTGGCGATCCGCTCCGCGACGATTCCGTCGCGCGGCAGCATCAGCGTGCGATGAACCCGCGCCGGATCGAGGTATTTCAGGATGTAGAGGATCGTCCGTCCGGGCCCGCCGTTGCGGGAAGTGTCGTTGATGAACAGCACGCGAAGGTGCCGATCCGGCCCGAATGCCCGCTTCGGCACCGCACTGTCTACATCGTGGAGCATGGCCGGGCCGCCCTTCCCTGGACCAGCTCACCATAGACCACGGCATAGCGCCGGCACATGTCTTCGATGCCGAATTTCGACTCCACGACCGTCCTCGCCCGGACGCCGAACGCCGCGGCGCGCTCCGGGCTGGCAGCGGCCTCTCGCATTGCTGCAGCGAGGCAGTCAGACGAATCCTCCCGGGCCAGCCAACCGGATCGACCGTCCTCCACGATCTCGGGAATGCCGCCAGCGGCAAATGCGATCGCAGGCCGCTGCATCGCCGCCCCCTCGATCACCGACAACCCGAGCGGTTCCTCGCGCGTGCAATTGACGACCGCGTGCGCGGCCGCAACGACCGGGCGCGGATCGCTCATGTGGCCCAGGAAGCGAACCCGCCCCTCAAGCCCCAAGCTGTGCACAAGACGTTCGAGGCGGCCGCGCTGGCAGCCCTCACCTGCTATGTCGAGCCGTATTCCCTCCGTCTGCGCCAAGGCCTCTACCGCCACATGCAACCGCTTGAAAGGTACGACCCGGCAAACTGCGGCGATGGTGAACGGGCCCTGCGCGGGCGGCGGCATCGGCGTGAAACGCGACAGGTCGATGCCGTTGAGGATCACCTCGATTTTTTCCCGCGCACGCGGAGCAACGGCGGCGACGGTGCGGGCGACGAAGCCGCTGACCGCGACCACGCGATCCGTGTGACGCAGCGCCCAGTGCCGGAACAGCGCGCAGGACGGATCACGGTAGTGGCGGACGCCATGCTCGGTCCTGAGAACGGGCAGCTTGCGCTGCAGCCCAGCACGGACCGCCAGGACGTGCGAGCCGAACGTGTGCGCGTGGATCATGTCCGCGCGTTCTTCTTCGATCACCCGGCCGAGCCAGGCGAGGTCCGCGGGGCCGTAGCTGCGCCACAGATACGCCAGAGGATTTTCGTGGACGGGTCCACGGTCGCGGACGCGAAGCCCGGCGTCGCGGAACAAGGCGCGCAGCCGAGGATTGGGGGTCATCAAGGCGAGACAATGATCGGCGCCGCTGAGTTCGGGCCTGCCTGCAAGATCGACCAGAAGGTGCTCGGCGCCGCCGATCGCCCCGGCGACGACAACGTGCACGACTTTGGGGCGCGAGGACGAAGCCATATCCGGCGATCCGAGAGCGAGGGACCCGGGAATGGTAGCGGAGCCCCGCCCCCGCAGCGTGAGACATTTCGCCCCCGGCAGTGCGGGACCGCTGCCAAGGGCGTCGCCTGCCCGCCCGTCATTGACGCGCTGTACACCGATTGGAAGCAGCCTGTATCATCCCTGCTTCGGAAGGAACGCTTCCGCCGCGGCGCGTCCGAATTGTCTTACACCCACCGTCCGGAGGGGCATGCTATCCGTCGAGCATCTGGTCAAATCCCTCGCAGGGCGCCGCATCATCGAGGATGTGACGCTCCATCTCGAACGCGGGGAGCTCGTCGGACTCCTCGGCCCGAACGGAGCGGGCAAGACCACGACCTTCCGGATGCTGACGGGCCTCATCACGCCCGATGCGGGATGCATCGCGCTCGACGGCCATGCCATCACGGAACTGCCGTTCTATGAGCGCGCCCGGCTGGGCGTCGCCTACCTGCCCCAGGACCCGTTCGTGCCGCGGTCGCTTTCCGTCGAACAGAACATCGCGATGGTCCTGGAGGCCCGCGAACCCTCCGCCCGCAGACGAAAAGAACAGGCCGCCGAGCTGATCGAGCAGTTCCACCTCGGCGACCTGAAGCGCCGGCAGGTCGCGGTCCTCTCCAGCGGCCAGCGGCGGCGGTGCGAAATGGCGATCACGCTGGCCTGCAATCCGGCCTTCGCGCTGCTGGATGAGCCATTCGCGCGCGTCGATCCCCAGGCGATCGAGGAAATGGCGGACCACATCCGTCTCTTGCGGAGCCGCGGAATAGGCGTGCTGATCACCGATCACAATGCCCGCGCCCTGCTCGGGCTCGTCGACCGTTCCTACGTCATCGAAAGCGGACGGGTGCTGGCGCACGGCACCGCCGACGTGCTGATGGCGGACACCCAGGTGAGGCGGACCTATCTCGGCGAGGAGTTCCGGATGTGACGACGCAGTCGCCGACCGCTACCGTGCCGCACCGGACTCCCGCCGGAAGGCTGCGCGCCGCCTTCGGGCCGTTGCTGCAGCTTCACGCCCGCAGCTATCTCAGCGGCGTGGCGCTCCAGGTCGTGATGGTCATGGTGCTGGTGGAAGCGGTATTCCTGGCGGAGCGCTTTCCGATCGTTTTCCGGGCGGTGTTCCAGCATCACGCCGACCTCTACGACACGACGCTGCTATTCCTCTGCAACACGCCCCAGGTGTTCGACCTGGCGCTCGCCATCGGCATTCTGCTCGCCGTGTACTGGACGACGCTGCGAATGCGGGAGAACCGCGAACTTCTGGTGCTGTTCGCGGCCGGCAGCGGCCCCTACCGGCTCCTGGCGGTGGTGTTGCTCATCGCCGTCGCCGGGGGGCTGACGTCCGTGTTCGTTTCGGGCGTCGTCGATCCGGCCACACGCTATGCCCAGCGCCGGATCCTCTTCGACGCCGAATTCCGCGCGTTGCGCAACGGCATCAACACCGGCCAGTTCTACACCTTCAATAACCGCGTCGCCTACGCACCGGCGCGCGCGAGCGAAAGCTCGACCGACGCCACCCGTAGCCTGTTCATCTACGAGCAGCTGCCGAACAACAGGTTCCGCGCCATCACCGCCGAGCGTGCGATCCTGCATGGCCCGGATCAAGCGGGCATCATCCGACTCAAGCTCGACGGCTTCTTCTCCCGCACGTTTTCGACCGTGCGGAAACCCGCTGCCGCCGTCCAGGCGCATCCCGGCGGAACGTGTCCGGAATGCGCACAACCGCCGCTGTCCCGCATCAAGATGTCGGCGATGGACGTCACGCAACAGATGCCGGCCGATCAGCTCCTGACCCTGCTGCCGCGCGGATCGACCGGCGACGAGGTGACCCTTCTCGAGGAACTTCAGACCCACCCCGGCACGGCGTTGCCTCGCGAAATGGAGGACATGCGTCTTCTGGGCGAGCGGTTGGCGCGCGGCCTTTTGTGCCTGCTGGCGCCGCTGATCGCTTTGGCTGCGATCTGCTTCACATTCCGTGGCACCAACTACTTCATCCTGCCGCTCGCGTGTCTGGCGCTGATGGCGCTCAATGTGACCAGCGGCTGGCTGATCAAGCTGATCGCGCCCGCAACGCCCTTGGCCGCGCTGGGAGTGCCCGCGGCCTTCACCGTCGTTCTTGCAGTCCTCCTGGTCGTGGAAATCGTCCTCCGGCAGGGGTGGCTGGCGCAGCCGCAACTGGCGCGCCCATGACGACGGCGGCCACAGAGCAGATTGTTCCCGGTGCGGTCCAATGGGCACCGTTCGGCCAGCATACGCGCTACATGCTCGCACAATACCTGGCGCATGTGCTGCTGGTGGCTTCGGTCCTGCTCGCCATCGCGCTCACGATCGACCTGTGGCCGCAGTTCGAAATCGTCATGAACCGGCAAGGCGGCGCCGGACCGCTGGCGGCGATCTGGAACGTCGTGGAGTTTTCGGCCTTGCGTACGCCCTGGCTGATCGCGCCGTTTCTTTCGTTTGCGACGTTCCTGGGCGTGTTATGGACGGAAGTCATCCACACCAGATCGGGCGAGCGCATGTTGATTTGGAACAGCGGCCGCTCGCCGCTTCAGTGTCTGGCGCCGGTGTTGCTGCTGGGCCTCATTCTGGGCAGCACCGAGTTCGT
>DATKOE010000131.1:0-12902 GCA_035524815.1 Rhizomicrobium sp.
ACCCGATCGCGCCCGCGAACGTGTCGGGCAGGAGCGCAGTCTCCGCGTTCGGGCCCACCATCTCGCGGCGGAAGCAGAAGCGGCAGTAAACCGGGCAGGTGTGCACCAGCTTGAACAGCACGCGGTCGCGGTGGCGGTGCACGATGCCCGGAACCGGCGAGTGCCTGGCGTCGCCAATGGGATCGGCGCGCTCTTCCGGCACCGTGACGAGTTCGGCTTCGCTCGGCACGAACTGGCGCGCGATCGGATCGAACGGGTCACTGCGATCGATCAGCTTTGCGATGGTGTCCGACACCGCCACCGCATAGCGTGCGGCCACTGGCTCGAGCGCGGCGACGCGGTCCTCGGTGATGAGTCCGGCATCGGCAAGTGCGTGCGGAGTCTTGAGTGTGGTCATGCTATTCGTTTTCCGGCGGTTCAAGGTCGGCAATCGACTTCGGTACTGGAAATCCCAGATTTCGCTTACCGAGCCATCTCAGTTTCCCCTGACGCCCTGCATCGGAGCAGTAAAGGTCCGTTGCCATCATTTGAAGCGCCAAGAGAAGTGCTTGCACCGCGTCAACACCACCAGCCCGTCTGATAACACGACTTCCGATGCCGTCGATTTGGTAAGGGCAGAAATAGGTGCCGCCATCATCGACCGGGTACGGTTGCCCCAAAAACGCAGTCACCGTCCCGCCGGACTCAAGCTCGAATTCGCGACGTGCAACTATCGGTCCCAAGTGTGGTTCGTCCATCGCGCGCTCCTGCCCAATGCTGCTTCCCGCACCCCTCACCCGCAAAATCTAGCACTTAGCCTCGTGGTTTGTTTGCTCAAGGGCCGTTCGTGCTCGGCTAAGTGCAAGATTTTGCGCCGTCTCCCTCAAGGGGAGAGGGTAGAAATGCGCACATTCCCTGCACCGTCAGCCACGCGGTCAGCCGTTGCTCACGGTGCCGGGGTCCATAGCACATCTTCGAGCGTTCGCGCGCCGGTGGCCAGCATCACGAGCCGGTCGAAGCCGAGTGCGACGCCGCTGGCCTCGGGCATGATCGCCAGGGCGGCCAGCAATTCCTCGTCGATGGGATAGCGCTCGCCGTAGATGCGCTCGCGTTCGGCTTCCTCAGCCTCGAAACGGGCGCGCTGCTCGGCGGGATCGGTGAGCTCGCCGAAGCCGTTGGCGATCTCGACGCCGCAAACATAGACCTCGAAACGCTCGGCCACGCGGGGATCGTGCGCGGCCGCGCGGGCCAGCGCCGCCTCGCAACGCGGATACTCGCAGAGAACCGTGGGGCGGCCGCAGCCCAGTTTGGGCTCAATGGCGACGATCAGCTTCGAGAAGATGTCGGCCCAGCCGTCGCCCGCCATCGCCGCGAAGCCTGCGGCGTTCGCCGCCGCCGCCAGCGCCGCACGGTCGCCCCGACCCATGCCATCCAGCGTCGCAAGCAGGTCGATATCGAGGTGGCGTCGAAATGCCTCGGCGACCGTCAGCGTCTCGGCTTCGGCACGCGGATCGCACTCCCGGCCCCGGCAGGCGAATGCCTTGGCCTCGGCGGTGTCGGCCGCAAGCTTCACGAGATCGAGCGCGTCGGCGATCACGGCCCGGTAGGGCTCGCGGGCGCGATACCATTCCAGCATGGTGAATTCGCTCGCGTGCAGCGGGCCGCCCTCGCGATTGCGGAACACACGGGCAAAATCGAAGATGCGGCTTTCGCCCGCAGCAAGCAGCTTCTTTGCCGCAAATTCGGGCGAGGTGTGCAGGTAGAGCTGCCGCCGGGAACCGTCCAGCGCCACCCTCTCCGTGGCGAAAGCGGCCAGATGTGCCTCGTTGCCCGGGGACGCCGCCAGAACGCCGCATTCGACCTCGGTGAAGCCCCGGGCCTCGAAATGGGCCCGCAGCGCCTGCTTTATCCGCCCCCGCGACAGCAGGACGGGCCGGCGGTCCGCATGCCGGTCCGGGGCCCACCAGGAAGAACCCGTCTTGGCCAAGGCCATATGCTCCTGCTATAGGCTCGCCCGTTTCCAGGTCTGAGGTCCAAAGTGGTTGCGGTTATCGCCAGCTCCGTGCGCAAAGGCAACGTCCTAGAGAAGGACGGCAAGCTCTACGTGGTTCTGAAGGCGGAAAGCTTCTTCCCGGGCAAGGGAACGCCGACCACCACCATCGACATGCGCCGCATCTCGGACGGCGTGAAGGTGGTCGACCGCTACAAGACCACCGACAGCGTGGAGAAGGCCTTCGTCGAGGAAAAGACCTACAACTACCTCTACCAGGACGGCGAGCACTTCGTGTTCATGGACCCCGAGCACTTCGACCAGCTTCCGGTCGACGGCTCGGTGGTGGGCGACCGCGCCCCCTACCTGCAGGAGAACATGGAGGTCAGCCTGGCGCTGTTCAACGGCGCGGCGGTCTCGATCACCATTCCGCAGCGCGTGACCCTCGAAGTGACCGAAACCGAACCGGTGGTGAAGGGCCAGACGGCCTCGGGCTCGTTCAAGCCCGCGCTGCTGTCGAACGGGGTGCGCACCATGGTGCCAACGCACATCACGCCGGGCGCACGCGTGGTGGTGATGACCGAAGACGGCGCTTACGTCGAACGGGCGAAGGACTGAAGCAAGCAACACTTTTCAGTCGCGCGGCCTGCGGCGAACCGCTTCGCACTTCGCCGGGCCGCCGCTGCAGATCAATTCTCTCTGTTGGTCGCGCGGCCTGCGGCGAACCGCTTCGCACTTCGCCGGGCCGCCGCTCCTATTTCCGCCACATCACCGGGGGCGGGACGAAGGCGCCGCGGCGGTCCTCCAGCCGGGCCTGACCGGGCGAAGGAATCTGGGGCGCTTGCGCCCTGGATTCGGGACCGAAGCCGTCGTGCTCGTCCATCGAGCGGTAGATCTTCAGCCGCTCTTCCACCAGATCGTAGACGCTGGCCGGGCATTCGCCCTCGGCGATGTTCACGCCGAGCTCGATGGCGCGCGTGCGGTCGATCTGCTCGGAATGCGGCATGTCGCCGGAAACCAGGAAATCGGTGAGCTGGCAGGCGTCGTCCCGGCCGAAATGGCGCTTGTTCAGAAGCTCGCAGGCGCGCGCGCGCGCCGTCTTCTGCTCCTTTTCCGCAAGATAGCCGAGCAGCACGGTGAAATCGTCGATCGAGCCGATCGGCTTGTCCTTCAAGAGGCGGGTATAGGATTCGATCGGGAAGCCGAAGAACTGCGTGTCGATGGGGCCGAGGCAGGCGTACTTTCCCATCACGATCTTCTCGGTGGAAAGCGCGATGATCGTGCCCGCGCTCATGGCGCAATAGGGGACGTAGGCCGTCGTGTTCGGACGGTCCTTCAGGGCGCTGGCAATGAGTTCGCAGGCGAACGCCTCGCCGCCCGGCGTGTGCAGCACGATGTCGAGCGGCTTGTCGGCCGGCACGGCGCGGATTTCGGCGAGAACCTCGAAGGCTTCGCGCGTCGACAAATAGCGCCGTTCGTCGGTGGGAAAATCGCGCGGATGGCCGAAGTCGTGGATGATCGAGATCACCTTGCGGCCGTTCGTCTCCTTGGGAGGCGTGACAAAATTTGGCTGCGGCAAACCGGCGGGCGCCATCATCGGGCGCGGCGCAATGGCGCGTTCGAGACTGCGCAGACGAAGCTGGCGCAGCACGAAGGCGACAACAAAGGACACCGCCAGAAGAACAAGGCCGGCAAACAACAACTTCGGATCGGTACTCACTTCACACCCCCCACCCTCGTTCGGTTCGTGCGCCGATGTGTTCCTGGAACATCATAAACTGGCGGAATTGGCGCGCCAACACGAACGCATTCTGTCGCGATCGTTTACGCCGTGTTCATCATGTTCCGCGCATGGTGCTCACGAAACGCTGCAAAATGCGTCCACAGTAAAGGCATGCGACAAAACACCACGCAGCGTGTTTAGGATTTCCCCAGACGACCTACCGCAAAGTCACGAAGTGCAGACAAATGGCCTATTTGCATCACTGTGGCGAATCCAACTCGGGTTGGCAGAGCCAACCTGCTGGGTTAAAGAGGGTCCATGATTCGACTTGACTGTGCCGGACGCGCGACAGCCATCTCCCTTCTTGCGACAGTCGTCGTCCTCTTCGGCGCGCATTCCGCCGACGCCCGCAAGCTGCATCACCGCCATCATCATGTTGCGCGCGCGCACGCCGCGGCGACGATCGAGGCGAGCCTGCCGGATTCCGACATCGTCGATCCCGCGCTGAAGGACTCGGGGGTCATGCTCTCCGACCCGACGCTTTCGATCATCACGCAGGACGACTCCGCGCCGGCGCCGACGCCCACGATCGTCCGGCCTTTGCGCCGCATCTACTGCGTCGAGTATGCGCGGCTCGCCTCCGGCATCTCGATCTTCGGCGACGCCAGGACATGGTGGGACAAAGCCAGGTACACCTACGCGCAAACCTCCACGCCGACGCCGGGCGCCGTGATGGTGTTCGACCCCCGCAGGAAGATGCGCCTGGGTCACGTCGCCGTGGTCAAGCGCGTGCTTTCGGCCCGCGAAGTGATCGTCGACCACGCCAACTGGGGCCGCGACGGAAAAATCTATCTCAACGCGCCGGTGGTCGACGTGAGCGCGAACAACGACTGGTCGCAAGTGCGCGTATGGAACACGCGCGCCGGAACGATGGGTTCCAGCACCTACGCGATCAAGGGATTCATCTCGGTCCGCAACGTTGCGATGAATTGAGGGGTCTGTCAGGGCGGCGAAGCCCCTCACCCGAAAACCGGGGGAGGGGCTTTGACTTGCGGGCCTATTGAGCCGCCGGCTGCCGGCCCGGCCTGCCCGCCCGCCAGAAGGCGAAGGCGATCCAGTCCGCCGCCAATTCGTCCGTCTGCGTCTTGGTCGAGCCGATGCCGTGGCCGGCGTCGGGGTCGATGCGCAGCAGCACCGGATTCTTCGAGCCCGCGGCGAGCAGCGCCGCCTCGAACTTCGCAGGCTCCCACGGCGACACGCGCGGGTCGTTGAGACCCGTCGAGATCATCACGGCAGGATACGTCACGCCCGGCTGCACATGTTGGATCGAGTCCATCATGTAGAGGTTCTTGAATCCTTCCTCCTTCGTCACCGTGCCGAATTCGGGAATGTTGGGCGGACCGTTGGGCGAGAACTCGGCCCGCAGCGTGTTGGCCGCCGGCACCACGTCGATCACGCCGGCGAACAGATCGGGCCGGTCGGTCATCGCCCGCCCCATCGTGATACCGCCCGCCGAACCGCCCAGGATGAAGAGCTTGTCCTTCGAAGTGATGCCGCGTGCGATCAAGTCCTCGCCGCAGGCGATCAGATCCTGCCAGGTGTTGTGCTTGTTCGCGTCCTTGCCGCCGAGGCGCCAGGCTTCGCCAAGCTCGCCGCCGCCGCGAACGTGGCAGACGCCGTAGGCAATGCCCTCCTTCATCGCCACCGCGCGCCGCGACGAGAAATCGGCCAGTTCGGAAATGCCGTAGGAGCCGTAGGCTTCGATCATCGCAATCTGCGGACCGGTTGCGCCCTTGGGCTGCACCAGCGAAAGCGGCACCATGACCCCGTCGCCCGCCTTGGCCTCGAGATCGCTGACCGTGAACGCGCCGGGATCGATGTCGCCGTGCACGCCGAGCTTGAGGTCGGCGAACTTGCCGGTCTTGGGATCGTAGCGGAAGGTCGTGGGCGGAACGACCCAGCTCGAAATCTCGAACGTGAGGCCGGGCTTGCGCGGATCGGTGAACGTGTCGCCGATGTGGCCCTTGAAGGGCAGCGCAATCTCCTCCAAGCGGGTGGTGCCGGTGGGTATCCGCAACAGCTGCGAATAGGCCCCGGCGCGCGCCAGCACATAGAGGCCGTCGGAAGCGGCGTGGATCGCCTCGATGACGCGCGCGGGCTCGGCCTTCACCAGCACTTTCGCGGCCGAAAGCGGCTCGCCCGCCTTGAGCGCCAGCACCTGGAACGTGGGCGCGTCCTTGTGCGACAGCAGGAAAATCTCGCGGCCCCGGAATTCGCCGTTGGTGATCGCGTCGCTGCGGTCGGCGAACAGCTTCCAGGGCGCGTCGGGCTTCGCCGCATCCTTGGCCGGCGCGAGCCAGACTTTGAGCTCATTCTGCACGCCGTTGACGGAGATGAGGAACGCCGTCGGCGATCCGGGCGACAGGCCGATCAACGGAAACTCGTCGGGCGCGAAGTCGGTGCCCTTGCCGATGCCCGTGCCGGCCACTTCCACCGGATCGGACTTGAGATTCCAGGCGTCCGCCTTGGCGTATTTGTACTTGTCGATCTCGGTTTCGCCGGGATCGAGCTTCTTCAGCCGCACGAAGAACAGCGTCTTCGAGTCGGTGGTCCAGGCCGTGGCGCCGAATTCGGCGCGATCGATCGGGCCGGCGATCGCCTTGCCGCTGGCCGCGTCGTAGACCGAAAGCACGGCGGCTTCGGAGCCGCCTTCGGACACGCCGACGGCGACTTTCGTTCCGTCGGGCGACGCGAGGAAGTAGTTGATGGCGTACGGCTTGCCGCCGTGATCGGCGCGCAACTTGGCGACGTCGACGAGCTTTCTTGTGCCCTTCGAGTCGCGCACGACGAGATCGAAATTGTCCGAGCCGGGCGTACGCTCTTCGTAGAAGGCGCGGCCGCCGTAGCTCGAATAGCCGCTGATGAATCCGAAGCTGCCGGTGAAGGCGGCAACGCGCTTGCCGAGATCGGCGCGCTCCCCGATCGAGTCGATCACGCTGCGGGTATAGGCACCTTGCGCCTTCATCCAGTCGAGGGTTTCCGGCCCGAGCTTTTCCATGCCGCGCCAGTTGTCGGTCACCGACTGCCCGAAAAAGGTCTCGGTCACCGGCGACGGCGGAGGCGCGGGCGGTTGCGCCGCGGCGAAGGCTGCGGCGGCGAATGCGGCGCAGGCGAGAAGATAAGCGGATTTCATCAGCATCCCCGGAAACACGTGTGGCGCACGAACCTATTCCAAGAGCGGTGGCGCGGCCAGCCGGGCCCGCGCTCACATTGCCTTGAGCCGCGCGGCCGTTTCGCGCCGGTCCCCGGCGGCCGGTCGACCGGCACCAGCGGAAGCCGGACGCGGCCGCTACATCCTTCGGCTGTCGTATGCCCAGTGCAGCAGCGCCTGCCGCTGACGCGGACGGCACGAGAAATCGCCCGGCTCGCAATGGCGCTTGAGCTGCGCAACGTGGCGCGCGATCTGCTTCCAGCGGCGTATCTGGCGTGCGTCGTCTTCCATGCGCCGGCCCATGTAGTAGCGGCAGTACCACTGAAACCAGCCGCGCGGATCGTCGGGATGAATCCAGCCTTTGGCGCGCCACTGCGACAGCGGCTGCGAAGCGTCGACGCCGAAGTAGTTGAGCGCGGGGTCCTTGCCTTCGGGCGACAGCTTCGCGCGCGAAAACCAGCCGGCCGGAAATTCGCCGCGGCAGTCGGTCATGTACTTGCCGCCGAAGACGCCGAGAGCGAGCATCTGCCTGGGCGTGAGCTGCGGCTTGAACGCGGGATCGAAACCTCTGCCCATCGGCGCGGCGAGCACGTAGCGGTAGCCGCGTTGCATGCGGTCGTTGACGACGATCGTCCTGCCCACCGTGACCTCCCGTCGCGTTCCGTAACGGAATAGCGCAAATGAAGACGTGGCGTCCATCTTTACGCGTTCGCTTCCACCGCTATTGTGCCCGGGCGGGACCGACCGGAGAGCCTCGTGCGGGCGGCGCGCGAATCCGGAAGTGGTGCGATGGCAGCGATGTTCAAGAACGCAAGAGCGCGGCCGTTCGCGCTGGTCGTGGGCGGCGAGCTCAACGGCCTCGGCGTGGTGCGCAGTCTGGCGCGTGCGGGCGTGCCCACGGTGGTCGCCGACACCGATACGGCCCGCGCCACGATGCAGACGCGTTTCGCCGCCAAGCGAAAGCTCGCCGCCGCTTCGGGCGACGAGCTGATCCACGAATTGCTGCGCCTGCGCGGCGAATTCGAGGCGAAACCGGTGCTCATCCTCACCCAGGAAGCCGCGGTGGCCAGCGTCAGCGAAGCCTATGGCGATGTGACGGAGGCCTATCGCATCTCCATGCCCGACCGCGCGACGATGGCCATGCTGATGAACAAGGCGCTGTTCCAGGCGCAGGCCGAGGCGTTGGGTTTCGCCATTCCGCGCTCGATCCGCCTTTTGCCCGGAGACGACGGCGGCGCGCTGGACGACCTGCGCTTTCCCTGCGTGCTCAAGCCGGTGGTGAAGAACTCCGCCAACCCCCATCGCCTTCCCAAGGCACACCGACTCGAGGATGCCGCCAGCGCACGTGCGCTGTGGCGCGAACTCGACGGGATGATCGGCGAGGCGATCGTACAGGAGTGGATCGAAGGCGGCGACAGCGACGTCTATTTCTGCCTCGCCTACCGCGCACCGGCGGGCGAAGCCGTCTCCTTCACCGGGCGCAAGACGTGCCAGTGGCCGCCTTTGGTCGGCGGCACCGCCACGTGCATGCCGGCGCCCGAAGCCGAGGCGGAGCTAAACGAGACGACGAGCCGCTTCTTCGCGGCCGTCGGCTTCACGGGCCTCGGCAGCATGGAATACAAGCGCGACCGCCGCGACGGCCGTTTCTACATGGTCGAGCCCACCGTCGGGCGCACGGATTATCAGGAGGAAGTCGCCACCCTCAACGGCGTCAATCTTCCCTACGCGGCCTGGCTCGGCGAGCAGGGCCTGCCGCTCCAGGGCTGCGTGCGCAAGGCGCGAGCTGCCGCCTGGCGCGACCCTTACGGCCATCACAACGCCGGGCGCGCCGGCGCACGCGATGCCATTTCCGAAATCGCCCCGAACATGGCTGTGACGGACGCCTATTTCCGCGCGTCCGATCCCGGACCCTACGTTGCGGATCGCCTCAAGCCGATCCGCGAGAAGTTCGGCGGCGTCATGAAGCACCGCGCATCGCCAAAACACGCCTGACGCGACAAATCGGGGACTGGGACACGGGGTGAGCACGCCGCATTCTCCCGGGCCGGGAGGCGGCCAATGGGACATGCTCTTGGGTTTGTTCTCGCCGCGTTGTGCATTCTGGCGATCGCGTACCGGCTTTACGGCGTTTTCTTCGTGCGGCGAATCCTGGCCGTGAACGACAAGGAGCCGACGCCGGCCCACCTCTACAACGACGGACGCAATTACCTGCCGACACGCAAGTGGGTGAATGCGGGCCAGCACTTCGCGGCGATCGCGGCGGCCGGCCCGCTGGTGGGGCCCGTGCTGGCAGCGCAGTTCGGTTTCTTCCCCGGTTTCGTCTGGCTGCTGGCGGGCGCGGTGATCGGCGGAGCGGTGCACGATACGGTCGTGCTGTTCGCCTCGATGAAGATGAAGGGGCTATCGCTTTCGGAGGTCGCCCGGGCCGAACTCGGCCCCATCGCCGGATGGTGCACCGGCCTTGCCATGCTGTTCATCATCACCGTGACGCTGGCCGGCCTTTCGATGGTCGTCGTGAATGCGTTGGAGCGCAATCCGTGGGGCACCTTCGCGGTGTTCGCCATCGTGCCGATTGCCATCGCGCTGGGGCTTTCCGAGCGTTACGCGGGCGCTTCGCGTCTCGCCACGCTGGTTGCGCTCGCGGCCGTGATGGCGGGTGTGCTGGCCGGTCCGTATGTGAAGGAATCGCCACTGGCGCAATGGCTGATGCTCAACAGGCAGACTCTGAGCGTGATCCTGCCGGTCTACGCATTTTTCATGTCGACCCTGCCGGTGTGGCTGTTGCTGACGCCGATCAGCTACCTGTCGAGCTTCCTGAAAGTGGGCGTGTTCGCGGCGCTGATTGCGGGCGTCCTCATCGTCAATCCCGAGATCCAATTTCCCGCCGTGATCGGCGCGTTCGCAGCCGGCGGCGGACCGGTGATCGCAGGACCGGTTTGGCCGTTCGTGTCGATCACCATCGCCTGCGGAGCGATATCGGGATTCCACGCCTTCGTTGGTTCGGGCGTCACCCCCAAGCTGGTCGACAAATGGAGCGACATCCTGCCCGTGGCCTTCGGCGGCATGCTGGTGGAATGCGTCGTCGGCATCATGGCGCTGGTCGCGGCGACCGCCCTTCACCCCGAGGACTATTTCGCCATCAACGCGGCACCGGCCGCCTTTGCCAAGCTGGCGATGAAGACCGTCGAGCTGCCGCAGCTGACGCAGGAGATCGGACTGGATCTTGCCGGGCGCACCGGCGGAGCGGTGACGCTGGCCGTGGGCATGACCAAGATCTTCACGGGCCTGCCGTGGTTCCGGACGCTGGCGGCGTATTTCTTCCAGTTTGCCGTGATGTTCGAGGCGGTGTTCATCCTGACCGCGGTCGATGCCGGCACGCGCATCGCGCGTTACCTGATCCAGGACCTGGGCGGCACTTTCGTTCCCCGGATGAAGGCGGTGAACTGGATGCCGGGCACCCTGGCCGCGAGCTTCCTTTCCTGCCTGTTGTGGGGATATCTGCTCGTTTCCGGCGACATCGGCTCGATCTGGGCGCTGTTCGGCGTCTCCAATCAGCTGATGGCCTCGGTCGGCCTGATCATCGGCGCCACCGTGATCCTGCACTTGTCGCGCAGACGCGCCTACATGCTGACCTGCCTTATCCCGCTCGCCTATCTGTTCGTGACCGTCTACACGGCGGGCATCTGGATGATGGGACACGTCTACCTGAACCCGGCGGCGAAGGGCTACAGCCTCTTCAATGGCGCGATCACGGGGATCGAGCTGGTCTTGGGCGCGGTCATCCTGATCGCCGCCCTCCCCAAGTGGCTGGGGCGGCTTCCGGCCGTCTCCAAAACGGCCACGGCCTGACATCGAAAGGACGCGGCGATGGGTGACGACAAAAAGCGGATCGAACATATCTCGCGGGCCGAAAACGACGCCATCGCCGCGGGCGATGCCGAACGCTACTTCGCGTTGCTGGCGGACGATTGCGTGATGATGCCGCCCAACACCGCCCCGCTTTCGGGCGCCGCCTTGCGCGACTGGCTGGCGCAGTTCATCGCTTCGGTTCGTGTCGAGTCGCTGCGCTACGAGGACGGACAGACCCAAATCGCGGGCGATTGGGCCTGGCACGAATACGCCTGCGACTGGCGGATCACGCCGCGCGCGGGCGGCGCGGCGACCACGCCGCGCTTCAAGGGCATGCACATCCTGCGCCGCGAAGCCGGCAACGAATGGAGAATCCTGCGCAACATCTGGAATCTCGATCCGCCGCGGACCAACTGACGCAGGGCCGTGCGTGCGCCATTGGAGGCGCGCCTGCGGGCGACGTGCCCGGTCCGCGCATGCTGGTCTCCGGGCCCATGCTCAGCATCGCCAAGGAGCACGGCACCTGGCTGGTATTCGACATCTATAACGACGATTTCATCATGTCCGAGGGGCTGAAGAACGGCATGCTGCCGGAATCGCTCGCGAAGGAAAAACAGATCGGACGGCTGCAGCGCGAGAATTTCAAGAAGGCGTTCCGGGCCGGCGCCAGGATGGCGTTCGGCACCGACGCGGCCGTCTATCCGCACGGCGACAACGCCGGGCAGTTCGCCAAGATGGTGGAATGGGGCATGAAGCCGGTCGACGCCATCCGAGCCGCCACGATCGATGCGGCGGACCTGATGGGCTGGAAAGACAGGGTCGGAGAGTTGACGGCCGGCCACTATGCCGACGTGATCGCGGTTTCCGGCGATCCGCTTGCGGACGTGCGGGGGCTGGAGCGTGTTCCCTTCGTGATGAAGGGCGGCGAGGTGGTGAAGGGGGAATAGGCACTCAAAAAGGAAAGCCCCCGCGCCCATCGACGGCAAGATCGAACTGCCGAGTCAAGTTCCGGCCCGCGGAGCCGGTATGTCCCGTCGTCATTGAAACGGTCATGAAGGTGTGGCGCAATGGCCGATACTCACAACACGGAGACCAACGGCATGGCAAATCCCTTCGTGCACATCGAGCTCAACACCACCGACCACAAGCGGGCCAAGGAGTTTTACGGCCAGCTGTTTCGCTGGGACCTGAAAGACATGGACATGGGTCAGCACGGAACTTACACGCTGATCGGAGTGGGTGACGGAACGGGCGGCGGAATGATGCAGCATCCCGTGGCCGGGGCACCGTCGCAGTGGGTGCCCTATGTCGAGGTGCCCGATCTGGGTGCGGCGACCAAGAGGGCGCGGGAGCTGGGCGCCAACGTGATGCAGGAGAACGTGCCCGTTCAGGACATGGGTTCGTTTTCGATCATCGTGGATCCCACCGGCGCAGTGCTGGGACTGTGGGAGACGAAGAAGAAGTAGCGGCCAACAGAGGGGCCCGGGCGTGCAAGCGTCCGGAGCCCGTCAAAGGGAGGCAGCGCATGGACCGGTTCACCGGCGGATGCTTGTGCGGCGATGTCCGGATCGTGGCGTCGCGACTTCCGCATCGAGTCGGCATTTGCCATTGCCTGGACTGCCGCAAGCATCACGGCGCCCTTTTCTTTGCGGCCGCCATATTTCCGGCCGATGCCGTGACGATTGAAGGCGAGATCCGCGATTACGCAGGCCGATGCTTCTGCCCGCGTTGCGGTTCCTCCGTCTTCGCGCGCAATGGCGACGAGATCGAGGTGCATCTGGGCTGCCTGGACTCGCCCAATCAGCTGGTGCCGACTTATGAGTGCTGGACGGTGCGGCGCGAATCCTGGCTGCCGCCCTTTCCGGAAACGAAACGCTACGAACACGACCGGGAAAGTACCGGCCGCTCCGAAGGACAGGTCCGGCGCGGTTGAGCAGACAAACAAAAACCCCGCCGGATTTCTCCGGCGGGGTTTTGCTGAATTTGTGAAGGCGATTTGAAAACTCTGTCCTTGGCAGGACTGGCGACGACCTACTCTCCCGCGGCTTGGGCCGCAGTACCATGGGCGCTGGAGGCTTTAACGGCCGAGTTCGGAATGGGATCGGGTGGAATTCCTCCGCTAGGATCACCAGTCCGGCTAAGGACAGAAC
>DATKOE010000132.1:0-29503 GCA_035524815.1 Rhizomicrobium sp.
TGGCAGGACCGTTTCGATTTTCAAAAACCCTACATTCGACGTGTACGCGTTGTTTTTGAACTGCTGGACAAGGCGCGTTTTGGGGGTCGACTATGTCGACGATCTGTACAAGATCAAATGGTTCGACCCTTCGATGCAGGCACTACAAAGGGGGCTTGAAGCCGCGTTTCCAGGCAGCAACGTCATCCTTGTTTCGCACGACGTGGCGTTTGAAAAAGTAATCGTCAGGGTGTCAAGCGTGAGCGAGCCCTGGACCTATTACCTTCTTGATCGCAAAACGCATTTGGCAGGAAGGATAGGTGTGTCGTATCCCTTAATCCATTCTCACGACCTGGGTGCCGTAAAGCCATATCCGTACAAAGCGCGCGATGGTCTGGATATCCCTGGGTATTTGACTTTGCCTCCCGGCAAGGAGCCCAAGAACCTGCCGCTCGTCGTGATACCACACGGCGCTTCGTCCGGCGGCGGACCTGACAGCCGGGACTCGATGGATTTCAACTGGCTTACGCAGTTCCTCGCAAACAGAGGCTATGCGGTTCTGCAACCGAACTATCGTGGATCGTTCGGATATGGATACCCGTTCCGTAAAGCGGGTTTCAAGCAATGGGGTCTGAAGACACAAGACGATGTGACCGACGGAGTAAACAAGGTCATCGCCGACGGCATCGCCGACCCGAAGAGAGTCTGCATCTATGGTGCCGACTACGGTGGATACATCGCGCTTGAGGGTGCAGAATTGACCCCCCAACTCTACCGCTGCGTAATAAGCTACGCGGGAATCTCCGATTGGCTCGATTACCTGAGGATTTGGGAGGAAGAAGCTCGCCCCCATTCCAAAACGATGTCATATCTCAACTCCCGTATCGGAGTGGCCAGTGAGGACCATGAGAAGCTCAAGGCCACTTCTCCGGCTCTTCATGCTGAAAAAATCATGAGCCCTGTGCTTCTCATGCACGGCGAGAGCGACTACACGGTTCGCATCCACCAGAGCCAGGAAATGTACGACGCCCTCCGGCAGGCCGGAAAACAGGTCCAGTTCATTAAGTTCACCGGGGAAGAGGATCACTACCTCCAGCAAGCGGAAAGTCGAATTCGCCTCCTCACGGAAATCGAGAAGTTCCTGAAGGAGAACATCGGGAATTAAGTGGCTCGGCGGAGGCACGGGGGGAGACCATGAGGATTTTGTTTATCGTTGCCGCTGCCGCGTTGGCTACTGCGCCCGCGGCGCTGGCGGATTGCTCGCCGCTGAAACTGGTCACTTCGGTCGATCTCGAGTCCGCGGACGATGGACGCGTCGATTACGTACCGGTGCAACTCGGCGGCCAGCCTGCCAAGCTGGTCCTGGACACCGGCGCCGCCAACACGATGATCTGGCCCGACGCGGCCGCGCGCCTCGGCCTCAAGAGTCACACCGGGCACTCCATTGTGTACGACGTCAACGGCGGCGAGTCCGACCAAGAGATCATCACGACCCTGTCGATCGGACGCATGACGGGGCACGATATTCACCTCGCGGTCGCGCCGCATAGGCTCGGCAGCTACGATCCCGGCGCTTCCGGGTTGCTGGGACCGGACATTCTTCAGAACTACGACATCTCGATCGATTTCGGAACCGGCAAGCTCGACATCCTGTCTTCCGATCACTGCGAGGGCAAAGTCGTCTACTGGCCGGAGCGGCCGATCGCGATCATTCCCTTCGACATGCCCGACGGCTGGCACATCGTTCTTCCCGTGTCTCTGGACGGCGTAGAGGTCACCGCCACGCTCGACACCGGCGCAGAGAACTCCACGCTGCTGGACACCATTGCGCGCGACAAGTTCGGCATCGTCACCGGCGCGCCGGACACGCCCAAAATCGGCAACGTCAATGGCGACGAGAGTACCGCCGCCTATGAGCACAAATTCGGCACCTTGTCGCTGGAGGGGCTCGAAGTACGCAATCCGGCGGTGCACATCATTCCCGACCGGCTCAGCAAGAAAATCGACACCCGCCCGCAGATCGGCACCCACCTCGCCACCAAGAACCCGGTCGACGACGAGCAGATGCTGCTCGGGATGAACGTGCTGAAGCATCTGCACGTCTACATCGCGTACAAGGAGAAGAAGCTGTTCATCACGCCGGCCGGAACGCCGGAGGCCGGTGGCGCGCCTCAAGGCAAGCCGTAGCCGCGCGCCGCCGTCGAATCCGCCTCAGTTCTGCCAAACGTGCAGCCAACACTGGATGACGGTCTCGACGGGGGAAGCGCGTGAGAAATCCATTCCGCATCGTTGCCATGTTCCTGGTCACGGCGATCTCAAGTCCGGGACAGACGCCGCCCGATACCTCGCCGCACAAGGTCCAGTTCATCGAGGTCGAGAAAGGCGTGTCCCTCGAAGTGCTCGACTGGGGCGGCCAAGGCCGGCCGCTGGTGTTTCTCGCCGGCCTCGGGCGCACGGCGCACGACTTCGACCGCTTCGCCTTGAAATTCACCGCGCGCCATCACGTCTACGGCATCACGCGCCGCGGCTACGGCAATTCCAGCAAGCCTGCGCCCATCGAGGCAAATTATTCGGCGGACCGGCTTGGCGACGATGTTCTGGCCGTGATCGACGCCCTCAAGCTCGACAAGCCGTTCGTTGCCGGCCATTCGATGGCGGGCGAAGAGCTCAGTTCGATCGATGAACGCCATCCCGAGTTGGTATCGGGCCTCATATACTTGGATGCCGCCGGCGGCCACGCGT
The DNA here is from genome assembly GCA_035524815.1 of Rhizomicrobium sp. Taxonomy (GTDB): domain Bacteria; phylum Pseudomonadota; class Alphaproteobacteria; order Micropepsales; family Micropepsaceae; genus Rhizomicrobium. Next base: position 2,722 of record DATKOE010000132.1, read on the forward strand.
TCTACGATCCCGCGCACAGCAGCGTCGTGGTCGACCTAAACGATCTGAGACGAAGGCTCGACCGCTGGGACTATGTTGCGGACGCCGCGGAGGACCGGGCGCAGGCGACCGGCGTCCTCCAATCGAACGATCTGGTCCTGCTTCAAAAGGCGCTTCAGGATCATCTGAGGGATCTCGACTCCTTGCCGCCCGCCCAGCAGGGACTGCCGCGCGCGGCCAGACCGCCGGAACTGGCGATTCCCAACGCCATTTTCCTGGGGGAGCGGAAGTTCGCATCGCTCAGCGGCAACATCCTGGCCGTCTTCGCCGTGCCACACGATTTCGCGTGCAGTCCCACGCCCGAGGCGAAGGCGGAGGCGCAAGCCGATACGGCGTCTCAAAGCGCCCAAGCCGATGCATTTCAGGCGGCGGTTCCGGCCGCGCGAGTCGTGCGGCTGCGCTGCGCGAGCCATTTCGTATGGCGCACGCACGAGGCACAGGTTGCCCGCGAAATGAACGCGTTCATGGATCGGACGAAATAGCGCTCAGCGAGCCCGCACGAGATCGAGCACCTTGCGCGCGGCTTCCGGGATGTTGGTGCCCGGTCCGAACACGGCGGCGACGCCCTGCTCTTTCAGGAATTCGTGGTCCTTGGCCGGAATCACGCCGCCGACGACCACCAGCGCGTCGCACTTTTCCTTCTTCAGCGCGGCGATGAGTTCGGGAACCAGCGTCTTGTGGCCCGCCGCGAGGCTGGAGATGCCCACCACCTCAGCGCCGGTGGCGACCGCGTTCTTCGCCACCTCCTCCGGCGTGGCGAACAGCTCGCCCACGTCCACGGCGAAACCGATGTCGGCGAAGGCCGACGCGATCACCTTGGCGCCGCGGTCGTGTCCGTCCTGACCGATCTTGGCTACAAGGATGCGCGGCGGCCTGCCCGATGTCTTCGCGAAGTTTTCGACCTCACCCTTCAGCGCGGCGAACTCGTTGTCGCCCTCGAATGCCCCGCCGTAAACCCCCGAGATCGTGCGCGTGACGGCGCGATGGCGTGCGTACACCTGTTCGATGGCGGTCGAGATTTCGCCCACCGTGGCCCGGGCCCGCGCTGCATCGATCGCCAGTGCCAACAGGTTCGCGGTACCTGCCGCACCTTCGCGCAGGGCCGCGAGCGTAGCCGCCACCTTGGCCGGATCGCGCTTGGCTTTCACTTCGGCGAGGCGCGCGATTTGCGCTTTCAGCACCGCGGCGTTGTCCACCTCGCGGTATTCCACTTCGCCGTTGCGCTCCGGCTCGAAGCGATTGACGCCGACGATGACATCCTCGCCCTTGTCGACGCGGGCCTGACGCCGCGCGGCGGATTCCTCGATCGCGAGCTTGGCCTCGTCCACGCAGGCCGCGATGCCGCCCTTGGCGTCCACCCGCGCGATGATCCTGCGGGCGTGCACGGCGAGCGAATGGGTCAGCGCCTCGATGTAGTACGAGCCGCCCAAGGGATCGACGGTGCGCGTCACCTGGGTTTCGTGCTGCAGGATGAGCTGCGTGTTGCGCGCGATGCGGGCGGAAAACTCCGTCGGCAGCGCGATGGCTTCGTCGAACGAATTGGTGTGCAGCGACTGCGTGCCGCCGAGCACCGCGGCCAGCGCCTCGTACGCCGTGCGCACGACGTTGTTGTAGGGGTCCTGCTCGGTCAGCGAGACGCCCGAGGTCTGGCAATGGGTGCGCAGCATGAGGCTTTCCGGCTTTTTCGCGCCGAAGCCGCCCATGATCTCGGCCCACAACAGGCGCGCGGCGCGCAGCTTGGCGATCTCCATGAAGAAGTTCATGCCGATGCCGAAGAAGAAGCTGAGCCGCGGCCCGAACGCGTCGACGTCCAGCCCCTTGGCCAGCGCCGCCTTCACGTACTCCTTGCCGTCGGCCAGCGTATAGGCCAGCTCCTGCACGGCGGTCGCCCCCGCCTCGTGCATGTGGTAGCCGGAAATCGAGATGGAATTGAACTTCGGCATGGCCTTCGCCGCGTATTCGATGATGTCGGCGACGATGCGCATGCTGGGGGCGGGCGGATAGATGTAGGTGTTCCGCACCATGAATTCTTTCAGGATGTCGTTCTGGATGGTGCCCGCCAGCCTGGCCGGGGGCACACCCTGCTCTTCGGCGGCCACGATGTAGTTCGCCATGATCGGGATCACGGCGCCGTTCATGGTCATCGACACGCTCATGCGGTCGAGCGGGATGCCGTCGAACAGGATCTTCATGTCCTCGACGGAGTCGATGGCGACGCCCGCCTTGCCGACGTCGCCCGCCACCCGCGGATGGTCGCTGTCGTAGCCGCGATGAGTAGGCAGGTCGAAGGCGACTGAAATGCCCGTCTGCCCGCCCGCGAGGTTCTTGCGGTAGAAGGCGTTGGATTCCTCGGCGGTCGAAAATCCCGCGTACTGCCGGATGGTCCAGGGCCGCCCCGCATACATCGTGGCGCGCACCCCACGCAGGAACGGCGCGAAGCCGGGCAGCGATCCTGCCGCCTCGATCCCCTCAAGGTCCGCCGCCGTGTACAGAGGTTTGACCTCGAACCCCTCCGGCGCGGCCCAGGTCAGCTCTTCGAGCGGGCGGGTTTTCAGTTCCTTGGCGGCCAGCGCGGCCCAGTTCTTCGGGGTCTTGTCGCTCATGGAATCCTCCGGCGAGCGCTTGCGGCGCGCCTTTTCGCATGCCTGCCCGGCGGAAGCATGTGGTTCGATGGCGCGGCATGTTGCACTCGCGAACCGCGGACAACTTTCCGTATTAGAATTGTTTAAGACCTGTCACATTCATCCGCACACGGATTGTTCCGTGGATAACTCGCTCGGACTCCATTGATCGATTCGCACACAACATCTAGCGATTCCGCGTCCTTGACAAACACCCAATTGTATGAGAACGAACACTGATTTTGAGTCGGTTAGTGATTCGGACAGCGTTCGTTCCCGCGCCGTTCTTTCACTAACCAAGAGCGTAGAATCCGGGACTTCCTGCTGCTTGTACTTTCCCGGCGGAAGCCCGATGTTCGCCCGCGATGATCGTACATAGTGCGCGTGAAGCGCCGGCTGGCGGCCGGATTACCGCCGTCCTTGGTCCGACGAACACCGGCAAAACCCACTTTGCCATCGAGAGGATGCTGGCCCACAAGTCCGGCATGATCGGGCTGCCGTTGCGCCTGCTCGCCCGCGAAGTTTACGACAAGATCGTCAGGCTTAAGGGCCCCAAATCGGTCGCCCTGATCACGGGAGAAGAGAAGGTCGTTCCGGCCGGGGCGCAGTATTACATCTGCACCGTGGAGGCGATGCCGGTCGGCCTCGGCACAGCGTTCCTGGCCGTGGACGAAATCCAGCTCTGTGCGGACTTCGAGCGCGGCCACGTCTTCACCGACCGGCTGCTGAACGCCCGCGGCGACGAAGAGACGATCTTTCTCGGCGCCGACACCATGCGCGGCGCCATCCAGCGCTTCGTGCCGCGCACCTATTTCATGTCTCGCGCGCGCTTCTCGGACCTCGCCTATACCGGCTCCAAAAAACTCACCCGTCTGCCCCGCCGCTCCGCCGTGGTTGGATTCTCCTCGGACGACGTCTACGGCATCGCCGAACTGATCCGCACCCATCGCGGCGGCGCCGCGGTCGTGCTCGGCGCGCTCAGCCCGCGCACGCGCAATGCCCAAGTTGCGCTCTACCAGTCGGGCGAAGTCGACTTTCTGGTGGCGACCGATGCCATCGGCATGGGCCTGAACATGGATGTCGACCACGTCGCCTTTTCCGCGCTGGAGAAGTTCGACGGAACTGTCACGCGCCCGCTCAGGCCCGAGGAGATCGGCCAGATCGCCGGCCGCGCCGGGCGGCACATGAACGACGGCACCTTCGGCGTTACCGGCGAGGCCGACCCGCTCGACGAGGAGACCGCCGCCCGCGTCGAGAACCATCACTACGACCCGGTGCGCGTGCTGCAGTGGCGCAATTCCAAGCTCTCGTTTCAGTCGCTCGACGCGCTGATCGCGGGCCTGGACGAGCCGCCGCCGATGCGGGGCCTGGTGAAGGCGCGGCCGGCCTCCGACTTGGTCGCCTTGCGCACGCTTGGCGGCCTGGACGAGATCCGCGACCGCGCGAAGGCGCCCGCGCAGATCCGGCTGCTCTGGGAAACCTGCCAGATGCCGGATTTCAACAAGCTGTCCGCTGACGAGCACCCCCGGCTGGTGCGCACGATCTTCGGTTTCCTTTCGGGCGAGGCCGGAGTGCTGCCCGAGGACTGGCTGGCAAGTCAGATCAACCGCCTCGACGTCACCGAGGGCGACGTCGCCACGCTTTCGGGGCGGTTGGCGCACATCCGCACCTGGACCTACGCCGCGCACCGGCCCGGCTGGGTGAAGGATAGCGCCCATTGGCAGGAAGTAACACGCGCGGTCGAAGACCGCCTGTCGGACGCGCTGCACGAAAAGCTCACCCAGCGCTTCATCGACAGGCGCGCCTCGGTGCTGATCCGCTCGCTGCGCGAAGAGGACCTGAATCTGGTGCTGGACGATTCCGGTGGCGTCGCGGTCGGCGGCGAAACCATTGGCAAGCTCGAAGGTTTCCGCTTCACGCCCGTCGATACCGCCGCCGGGCTGGAAGCCCGCGCCTTGCGCGCCGCCGCGCTGAAGGGCCTGGAAAGCGAATTCTTCGCCCGGGCGCGCAAGCTCGCCTTCGCGCTCGAGACCGACATCACCCTTTCCGAGCACGGGCGATTGTGGTGGGACGGCGCCATCGTGGCGAAGCTGATCGCGGGCCCGGCGCCACTGTCGCCCGCCGTTCTGTTGCTCGCGGACGAAAGCCTGAAGGGTCAGCCGCGCGATGCCGTGCAGCGGCGGCTGGAGGAATGGGTGGCGGCGCGCATCGCCGCCAAGCTGGAGCCGCTCGAATTGCTCCGCATGGCCGTCGAGGCCAAGGCCGGAACGAAAGACGCCTTGCCCGGCGAAGCGCGCGGCATCGCCCACCAGCTTTGGGAGAATTTCGGCTCGCTCGATTTTCCGCGCGCCGCCATCAAAGGCGATCGCAGCAAGCTGATGCGCGCGCTGAAGCCTTACGGCATCTGGTTCGGGCGGCGCACGGCCTACCTGCAGAAGCTGTTGCGGCCCGAGGCGGCCGGCCTGCTCGCCTTGCTGTGGAGCGTATGGTCGAAGCTGGAGAACGTGCCCGCCTTGCCGCGCGCGGGGCTGACCTCGTTCGCCAACGATGCGGAGACGCCGGACGGATTCCTCTCGGCGGCAGGCTTCCGCGTTTTTGGCGGCCGCGCCATCCGTCTCGACATGCTGGAGCGGCTGGAGGACCTGCTGGAAAAAGCGTTGACGGACGGCTCGACGACGGACGTGCTCTCGCCCAAGCTAGTGTCGCTGCTGGGCTGCGGCAACGAAGAGCTCGTGGACGTGCTCGCCGCCCTCGGCTGGCACACCACCGAAGTTGCCGGCGATCCGCCGAAGAGCGTGTGGCGCCGCGGGCCGCCGCCCCGTCAGAAGCGCCACGGCCACAAGCGCGAAAAGGCCGAGTTCAAGGTCACCGTCAATCCGGACTCGCCCTTCGCCAGCCTGGCCGAACTGATCGGAGCGAAATGAGCGAAGCCAGACTCCGCCTCGACAAATGGCTGTGGTGTGCCCGGTTCTACCGGACGCGCGAACTGGCCCAGGCGGCCTGTGAATCCGGTCATCTGCGCATCAACGGCTTCCGGGTCGGAAAGCCCGGCCGCGAGGTGAGGCCCGGCGACATCCTCACCGTGCCGCAGAGCCGCGAGGTGGTGATTGTCCGCGTTCTCTGCGGGGCCAAGCGGCGGGGGGCCGCGCCGCAAGCCCGGCTGCTGTATGAAATCCTCACGGACGCCCCTGTGATTTCGGAACGCCTTGATCCCTGAGCCCCCGGGCTTTATGGGACTTGCCGGACATGAGGGCCCTGCCCTTAACCCTCATCGTCATGGCCGAGCTTGACCCGGCCATCCAGAGTCTTTCGCCGCGGCGACACGCGTCGACTGGATGGCCGCCTCAAGGGCGGCCGTGACAGGCAAAGTACGAGAGAAGAGAACCGGAGCAGAGAATGACCTACGTCGTGACCGACGCCTGCATCAAGTGCAAGTACATGGACTGCGTGGAGGTCTGCCCGGTCGATTGCTTCTACGAAGGCGAGAACATGCTCGTCATCCACCCCGACGAGTGCATCGACTGCGGCGTGTGCGAGCCCGAATGCCCGCCCGAAGCCATCAAGGCCGATACCGAGAGCGGGCTGGAGCGCTGGCTGACCCTCAATGCCGAATACGCGAAGAAATGGCCCAACATCACCCAGAAGGGCCCGCCTCCGGCCGACGCCGATGCTCATTCCGTTGAGGAAGGGAAATTCGAGAAGTACTTTTCCGAAAAACCGGGGGGCGGATCGTGAAATTAACCATTTTCCGGCGGTTAAGCCAGAAATTCGGCCCAAACCCTGGGGATGTGACAGCGCTTACGTCAATGACAGTTGTTCATTTGAACCGAAATAAACTCCAAGATTTCAAAGGTTTGAGGATAAGGAGCTTTCCTTTCGCGACATTGTGTGATACCTTTTAGCCGTTCTGAAATGGACTCGAACGGCGCTGCCCCACCCGGATTTATGAGAGGTCCGGAGGCGCCGCAACTTTTGCAGTGCAAATTCAGGCGGTGCCGACCCCCTGGCCGGCGCTCGTTCGAGTGCGCGACACGGAAAGTGAAATGACCATCGCAAAAGCCTCTGTCACGCCGGTTCCGGCCAAGAAGGTTCCGGCGAACTCCAACAAGAAACTCGAATTCAAGACCAACGACCACGTCGTGTATCCGACGCACGGCGTCGGCAAGATCATGCGCATCGAAGAGCAGGAAGTGGCCGGCATCAGGCTCGAGCTCTTCGTCATCACCTTCGACAAGGACAAGATGACCCTTCGCGTCCCCACCACGAAGGCCAAGGCCGTCGGCATGCGCAAGTTGTCATCCCCGGATACGGTCGCCACCGCCCTCAATACGCTCAAGGGGCGCGCCCGCATCAAGCGGACGATGTGGTCGCGCCGCGCCCAGGAATACGAAGCCAAGATCAACTCGGGCGATCTCGTCTCGATCGCCGAGGTGGTGCGCGACCTCCACCGCGCTACCGGCCAGCCGGAGCAGTCGTACTCCGAACGGCAGCTCTACGAAGCCGCCCTCGCCCGCATGGCCCGCGAAGTGGCGGCCGTCGAGCGGATCGACGAGGCGTCCGCGGTGAAGCGCGTCGAAGGCGCGCTCCTGAAAAAGGCGGCGTGACGGCAGTGACGTATTGGTGAAGGCCCGGAGGTCACTCCGGGTCTTTACTTTTGCCGCGAACCGGATTGCTCTGTCGCTGCGTTAAACGTCCGCTTCAGGCTGGGAGGACGGCATGCGGTGGCTATTGGCAGCGTCGGCAGGTGCACTGTCGGGTTGGCTCATTGCCTCGGCCACCGACGAGGTTGCGATCGCCGCTGCTTCCGGCGCCGCGATCGGCGTCCTGGCCACCATTGCCCTGTTCGGCACGAGCCCCGTCCGCTCCGTCTTCAAAGTGGCGGGCGCGATGGCGATGGGCTCGCTGGCGGGATGGGCGGTGGCCAGCCTCACCGATCATCTGACGGCCGCGATGGCCATCGGCGGCGCCGTCGGAGTCTTGGCGACCGTCGCGATTGCCAGCGAACGGCCGGTGCGCTCGTTGTGCATTCTGGCGGGCGCGATGGGATTCGGTTTCGTCGCCGGCTGGAGCATCGGCCTGGCCCTCGGCCATCCGAAACTCGGCCTTGCGCTCGTCATCCCGCTGGGACTGCCGTTCGTGGTGCTGTTGGCCGACAGGTTGAGGCTGCCGCGCCGCCGGCCGTTCTGAGGCTTGCGGCTGCTACTGCGCCGGAACGACCGCCTCCAACGCTTGCCGTTCCGGACATCCGGAGGGACAGGCCTTGCGCAATGCCGTCAGCTCGACCTGCGCGTCCGGCACGTCGTGCATCAGCATGAGCACTTTGCCGGCGTATTCATGCAGCAGCCGGTTGTCCGGATCGAGGGCCTGCGCGCGGCGATAGCAGTCGAGCGCCTTCCTGTACTCGTCGCCGGGGTTGATGCCGACCTCGGTCGAACCGATCATGCGGTGGCTGAAGCCGAGATAGATGAGCGCCGTCACGTCTTTCGGATGTTTCGACACATAGAACTCGAGGTGAGGCAGCGCCTCGGAGAATTTCGACTGCTTCACCAGACTTGCCCCCGTTTCGAGTTCCTTTTTGGGGTCTGCGTTCGGATTATCCAGCGAGCCCTGGTTCCTCAGTTCGTCGAACTTCTGGTCGAGTTCGCGCGCATCGGACGGACTTTGTCCCGGGTTCGCTCCGACAGTGCCGACCATCTGGCCGGAAGCCGGCGCGGCAGCGAACAGCACGGCTGCGGCAGCTGCTTTCACGAACGCACTCTTGTTCATGGTCCCTCCCGAAATCGCTACCCCACTTGCGCAATTTATATGACAAAAAGACCGCGCCGGACAGCACAAAACTCGGCGCTGTGATTTGCCGCTATCGCGCCGGCTGGTAAAATTCGCGCATGAAGAACCTGGGATACGGGATCGCGATCGGGGTTGCGCTGGCTGTCGCATTCAGCTTCGCCTTCCACGATATCGCGATCGGAATTGCGCTGGGCGTGGCGATCGGCGCCTCGATGATCGCAGCAAAGTCCGCTCGGCACCGCAACGCCAAGCCGGCGCGGGACGACTGACCGCGCAGCGGTTATCTTGCCTGGCGCGGCACCCGTCCGCACCGGCTGCACCACAGGCCGTTGAGCTTGACCGCCCAGGTCACGAAATAGATTCCGATCGCGATCAGCACGACCCCGGCGAGGATCGTGATCGCAAGATGCAGCAGCGCGACCAGGACCAGCGCCGCCAGGAAGAACTCGATGCCCGTGACGATCAGGCGCGTGCGGTTTCTCTGCTGAAGTTCGGCGCCGCAGTGAGGACAGTTCATTGCAGCAGTTCAATCTGCTTGGGGTTGCCGGCCGCGATCGCCGGACCGTTGAGCTGTTGCACGACGCCGCGCACGCGAACGAGCTTGCCTTCATAGTTAAGCGGGTCCACGCCCATGTTCTTGAAGGTCTTGAGGTCGTCGGCGGAAATCACGACGGTGAAGTCCTTTTTCCAGTCCAGGCCGAAATTCAGATAGACGTTGCCGCCGTTCTCGGCCGTGCTCAGCACCTTGCCGACCACGATCTGGAACGTTCCGGTGTCGGCCGGCGTCAGCCCGTCGGGGGCGCGGAAGGCGTAGGCCGGATCGGCCCACAGCCCGAGATTGGCGTGCCGCGCGTCCGCTTCGGCGGCATAAAGTTCGCGGTAGCACTCGCCGCGGTCCGGCGAAATGTCGACCCGCGCCAGACCCATCTTGAGCATCTCGATTTGCAGCCAGGTCCCGTCGTGGTCGAAAATCTGCGAACGCACCCGATCGTAGCGGTCCTCCTTGGGATAGACCGCGTGGGCGTCGAGCTCGCGTCCCTTGGCGAGGCTGTTCAGCTCGGCGAAGGCTTGGTCGGTGATGGCCGGAGTCCCGTGATCCTGCGCCGCGTTGGGCAGGCGGATGCCTTCCAGACTGAGCGCCCGTCCGTCGGTCATCACCAGCACGCCGTTATGCTCGACCCGCATGATATGCGCGTCGCGGATCTCGATCTCGCCCGCGCAGGGCGGCGGATCCGCCAAGGCTCCCACGAAGCTCAAGATCGCCGCCGCCGCCAGACACCGCCACATCGTGCACGCCCACTGGGTCATCCCGAGGGCATTTTGCACGGTTCGGGCCTTCCACGCACGTCTTTGGAGGTCGCAACGCTGCCTTCCCGGCGCGGGCGCGATTACGCCTTTTCCACCTTGCCGCCCGCTGCCGCCCAGTCCTTGAAGGCGCCGAGATTGTACACGCGCTCGTAACCCAATTCTTTCAGCGTCTTGCCGCCCAGCGCGGAGCGCCCGCCGGAGGCGCAGTAGAGGATCACCGTCTTGCCCGGATCGAACGCCTTGTCGTAGTAGGTCGATTGCGGATCGGCGCGGAATTCGAGCATGCCGCGCGGGACGTTGAGCGCGCCCGCCACCTTGCCGCTGGCGGCCACTTCCGACGGGTCGCGCACGTCGACGACCAGAACTTCGCCCTTGGCGATCATCCCGGCCGCCTCGGTAGGCGAGACGCGCGGCACCTCCGCGTTCGCGGCGTCCACCAACTGCTTCACGGTTACCGCCATCGCATCCTCCCACCAGGGCGTGGGCCAATCAGTGGCGGAACTGCCGCTGCGTCGGTCAAGCCGCGGGTTCCAGGCTCACGCTGGCGGGGGGAGGCATGCTGTGGGGCACGAAGAAATCCGGGATCAGGGGTTTAGTCCGGTCGACGCGGTATCGGTCGAAATCCGTCACGCCGTTTTCCGCGAGAAAACTGTCGTCGATGAGGAAATTGCCGGTAAAGGCCCGCGACGGTTTCTCGAAGATGGCACATGCGGCGTCGGCGACGATGTCGGGCGTGCGGCAGTGGCGAAGCCCCTCCTCTCCCGCCAGCACGTTCTTCACCGGGGACGTGGCGATGGCGGTGCGGGGCCACAGCGCGTTGAAGGCAATGCCGTCGTCGGCGAACTCGGCGGCCATGCCGAGCACGCACAGGCTCATGCCGTACTTCGCCGTCGTGTAGGCGGTGTGATTGCGGAACCACTTGGGGTCGAGATCGAGCGGCGGCGAGATCATCAGGACATGCGGATTGGCGGCGCGCTTGAGATGAGGGATGCACGCCTTCGAGACCAACCAGGTTCCCCGCGCGTTCACCTGGTGCATCAGGTCGTAGCGCTTGAGTTCGGTGTCGAGCGTGCCGCGCAGGTAGAGTGCGCTCGCGTTGTTCACGCAGATGTCGATGCCGCCGAAGCGGGCCACGCCCGCGGCCACCGCCGCGTTCACGTCCTCTTCCGAGCGGATGTCGCACGCCACCGCCAGCGCCTTGCCTCCCGCCGCCTCGATGTCGGCCGCCGCGCTGTGGATCGTTCCGGGCAGGCGGGGATGGTGCACCTTGGTCTTGGCCGCAACCACGATGTTCGCGCCTTGGCGCGCAGCCCCTAGCGCGATGGCAAGACCGATGCCCCGGCTTGCGCCGGTGATGAAAAGTGTCTTTCCGGAAAGCGGCATCGCAGCCCTCTTTATTCCATCGCATGACAGAAATTTGTCGCCCTTGGGGGGCGGGTTCAAGCCTCGCCGAGCTTGGCGCTTCCGCCTGCGGACCATACAATTACGCTTCGAGTCCGCCGAAAGGAATGTGCATGCGTTGTTCGCTCATTGCGGCCGCTTTGGTGCTGACGCTGCTGCCCGCCTCGGCGCAGGGCGTCTCCAGCGACGTCAAGCAGGCGCCGACCGGGCGCTATGCGGTGGTGGGACTGCACACGCAAGTCCTGTTCTCGGTCTTCCACCAGGGCACGACCAACTACTGGGGCCGCTTCGACAAGGTATCCGGCACGCTGAACTTCGATTCCGCGGAGCCGGAGAAAAGCGCGGTCACCATCCAGATCGACATGATGAGCGTCGACACGCCGAGCCCCGCGCTCAACACCGAGCTCGAGGGCCCCAACGTGTTCGACGCCGGCAGGTTTCCGGCAGCGACGTTCAGATCGACATCCATCACGCGCACCGGCCCCAACACCGGCACGATCTCGGGCGAACTCACGATCAGGAACGTCACCAGGCCGGTGGCGCTCGATGTGGTTTTCCACGGTGGCGCGCTGAATCCGATGAGCGACGCCTACGCTGTCGGGTTCTCGGCAACGGCCACGGTCAAGCGCACGGACTTCGGCATCACCGGCATGCGCTGGGAACCGCTGGTCAGCGACGATGTCAAGCTCGTGATCGAAGCCCTCTTCCAGTACCAGAAAGGCTGACATGAGCACTTCCGCCCGCAATCCGTCGGCGCGCTACGGCGCTGTTGCGATGACCCTGCACTGGATCATCGCCGCGCTCATCATCCTCAATCTGTATCTCGGCCTGAGTTTCGACGACTACGCCCGCGGCGATCCGATGAAGTTCCAGGTCATCGGCCTGCACAAGTCGATCGGATTGACAGTCTTGACGTTGAGCGTGCTGCGGCTGGTCTGGCGCCTGATCAATCCGGCGCCGCCTGCGCCGCCGGGATTGCCCCGCTGGATGCACATTGCCGGCCGCTCCATGCATTACCTGTTCTACGCCCTCATCGTCGCGATTCCGCTCGCCGGCTGGATGATGGTTTCAGCGGGCGCGATGGGACACGGCACGCCTGTGTTCGGACAGTTCGGCATTCCGCATCTGTTCGATTGGCCCGCATTTCCATGGCTTTCGGACCTGACGCGAAGCCAGGCCCACCCCTATCACGAGACCTTCCAGAGCATTCATGTCGTGCTCGCATGGTCGATGCTCGGGCTCATTCCGCTTCACATCGGGGCGGCCCTGTATCACCACTATTTCCGCGGCGACAACGTGCTGTTGCGGATGCTGCCCGGCCTCAAGTTGCGGAGCGGCGTGTGACGAAGTTGGCCATGTGTGCGTTGGTCGGACTGGCGCTTGCCACGCCTGCCGTTGCAGCGCATTGGAACGTGGAGTCGTCGAGCAAGCTCGGTTTCAGCGTGATCTGGAGCGGCGAACCGCTCAACGGCAGCTTCAAACGGTGGAAGGCGGATATCGAGTTCGATCCTGCCGACCTGGCCCATTCGCACGTGGCGGCCACAGTCGAGACCGGCAGCGTGGTCACCGACTATCCCGAGGGCGACGACGGGCTCAAAGGTGCGCTGGGCTTTGCCGTCGACCGCTTTCCCACGGCGCGCTTCGAGACCACCGGATTTCGCGCCCTCGCCGACGGTTCGTACGTCGCCGATGCGCGGCTGACCATCCGCGGCGTGACCCGGCCCCTGGAGCTTCCGTTCAAGTTGGCGATCCAGGGCAACCGCGCCCATGTGAGCGGCCGGGTCACCCTCATGCGCACCGACTTCGGTGTCGGCCAGGGCGAATGGGCGGCGCCCCAGCCGGTCGCCCATCAGGTCACGGTGACGCTGGACCTCACCGCAACTAAGGGCTGACCCGCCGGTCTGCCGGGGTTAGATTGCCGCCATGTCGAACGATGTTTCCATCGTACGCGAAGCCGACGCGGCCGCGATTGCGGACGCCGCCAAGCTGATCGCGCAAGGCCGCCTCGTGTCCTTTCCGACCGAAACGGTCTACGGCTTGGGTGCCGATGCCACCAACGGCCGCGCAGTGGCCTCGATCTTCGCCGTCAAGGAACGCCCGCGCATCAACCCGCTCATCGTGCATGTGAAGGACGTCGCGCAAGCAGCCGAATGCGTTGCCCTTTCCGACCTGGCGAAGGAGCTTGCCGAAGCCTTCTGGCCGGGGCCGCTGACCCTCGTCCTACCGCGCCGCCGCGAGAGCCCGGTGTCGCTGCTGGTCAGCGCGGGCCTGGACACGGTGGCGGTGCGCGCACCGTCCCACCCCATCGCCGTGAAGCTGATCGCGGCCGCGGGCGTGCCCATCGCCGCGCCCAGCGCGAACCCTTCCGGAACCGTCAGTCCGACCCGCGCCAAGCATGTGGAAGACGGCTTCGGCGAGAAAATCGACATGATCCTGGACGGCGGCCCCACGCCTCTCGGAATCGAATCCACGGTGATCGGGTTTTCCGCCGCAGGCGCGGTGATGCTGCGCCCGGGCGCGGTGGCGCGCGAGGCGATCGAGCGCATCACGGGCCCGTTGAACGCTGCCGCGCAGGGCCCCGTCGCGTCCCCGGGCCAGCTTCGCAGCCATTACGCTCCGCGCGCCCGACTGCGCCTCAACGCGCGCGCCGCAGAACCCGGCGAAGCGTTGCTCGGTTTCGGCGGCGAATGCCGCGAGGGCTGCCTGAATCTCAGTCCGTCGGGCAATCTGGCGGAGGCCGCAGCCAACCTCTTTGCCATGCTGCGCGCGCTCGACGCCGAATTCTCCGCCATCGCCGTGATGCCGATTCCGGCGACGGGTCTGGGCGAAGCCGTCAACGACCGCCTCGCGCGCGCCGCCGCGCCACGGGAATCGCCATGAGCGACGTCTTCGACAGGCTGAAGTCCATCGTGGGGCCCAAGGGCTTTTCCGAAGATCCCGCCGAGCTGGCGCCGCATCTGGAGGAATGGCGCAGCAAGTACAAGGGCCGCGCCTCGCTTCTGCTGAAACCGGCCTCGACCCAGGAAGTGGCGGCCGTCGTTGCCTGCTGCAACCTGACGGGGACCGCGATCGTGCCGCAAGGCGGCAACACCGGGCTGGTCGGCGGACAGATTCCGTTCGCAAACGAGGTGCTGGTCACGCTCGCCCGCATGAACCGCATCCGTTCCATCGATGCGCAGGATGCCAGCATGGTCGTGGATGCGGGCGTGGTTCTGGCAACGGCACGGGCTGCGGCGGAAGAGCAAAACCTCATGCTGGCGGCAAGCCTGGCATCGGTGGGCAGTTCCTCCATCGGCGGCCTTGTTTCCACCAACGCCGGCGGGGTCAACGTGCTGCGCTACGGCATGATGCGCGAACAGGTGCTGGGGCTCGAAGTCGTGCTGGCAGACGGGCGCGTGCTCGACCTGTTGCGCACCCTGCGCAAGGACAATACCGGCTACGACCTGAAGCAGCTGTTCATCGGGGCCGAAGGCACGCTCGGCATCGTCACGGCGGCGGCGCTCAAGCTGTTTCCCAAGCCCGCCGAAACGGCGACCGCGTTCGCGGCGGTGGCCGACATTCCGTCCGCGGTGAAGCTGCTGGCGCGGCTGCAGGAGGAAACCAACGGGCTCGTCAACGCCTTCGAGTTGATGTCGCGGACCGGCCTGGAGCTGGTGCTGGAGCACATCCCCGGCGCGGCCGATCCGCTTTCGGCGCCTTCTCCCTGGTACGTGCTGTGCGAAGCCTCCGGCGTCAAGGGTGTCGCCGCCGCATTCCAGGCCGCACTCGAAACCGCGCTCGACGGCGGCCTCGCGGCCGATGTCGTGATCGCCTCCAGCGATGCGCAGAGTGCCGCGCTGTGGAAGCTGCGCGAGGCCATGTCGGAGGCGCAGAAGCTGGACGGCCCTTCGCTCAAGCACGACGTTTCGGTGCCGGTCAGCGCGGCCGCCGAATTCGTGCGGGCCGGAATTGCGGCGGTGGCGGCCGTGCTGCCGACCGCGCGCCCGGTGCCCTTCGGTCATCTCGGCGACGGCAACCTGCACTTCAACTTCCAGATGGCGCGCGGCGAGGACATGGCTGCGTTCCTGGCGCGCTGGGACGAAATCCAGGCCATCGTGCACGACGTGGTGCACGACTTCGGCGGTTCGTTCAGCGCCGAGCACGGCGTGGGCGTGATGAAGCGCAGCGACCTGAAACGCTACAAGAGCCCGGCGGAAGTGGAGCTGATGCGCACGCTCAAGCGCACGCTCGATCCCAAGAACACTCTGAACCCCGGCAAACTCGTGCCGGATTGAATTCGCAATCGCGAACCCAAGGAGTGCAGCATGACCTTCAAACGCGCCGTCCTGCTCGCACTCACGCTATTTGCCGCCGCCGCGGCAGCGGACGCAGCGGACATAACGGTGTTCGCCGCCGCTTCGCTGAGCACGGCCCTGCCCAAGGTGAGCGCGGCTTACCAGCAGAAGACGGGGCACACGGTGACGTTCTCCTTCGCCGCCTCCTCGACCTTGGCCCGCCAGATCGAAAGTTCGCCCGGCGCCGACATCTTCATGTCCGCCGATACGGATTGGATGGACTACCTCGACAGCCGCGGCCTCGTCACCCACGCCACGCGCAAGAACCTGCTCGGCAGCCATCTGGTGTTGGTCGCCCCTGCCGATTCTAAGATCGTTTTGAAGATTGCACCCCACTTCAATCTGGCGGGCGCGCTGAACGGCGGCAGGCTGGCGGTCGCCGATCCGGCCTCCGTTCCGGCGGGCAAGTACGCCAAGGCCGCGCTGACCTCGCTCGGCGTCTGGAACGCGGTCGCCGATCGTCTGGCGCAGGCCGAGAACGTGCGCGTGGCGCTGGCTTACGTGGCGCGCGGGGAGGCTCCGCTCGGCATCGTCTACACCACCGACGCGGTGGCCGAGCCCAAAGTGCGCATCGTCGACACCTTCCCCGACAATACGCACGCGCCGATCGTCTATCCGGTCGCGCTGACCAAGGACGCCAAGCCGGTGGCGAGAGAGTTTCTTGGCTTCCTCAGCGGACGGGAAGCGACCGACATCTTTCAGAAGGCGGGATTCGAAGTGATTTCGAAATAGGGCCTCACGCCGCCTTCGCGTGGGTCACCCTAAGCGCCCCGAGATCACTTGGATTCTCGAACCTCTGCTTCGCGGATTTCCCGGAGAAACTTCATCCGCGTGCGGTGGCCTACCCACACAATCACAACAGCAAGGAAAACCATTTCCGCCGCGTGCCAAACAAAACGTTCGGGAGTCCATCCGTGCAGAGCGAAGGCTGGATAGATCACCGATTCAAAAACAACATCCGCTCCAAAGATGCAACTGATCAAAACGCACAAACCAAACATCCTGGCGAGCGAAGCTCTGGTGACCTTTGCCTCGTTAGCGAACATCGGTCCTCGAAAAGCGAGGAAAAGGACACCGTACGCCAACGCTACAGCTGCAATCAACCGAATGAAGAAATGCCGAGTCCAGTGAGGACCAAAGTAGTCATCAAGAAATACTTCACCGATGACCACAGCGAGCATCACAAACGCTGGTGCGAGCCCTATGGCCGTTGCCGCGGTCCGATATCGTTCGGGAAGCGGCTTCAGTTTCAACTCATGCCGCCTTGACCAGCGTCGGCGGCTGTTGCGCGGGCTGGGTGGGCGCCGCCTTCGCCAGCCCGCGTGCGCTCACCGCAGCAGTCGCGACCGTGGCGGCATACGGCAGACTCTGCACCGCCAGCATCACGATCCACAGCAGCGCCGCGGGGTCTTCATAGCGTCCCGTCGCCAGCACCGAGATGATGGCGAGCAGGCAGAAGCCGAACAGCGTCGTCTCCTGCCACACTCCGCGCAACGCCTGGCTCAGCATCGCCTCGTCGGCGCATTTTGGGGTGCGCAGGAACGGCGTGCGCGAGGTGAACACGCCCGCCCACACCGCCTTGCCGACGGTATGCGTCAGCGACAGGCCTGCCACCGAGGCCATCACCGCCCCGCGCACGCCCGAGCCCACCTTCTGCGGATAGAGCAGCAGGGTCTTGAGCATCTTGGCGGCGAACAGCGCCAGCGCGGCCGCGGACAGCAGCGGCATCGGCACCATCACCCACCGCGGCGCCCACCACATCGCGAACGTCCAGATCAGCGCGATGAACGTGACCACCATCCCCAATCCGTCCGAGAACCACGGCAGCCAGCCGGAAACGAACTGGTAGCGCTGCGCCAGGTCGAGCTTCGATCCGCCCAGAAAAACCGCGCGTGCGTGGCGCTTCATGATCTGCATCGCGCCGTAGACCCAGCGGTAGCGCTGGCTCTGGAATGCCTTGAGCGTGTCGGGGATCACGCCCTTGCCCATGCTCTGCGGGATGTAGGCCGCGCCGTAGCCGGCCTCGAACAGCCTGAGGCCAAGCTCGGTGTCTTCGGTGATGCACCAGGTGGACCAGCGGCCCACCTCCTCCAGCCGGTCGCGGCGCACGATGGTCATCGTGCCGTGCTGGATGATGGCGTCGTGCTCGTTGCGCTCCACCATGCCGATCTGGAAGAAGCCGCGGTATTCCTCGTAGCACATCGCCTTGAACAGGCTGGCGCCGGCGTCCGAGTAGTCCTGCGGTCCCTGCACCAGCGCGATGCGCTCGTCGGCGAAGAACGGCAGCGCCAGCCTGAGCCAGTTGGGATCGACCTTGTAGTCGCTGTCGATCACCGCGACGTATTTCGCGGCGCGATTGGTGACGTCGAGCGCGATGTTGAGCGCGCCGGCCTTGAATCCCCTGACATGGTCGAAATGGAAGAAGCGGAAACGCGGTCCCAGCGCGGCGCAGTGGGCTTCGAGCGGCTTCCAGGTCTCCTCATCGGGCGTATTGTTGTCGAGGACGACGACCTCGAAATTCTCGTAATCGAGACGGGCGAGCGCATCGAGCGTGGCGATCACCATCGCCGGCGGCTCGTTGTAGCAGGGCACGTGGACCGAGACGAGCGGCGGATCCTGGGGAATCTCCGCGCGCACCAGACGCTTCTCCACCCGCCACAGGCTCGACGCCAGCTCGATTCCTTCGGTCAGGATGACGGTGGAGGCCAGGAACACCAGCGGCGACATCGCCAGGATCATCGCGATGTCGGCCGGATCGACGTAGTTGAGCGTCGTGGCGTCGATCAGGAGCAGGATGCCGGTCGTGACCAGCGCCACCAGGCTTCCCATCACGAAATAGCCGGGCTGTTTCAGCCGCGGCATCTGGCTCAAGATCAGAAGGCCCAGAAGCAGCGAGAAGACGGCGGCGAACAGCGTGTAGGTGCGCCATTCCGGGAACGAGCGCAACAGGCCGGCGAAGGGGAATTTCGGGGCGCCGTCGGCATTGAACAGCCCCCAATAGGCGCCGACCTGGCCCTCGTTGCGTCCCTTCCAGGGCTGATCGTAGGCTTCGATGATGTAGTAGTCGTAGCCCTTGTTCAGTGCGAGCTGGACGAAGTTGCGGATGAAATACGCCTCGTTGGCCAGCGAGGCCTCGGCGCTGCCGTAGGCGCGCCCCTGCGAAGGCCATCCCGCCTCGCCGATGACGATGGGCTTGTCCGGGAACTCCGCCTGCACCAGGTCGTAGTGGCTCTGCACGAAGCGGATGGAATCGGCGATCGGAGTCCGCTCCCAGTACGGCAAAAGGTGCACGGTGATCACGTCGCAGTATCGGCCGGCCTCGGGATGCAGCAGCCAGCTCGACCACGTTTCGGCGGTCGTCACCTTGATGCGGGCGGGCAACGCCTCGCGCACGCGGCGGATATAGCCGTTGAGCTGGTCGGCGGTGACGTCGCCGCGCATGATGGCTTCGTTGCCGACGATGACGCGATCGATCACCCGCCGGTTGGCCAGGATGGCGTTCAGCGCCTTGTCGATCTCCCGCTCGTTCTTGTCGAGGTCGGCGCCGATCCAGATGCCGAGCGACACCGTCAGGCCGTAGTGCCGCGCGATTTCGGGCACCTTGTCGAGGCCGTAGTTCACCGTGTAGGTGCGGATGTGGCCCGTGATGCGCGAGAGCTGGCGCATGTCGGCGTCGATGCGCTCCGGCGAAATGTGCTTGAGCTGGTCGCTGGTGTAGGTGTGGCTGGGATAATACGTGACGCCGCGGACCAGGCCGTCCCAATCGGGCGCGACGACGGTGTAGTCGCGGCTTGCCCAGAACAGCGCGCTTGCTCCCACCACCAGGAGCAGAGCCAGGGCGATGCGCAGGGTGCCGCCGGCCTTGCGGCCGTCAAACAACTGGCCTAGCCGATCAAGCACCGCCGCTCCGCTCAGTTGCTGTCGTCATCCGGGCCGAGGTCTTCGCCCGCGTGCTTGTCGTCCGGGTTGTTCGGGTCTGCCGGCCGCAGCTTGGGAGGCGTGACCTTGAGAAGTTCGAGTTCGAACACCAGCGTCTGGTTGGGCGGAATCACGCCGTCGGGCGTGCCTGCTTCGCCGTAACCAAGCTTCGACGGGACCACGACTTCCCACCTGTCGCCCGTCTTCATCAGCGACAAGGCCTCGGACCAGCCGGAGATGAGCGAGTTCACCTTGAAGCGGACGGGCATGCCCTCCTCGGTTCCGTCGAACACCTTCCCGTTGATCAGCTTGCCGGTGTAGTAGACGGTCACGTAGTCGGTCAGCCGCGGCCGCAGACCGAAGCCGTTCTTCAGGATGCGGTAGCGCAGGCCGTCTGGCTTCACCACCACGCCGGGCGTCTTGTCGAACTTGGCCAGGAATGCCTGATTGGACGTGGGACTGAGAGCCGGATCGGCGGCTCCTGCCGAAACGGCCGTCGCCGAAACCAAGACCGCCAGGATCAATCCGAGACGCATCGTCTTCCTCATCGCAGTTTGCCCCAACGCGCCGGAGAATAGCCCAACGCGCACCTCGCGCCTAAGGCATCCTGGCGCGGCGATCAAGCCGGTCCGCGGAACATCCTTGAAATCCAGGACCTTCTGGGCCCCGGCTTGCCCAGGCTCGATCCGATGTGACCGCCGGCCGGCGCGTCCCGGACGGCGGCCGCAGGGACGTCCGGAACGGGCTGCAACCTGGGCTCTTCTGCCAGCGGCGCCACGAAGGCCGAAAGTGGCGGTGCGCCGACTTCGAGGTCCTTCACCGGCCGGAACGGGTGAGTAGCATACCTTCTGGCCCATGCCTCTTCCGGATGATGCACGGGCGGGTCCTCGGGTACGAGGGCTGCCGCCCCGGTCGCAGCGAGCTGGTTTCCCTTGACGCTCTTGACGACCCGGTCGAGGCGTTCGGCGGCTTTCAGGAAAGCGGATTGGTTCACGGTCAGCCTCCCTGCCTTTTGACCCAATTGAAGCCGGCGTCGCGGCTGATGACGGCCACGTCGATGGCCCCTCCCACGGTCTGGCGCTGGGCCATGATCTTCTTCTTGAAGATGTTGAGCGCGACGAGATCGCGCGCGGTTTCGGCAAGTTCCTGCTTCGGCGAAAGCTCGACGACCTTCAGGATCGGGTCGATGTAGGCGTGCTGCTGATACTCCGAAATCAGGCCGTGGAACCGGCGCAGATAATCCGGCAGGTGCCGGGAGAGGAACTGGCGGCGGACGGCCTCGCGCTCGGCAGGATCGACATGGGTGAAGCTCGCCACGAGCTGTTCGACCAGCTTGGCGCCCAAGCCCTGCAGCGTGCCGTAGATGCGCGCCTCGAGATCCAGCTCTATGCCGCGCAGGAACGCATAGGTGACCTCGGAATCGGCGAAAAGGGTGATGGCCGATTTCATCTCGGTATCGATGGCCGAAACATCGACTTCCGCGCGCTTGACGATGCCGTTCACCACCGCCGAGACGTTGGTGGTCACGACCACCGGATAGGTTTCCGCCTCGCCGTAGCCGGCCACAACAAGCCCGGTGATGTCTTCCAGGAACAGGTCCTTGACGACGCAGAAGACGCCGATGTCGCGCAGGCGCTGTTTCGAGTCCGCGTCCAGGTTGAAGCTTCCGAACCCGTAGGCGATCAGCTCCTCGATCGCGCCCGCGTAGTCGCGCTTCACGGTGTCCGCGAACCCCGGAGGAAAGCAAGCCAGGTCGCGCCGCGCGCTGCCGTCCTCCCGATGCTGGTAGCGGAGCCAGACTAGCTCAATCGCCTGGCGCAACACGTCCCTGTCCGCCGCCCGCCCCCCCGCTTCGTGCAGGTACTGGGCGAGCCCGAAGACGAAGCGGTACACCGAGGCGAGCAGCCGCTTGTACTCGTCGGCCTGGCGTTCGCGCGGGAAGAACGCTTCGAGGCCGTCCAGCATGCCGGTGAATTTCGCCGCGTAGTCGCGGGCGTGCGGCAGGCGCGCGCCTCCCGCCTTCTTCTGGAAATGCTCAAGAAGAACTTCCCAGGGGTGGCCCATGATGTCGGCCACGCCGAAAAACATCATGCCGACCGGTAGGCCTTGGGCGAGCTGAAACAGCTTGCGCTGGTCGTTGCGCACGATGACCTTGCCGCCGTCGTACAGGGTCACGGCGGAGTCGGCCGCCAGCGCGATGGCGCGCTGATTCATCACCGCAATTTCGGACGTCATCGGCCCACCCCCGCGGAACGGGAAAAGGATGCCACAGCCCGTGCGTGCTGGGGAGGCGCGCAACCCGCGAGCGGTTAACGACTTCTACTTTGGATAGAATTTGGAAGCCTAGAGAAGATGCGGCAAGCCCACATGCACCAGCAGGATCAGGCCGAACAGCCCGACCAGGACGCCCGAAATCCGGTTGATGACCTGCACTACTCCGTCGTCGATCCGGGCGTGCGCCTTTCCGACCGAAAAGGTCAAAACGAGCCACCAGGTCGCCGAGCCCAAGAGCACGCCGAGAACCGCAAACGCCGCCTGGAAAAAGCTGGGATCGTCGGCCAGTCCGCCCAGGCTGGTGAACCACGCCGCGAAGAAAAGAAGCGTCGCGGGGTTGGTGATGGTAAGCGCGAACGTGGACGCCATGCCGCGGGCGCGCGACTTGGCATCGTCCTTTACGCCGCCGTTTGTGACGCCGTTCTTGCCGTTCGGCCCTCCGTTCTTGCCGTTTCCGCAACCGTTCCCGCCATTCGCCGCTTTGGCGCCCGCAACTTCCGGGAATGGGCTGAAAGTCTCGTTGATTCGTGACGGCGGCGCCGCAATGAACGTGCGTATTCCGAAGATAAGGAGTGCGACCCCGCCCACAATCTGCAGGGGCATCGAGAAACCGTTGATCAACTGGGCGATGGCGGTCAGGCCGAATGCCGTGATGGTCGCAAACAGCCCGTCGCCCAGGGCCGCACCCAGCCCCGAGGTGAAGCCGTATTTCCAGCCGCATTGGAGCGTGCGCCGAATGCAAATCAGGTTCACCGGCCCGATCGGGATGGCGGCAATCAGCCCGATCGTCCAACAGGTAATGATGAGGACTAGATACTCCATCAGAATCCGACGGCTGATTTGCTTGGCAGGCTCGCCTGACGCCCGGCAACGCTAGTAGATGCGGCCGGCCCCGGCCGCATATAGACGAAATTACGCATCAGAAGCGAGAAATTCCCCACGTGTGGTTCCCGCCGATCCAGGCAACCCGCCGATTCGGCGGATACGCAATCTTCCTTATAGCCGGGCCCGAACCCGGCGCTTCCTCTCGGGGACAGGAAGTGTCTCCTCTTGCCGGGGTGCATCCATGCGACGCGACGACGCGACCGCGCCGCCGCCCGGCCCGGGCAGCCCATCCGGAACGCAACAGCGGGAGGCCGCAAGAGCCCGAAGCGGCCATCCTTTGATCCGTGTAC
Organism: Rhizomicrobium sp.; assembly: GCA_035524815.1. Taxonomy (GTDB): domain Bacteria; phylum Pseudomonadota; class Alphaproteobacteria; order Micropepsales; family Micropepsaceae; genus Rhizomicrobium. The sequence continues at coordinate 25,579 of DATKOE010000132.1, forward strand.
GGATTGTGCCGCCCGCTGGCACTGGCACTCGTCGAGTGCTGATCTTCTTGGCGTTAAGGCAGGCGAAATGCATTGAGCGCAATGTCAACTCTCGACAGGCGGAAAGGTGCGCATCACACTTTTGGCACAGAAAACAAACTCAGCACGGGAACGCCGCAGAAGGAGGATTCGTTATTCGGGGTGTCTCATGCGTAGCGTCGAACTCAGACTTCGCGGATACCGCCTGACCACGGCGGAAATCCTCTACCACCTGCCCGATCATCCGGGCCTGCTGCAGAGCTTTATCTGGCAGGACCTCGATCTCGTTCCGGGATTTCCCGTGCTCAACAGATTCCTGCGCTTCTGGGAAACCAGCATCGAAGGCCGGCTGCACTCGGTCCGTGTCGCCGCGCGCGGGATCATCTCCGACGCCGAGTTGAAAATGGCGGGCGGCGAGTTCACGCTGAATTGAGCGTCTCGACGAACCTCATCGGCTTGCCCTGCCCTGCGGAGACGAGCGCGCCGTCGCGCATCACCGCGATCCCGCGGATGATCGTCGCCACCGGCCAGCCGGTCGTCTCCATGCCGTCGAACGGCGTCCAGCCGCACTTAGACGCGATCCACGAATTCTCGATCCGCTTCTTGGCCTTCAGATCCGCGACCGTGAAATCCGCATCGTAGCCGAGGGCAATGCGGCCCTTGCCCGCGATGCCGAAGATGCGCGCCGCGCCCGCGCTGGTGAGATCGACGAAACGCTCCAGCGTCAGCCTCCCCGCATGGACGTGATCGAGCATGAGGGTGACGAGCGTCTGCACTCCGGTCAGGCCCGACGGGCTTTCCGGATAGGTCTTGGCCTTTTCCTCGCGCGTGTGCGGCGCATGGTCGGAGCCGATCACGTCGATGAGCCCGTCCCGCACCGCCCGCCACAGTGCATCCCGGTGCGAGGCTTCGCGGATCGGCGGATTCATCTGCGCCAGCGTGCCCAGCCGCTCGTAGCATTCGGGCGCGGCCAGCGTCAGATGCTGCGGCGTGGTCTCGACCGTCGCCAGGTCGCGCGCCTCGGCCAGCAGCGGCAACTCTTCCGCGGTCGTGACGTGAAGCACATGAAGCCTCCGCCCCGCCGCGCGCGCCAGTCGCAGCACGCGCTCGGTCGAGGCCCGCGCCGTCTCCACGTCCCGCCAGGCGGAATGCGTACGCACGTCGCCCCTGATGGCAAAGCCCTTGCGCTCGCGCAGGCGGGCCTCGTCCTCCGAATGCACAGCCATGCGGCGCGTGCCGCCCTTCAGTGCGGCCAGGATCGCGTCTTCGTGATCGAGCAACAGCGTTCCGGTCGATGAGCCGAGGAACGCCTTCACCCCGCAGACGCCCGGCAACCGCTCCAGCGCCGCCAGCGCCCCGACATTGGCGGGCGTCGCCCCGACATAGAAGGCGTGGTCGCAATGCATCCGCCCGGCGGCGCGCGCGAGCTTGTCCTCGATCGCGATGCGCGTGGTCGTCGGCGGCGAGGTGTTCGGCATCTCGAACACGGCCGTGACCCCTCCCAGCACCGCCGCGCGGCTTCCGCTTTCGAGGTCTTCCTTGTGCTCGTTGCCCGGCTCGCGGAAATGGACCTGGGTGTCGATGACCCCCGGCAGTATGTGCAAGCCCTTGGCTTCGAACACCTCCGCCGCCTTGGCCCCAGCAAGCGATCCGATCGCAACGATCCGCCCGGCCTTGACGCCGATATCGGCCGGCGCAATCCCGTTCGGCGTCGCGCACATGCCTTGGCGGATTAAAAGATCGTACGGTTCCATCCCCTAAAGCAGTAGGCTGCGCCTCTGGTCTTGGCAACCGCGCGCCCACGGATTACCTGATCCCCATGCCGCTCGAACTCACCGACCGCGCTGTCGTCTCCCTCTCGGGACCGGAAGCGCACACCTTCCTGCAAGGGCTCGTCACCAACGACGTCAAGCAGATCGGCCCCGGCCGGCTCGTCTATGCCGCGCTGCTGACGCCCCAGGGCAAGATCCTGTCCGATTTTCTCGTCAACGAAAGCGACGATGCCCTGTTTCTGGACTGCCTGGCCGCCTCCCGCGACGATCTGGTGAAGCGCCTTTCCATGTATAAGCTCCGCGCTCAGGTCGAAATCGCTCCGCGCGACGACCTCGGGGTATATTCCGGCGAAGGACTTGCCGACCCGCGGCTCGAGGCGCTCGGGCCGCGTGCGATCTTGAACAAAGGCGTCGTCGAATCGCAGCCCGGCACTGCCGCCTATCGCCAGCTGCGCCTCGACCACGGCGTGCCGGAGGGCGCCGACTTCGGCAGCGGCAGGATGTTCGCCCTCGATGCGGACCTGGACGAACTCAACGCCATCTCGTTCGAAAAGGGCTGCTATATCGGGCAAGAACTTACCGCGCGCATGAAGCACCGCGGCACCGACCGCAAGCGCCTGCTGGCGATTGCGACGACCGACGGTTCGCCCCTGCCCGGTCCGGACACCAAGGTCACCGCCGGAATCCGCGAACTCGGCGCGATTACGTCAACGTACGGCGATCGCGGCTTTGCGCTGATGCGCCTGGACCGTTTGGCGGAGAGCGCCGGCGACACGCTTGAGGCCGGAGGCGTCGAGGTCGAGGTGAGACATCAGAACTGGCTTTTCACTTGACGCGGATTGCACGCGCGTCGGAGATTTCATCGTCATCTGGAGGGAAGGACCATGCTGCATCACGTTTCCGTGGGCGTTCGCGACGTCGAGCGCGCCGCGAAGTTCTATGACGCCGTTCTCGGTGTCCTCGGCTACAAGCGGATCATGGAGTTCCTGCCCTACGCGGTCGGATACGGCGAGACGGCCCCGGCCTTCTGGGTGCAGCTTCCGCACAACCAGCAGGTGGCGACCGCCGGCAACGGCATGCACATCAGCTTCATCGCCCGTACGCAGGACGCCGTCGACAAGTTCCACGACGCCGCGATGGAGATGGGTGCGCAAAACGCGGGCGAGCCCGGCCCGCGCCCGGACTACAGCCCGGATTACTACGGCGCCTTCGTCTACGACCTGGACGGCAACAAGCTCGAGGCCACGCTGCTGCCTCTTCCTAAGGCGTCGAAAGCCGCCGCCAAGCCGAAGCCGGCCAAGAAGGCTGCAGTCGCGAAAAAATCGGTGAAGAAAGCCGCCAAGAAGGCTCCCGCGAAAAAGGCCCCTGTTAAAAAGGCCGCCAAGAAAGCACCGGCGAAGAAGGCGAAGAAGAAGGCCGGGCGCCGTTGAGCGAAACGCTCGTTCGTTGTCCGTGGCCGGGCGTCGACCCGCTCTATGTCGCCTATCACGACCGGGAGTGGGGTGTGCCGGAGTTCGACGCCCGGGCGCTTTACGAAAAGCTGGTGCTCGACGGGTTCCAGGCGGGGCTTTCCTGGATCACGATCCTGCGCAAGCGGGAGAACTTCCGCGCGGCGTTCGAGGGCTTCGATCCCGAGAAAATCGCGCGCTACGGCAAGCGCGAACGAAACCGCCTGCTCGCCGACGAAGGCATCGTCCGCAGCCCCGCCAAGATCGACGCGGCCATGAGGGGCGCGCAGCTCTGGCTCGACATCCAGGAGAAGGAGCCGGGCGGCTTCACACATTTCATCTGGAAGCACGTCGACGGTCGGCCGCAGGTCAATCACTACCGCACGATCAAATCGATCCCGCCCAAGACCGCGATGAGTGAGAAGCTAGCCAAGGAGCTGAAGCAGCGCGGCTTCAACTTCTGCGGGCCGGTGATCGTCTACGCCTTCGCCCAGGCCATCGGCATGGTCAACGACCACATCGTCTCCTGCCACCGCCACGGCGAATGCCAGCGGATCGCTCAGTCGCACCCCCTTGTTTCCACCCTCCCCTTGAGGGAGGGTCGAAATCCGCGTAGCGCAGCGAAGCAGATTTCGGGGAGGGGTACGTCGTAGCGCCGATCACGGCATACCCCTCCCCGAAAAATCG
>DATKOE010000133.1:0-8038 GCA_035524815.1 Rhizomicrobium sp.
CGCCTTTCTTGGTTTTGCAGCGAGCTTCCTTTGCATGTACTCGCTCTCTGCCGCCAGAGCATTGGAGGAGCACGCAGGAGCAAATTCGTTCGCGATCCTGGCGATATTCGGCGCGTTTTATGGCTTGGTTGGTGGGGTGGCGTGGCTGATCGCGTGGCGAATTGCATACGGGAAATCCAAAAAACGCCAGCTTGCCGTAAAGCACACTGGATAACCGTAGTTGGCTCATCGTTGCCGTTCCGGCCTCTCGATGAATTTCCGGTTTGCACGCCTGTTTCGGACATGCGGGGAGTGTCGCTCACCACGACCGGGCGGCCCGCCTGAACGATCCTTCTGCCCGTTAACCGTGTAATGAAAAAAATCCGGTTGTGGGGCTTGAAGTCCTGCAACCCATCCCCATTTCCATGCCATGACCATGGAAAAGCCCCCTGCCGCGGGCCAAGGCGGCAATGAACCCACCCCATCGGCGCCCCCGCGCGAAATCGCGCCTGCACCGCAATCGCAAATGCCCGCCGCGCGGCAGCCGCGAGCACATCCTTCGCGCGACGAGGGCTACCGGCAGATCACTGTTGAGGATCTGGCGCTGGCGCTCACCCGCAGCGACGCCCTGCTCGCTCACTGCGAAGCCCTGGCTCGTGCGGCGTACGGCGATCCGCTCGGCCCCGTTCATGCGGCGGCGCGGTTGATGAACGCCAAGGCCCAGGTCGCCAAGGCGCTGGCACAGGTCGCCCAGGTGGAGCGGCGCAGCAGGACGATTGTCGAGACGATTCAAATGCCTGACCCCGAAAATGCAGGGTTGAATGCGACTTTTGCCTCGCCGCAGCAACGCAAGAAGATTCGCGACGTCCTGGAGCGCGCACTGCTCCAGTTCCTGGATGAGCAGAAGCACGACCGGGAGCGGCGGGAAGGCCTCGCCATCGGGTGTTGCATTTGAAGAAGCGCGTGCTCGTTCCTCCTTCTCTGCGCCGGCCTCGGGTGACAGGCGGCAAGAACGGTGCGCCGTTCGCCAACCGCAACGCCATGAAGCACGGCCGGCGTGCGCGCGAAATCCGGGCGCTGAAGGCGGCGGTCTGGGCACAACTCTGCCACTGCCGGAAATTGACCAGACAGGCGAAAGAACTTTGCCGTTCGTCAGCCGGGCTTCCGATATCGTCGGATGATGCGGATATTCAGCCAAACACACACGCCGAGGATCGCCAGGATAATCAGCGCTTCGACGCCCAGGGTGAACGCCCTCGCCGTAGCCTCGATCTGCTGGGGGGGAGCCTGCCCGCCGTTGGGCATATCGAGCTTCAGAGCGTGCGTAGTATTGATGGGAAGGAAAAGCACCACGATCAACGCGGCCGTGACTGCCCACGCGACAGCCAACCGCTTCCACATCGGCCCCTCCCCCACTTGGAACTCTTACGCCTTCACTTCCATCTTGATCGGGCCTTCGGCGCGGCCGTGGATGAACTGATCGACGTACGGATTCCCGCTGTTGTCGATCTCGGCGGTGGGGCCTTCCCAGATGATCTTGCCCTTGTAGAGCATGGCGATGCGGTCGGCGATCTTGCGTGCGCTGACGAGATCGTGGGTGATCGACAGCGTCGTGGTGCCGGTGCCGCGCACCGTGTCGACGATCAGGTTGTTGATCACGTCGGCCATGATGGGATCAAGCCCGGTGGTCGGCTCGTCGAAGAAGATGATTTCCGGGTCGGCCGCAATCGCGCGCGCCAGGCCCACGCGCTTCTGCATGCCGCCCGAAAGCTCGGCCGGCCAGAGCTGGCCCACTTCGGCGCCGAGCCCCACCTTGGCGAGCTTTTCGTAGGCGATGTCCTTGGCTTTCTTGCGCTCCACGCCGCGGCCCTGGATCAGCCCGAACGCCACGTTCTCCCACACCGGCATGGAATCGAACAGCGCCGCGCCCTGGAACAGCATTCCGAACTTGCGCAGCATCATGTCGCGCGCGCGTCCGCGGATGCGCGTGACCTCCTGGCCGTCGACGAACACCTGTCCCGCCTCGGGCCGCAGGATGCCGAGCACGCATTTGATCATCACCGACTTGCCGGTGCCCGAGCCACCGATCACCACCAGCGACTGACCCGAAGCAATGGAGATGTCCAGGCCGTCGAGCACCACCTTGGGGCCGAAGCGCTTCTTCACGCCCCGCATTTCCACTTTTGCCGTCGAGGCTGCGCGCGTCATGGGGAGCCTCTCAGAAGTTGAACATCTTGAAGATGTTGGTGAGGATGTAGTTGGCGGCCAGGATGATGATCGAGGCGTTCACCACCGCGTTGGTGGTCGCCGCGCCCACGCCCTGCGCCCCGCCCTTCGAATTGAAACCGTTGTAGGTGCCCATCAGCGCGATGATGAAGCCGAACACCACCGCCTTGATCAGGCCCGAAGCCACGTCGTGGTTATCGAGCGCGTTCATCGTGGTGTTGAGGTAGATCGAGCCGGTGAAGCCGAGGCTTTCGGTGGAGGCGACATAGCCGCCGAACACGCCGATGGCGTCGGCGATGGCCACCAAGATCGGCATCGAGATGACCGCCGCCATCAGCCGCGGCACGACAAGATATTTCACCGGCCGCGTCGCTAGCGTGGTCAGCGCGTCGATCTGTTCGGTCACCCGCATGGTGCCGAGTTCGGCGGCGATCGCCGCGGCGACGCGTCCGGCCACCATCAAACCGGCGATGACGGGCCCCAGTTCGCGCAGGATTCCGACCAGTACGACGGTGGGCACGAACTGTTCGGCGCCGTAGCGGCTGGCCCCGATGTAGATCTGGAGCGCCAGCACGCCGCCGGTGAAGAAGGCGGTCAGTCCTACGACCGGCAGCGAGAAGTAGCCGATCCGCATCATCTGCTTGCCCACCAGCGACCAGTAGATCGGCGGCCGGAAGAAGCTGGTGACGGCATCGGTGGTGAAAATGCTGAGACGGCCGATTTCTTGGGTCAGGCCGAGCGTGGCCCGCCCCACGGCGGCGAAGATGTTCATGGCGCGTCCTCGTAGCGGCGCTTGGCGCGATGAGAAAGCGAGGTGAGGATTTCGTAGCTGATGGTGTCGGCGGCGGCGGCGGCATCTTCCAGGCTGATCGTATCGCCGATGAATTCGGCATCCATGCCCGGAACGATCTCGCCTGGTATGTCGGTCACGTCGAAGGTCGTCAGGTCCATCGAGACGCGGCCGACGATCGGCGCGCGATGGCCCTCGACCGCCACGGCGCCGCGGTTCGACTGCGAGCGGAAGATGCCGTCGGCATAGCCCGATGCGGCCACGGCGAGAAGCGACGGGCGCTTGGTGTGAAAGCTCGCGCCGTATCCCACCGGTTCGCCTTTGCCGGCGCGGTGGACCTGCAGGATGCGCGACGTCAGGCGCACCACCGGCGCGAACGGATTGGCCACGGTGGGCTGCGGGTTGCCGCCGTAGAGCGCAAGTCCCGGACGCACCATGTCGAACAGGTACTCCTTCCCCAGCATGATGCCGCCCGAAGCGGACAGGCTCGCGGGCGCCTGCGGCAGCATGGCGAGCGCGGTCTTGAACCGCTCGAGCTGGACGCGATTCATGCGGTCGTCCGGAACGTCCGAGCAGGCCAGATGACTGAGCCAGAGGATCACGCGCAGCCCTTCAAGGCGGCGGTTCCGTTCGGCGGCGAGCGTGGAGAGTTCGGCCGCGGGCAGTCCGAGGCGGTTCATGCCGGTGTCGATATGCACCGCCGCGTCGAGGCGGGCATGGGTCTCGCGCGCGACGGCCGACCAGGATGCGACCTCGGCAAGCGAATTCAGGACCGGTGTGAGCCTGTGGGTAACCAGCGCCGGCACCATGTCGGGCTGAGCGCCGTCGAGGACGAAGATGCGCGCCGCGGGCGCCAGCGGCCGCAGCGCCAGCCCTTCCTCCAGGCGCGCGACGAAGAAGCTGTCGCATCCCGCGTTGACGAGCGCCTTGGCCGCGGGGACGAGGCCGGTGCCGTAGGCATCGGCCTTGATCACGGCGGCAACCGCAGCCGGTCCCGCAAGCCGTTGCGCCGTCTTGAAATTCGCAGCGATGGCGCCGAGGCGCACCGTCAGGCACGCCGCGTCGAAATCCGTGAAGGTCCCCTCCTCGGCGCGGTCCATGGCGGGACTTTGCCGCCCGGCGGTTCCGGCGTCAAAGCCTGTTGCGGGGTGCGGCGAACTGTTCACCGGTGGTCTCCGAAAATGACCTTGTCGATGCAATCCGTACCGGACTGCTTGGCGATCAGACACGGATCGGCGGTGTTGCGCTCATGAGCCTGGATATCGCTCGGCCGCGGCTTTTCCGCCGCAACAACCCGCGGCGCGGCGTCGAGAACGACATTGCCGTAGGGGTCATAGGCGAACTGCCAGGGCCGGCGCAGACAGGCCGCGCGCTGCCTGCTGTTGAGCCACTCGTAGCTGTTGGCGCTGCACGCCAGCGAACGCCCGATCGCAAGCCCCAGGTCGATGGCGTTGTTCTCTTCCTCCTCGGGTTTGGGAATGCGCGGCGGAACGACCGTCGTGACGGCGCCGCTCAATTCGCTTTTTTTGGGCTTGACGGGAATGATCCGGGGCGCCTTCGCGGGCTGGGTCAGGATGATCCAGGTGAGCGGCTCGATTTTTTCAATGTTCGGGATGGCGATCGGCACCCATTCGGACATGATCAGAAGCAACAGGAACAGGACGTGCAGGGCAGCGACACCCGCGCCGTATGCGGTGCGCCGCATCGTGCGTTTGCGCGCCTCCTCTTCGTGTTCCAGGCGGGCGTTGAGCTCTGCCAGCATGGTGGCGGACTCACCGACGAAAGACGTGTCTGCCACCTGCTTGCCTTCTGGACCGAACCGAACTTGCCGGGAACCTTATGCCACCTGGGGGGTAGGGCCGACTATAGCACTGGATGTAATGATGTTTCGCCGCTTTTCCCAGTCCGAAAGAACGGCCTTCCTGAACATGCGGTGCGGAGACGCGGGGGCGCCAAATACGCCGGTCGGAAGCGAATTTCGTCTGCGTACCGGGCTTCGCCGGGGTATATCGGCTGTCCCGGCAAAACTGGACCGAATGATGCGGATCTTCGTGGTGAATCTCGCGCGCAGGCCAGACCGCCTCGATGCGATGACGGCGCAACTGGGCGGCTTGGGGCTGACGTTCGAACGCGTCGAAGCCTGCGACGCGGCCACGGTCAGCGAAGAATGGCTCAGCGGGCAGTTCCAGGCGAGGGGGCCGCTGGGCATTCTGGCGAAGGGCGACCGGTGCTGCACCATCAGCCACACACGGGCTTGGGCGGCGTTCCTGGCGAGCGGCGCGCCCCTCGGCGTGATCCTGGAAGACGACGTGCGGCTCGACCCCGGCGCCGGCGACCTGCTGCGGTGGGACGACTGGATCCCTGCGGGTGTGGAGGTCGTCAAACTCGAGCACTTTGGGCCTGCCGGGCAGCGCGTCCTGGTCGGTCCGCGCATCGATCTCGGCGGCGGAAGGTCGCTTGCGGAGATCAAGTCGCGCCACACCGGCGCGGCCGCATACGTCCTGTCGCGAGCTGCGGCCGAGACGCTGGCATCGTACCCCGAGAAATGGGCGGTTTCGGTCGACCACGTGTTGTTTAATCCCAACATCTCGGTCCTGTGCCGCAAGCTTCGCCCCTATCAGATGCTGCCCGCCATCGCCCGGCAGGACTCGTTTCTCGGCGGCGCCTCCGACATCGTGGCCGCCCGCATCGCGCAGAAGCAGCTCACCCTGGCCTATGCCCGCCGCGAGATCGTTCGCGCCTATTACGAACTCAGGCTGCTGCCGCGCCAGATCGCGGGCGTGATCGCGGGAAAGGCGTCCTTGGTGCGGGTGGAAAACGAGGCATTGGCGGCGAAGAAAAAGACCTAGGCATCCGTCGCCAGATTGCTGAAGCGCGTGAAGCGCTCGTCGAAGAACAGATCGATCTTGTTGGTGGCGCCGTGGCGGTGCTTTTCCACCAGGACTTCCGCCCGGCGATAAACCCGCTCGCACTTCTCGAGCCATTTGGCATGCTCGGGCGAGCCGGGATCGGGCTCGCGGGATTTCAGATAGTACTCCTCGCGGAACACGAACATCACGACGTCGGCGTCCTGCTCGATCGAGCCGGATTCGCGAAGGTCCGACAACACCGGACGCTTGTCGTCGCGCGCATCGACGCCGCGCGAAAGCTGCGACAGGGCGATGATGGGGACGTTGAGTTCCTTCGCCAACGCCTTGAGGCCCTTGGTGACTTCGGTGATCTCCTGCACGCGGTTTTCGGCGCGGCGCGACGGCTCGATGAGCTGGAGATAGTCGACGAACACCGCGCCGATGTTCTTTTCGCGCTTCAGACGGCGCGAGCGGGCCGCGATCTGGGCGATCGAGATGCCGCCGGTATCGTCGATGTAGAGCGGAATCGACGACAGTTCCTGCATGGTCAGCACGAACTTCTCCCATTCGCTTTCGGAGAAGCGGCCCGAACGGATCTTCCACATCTCGATCTCGGTGCGCTCGGCCAGGATGCGCGCCGAAAGCTGTTGCGCCGCCATTTCGAGCGAGAAGAACAGGACCGGCGCGCCGCGCGGTGCCTCCTCGCCCGCCTCCACGTCCATCGCGTAGGCGCGGGCGGCGTTGAACGCCATGTTGGTGGCGAGTGCGGTCTTGCCCATGCCCGGCCGGCCGGCCACGATCAGAAGATCGGAGGATTGAAGGCCGCCCAACAGGCCGTCGAGGTCGGTGAAGCCGGTTTCGACGCCGGAAATTTTGCTGCCGCGGAGCTGCGCCTGTTCCGCCTTGGCGACCGCGCGGCGCAGGCTTTCGGCGAAGTCGATCGGCCCCTCGCCGAAGCGGGAGCTTTCGCTGACGCGGTAGAGGGCCTTTTCGGCGTCCTCGATCTGGGTCTGCGGCGGTTTGTCGGCGGGCGCCTCGTAAGCTGCGTTGACGATGTCCTCGCCGATGCGGATCAGGGAACGCCGGACCGCGTGATCGGCCAGGATGCGCGCCAGGTCGCGCACGTTCGGCAGCGCGGGCGCAGCCTGCGTCAGACCCGCGAGATAGGCATGGCCGCCGACCTCCTGCAGGCCGGGATCGGACTTGAGGGCGGCGTGCAGCGTCAAGGGCGTGATCACCATGCCGCCGCGCTCGAAAGACGCCGTCATCGCCTCGAACAGGCGCTGGTGCAGAGGATCGTAGAAGTGCTCCGGCCGCAGCAGCGCCGACACCGCTTCCAGCGCGCGGTTGTCCACCAAGATCGCGCCGAGCAGCGCCTGCTCGACTTCGATGTCATAGGGGACGTGGCGGTATGCTTCCTTTTCCATGCGCGGCCGGATCGCTTCGAAGGGGGATTCGAATCAAGCGATTGGCGGAGGGCGCCGCAAGGCGATTCGCAAGACCCTCACAGTTGATAACAGCTTATTTCCGTTCGCCACCCTCGCAAAAGATGTGGACAACGCTGCGGGAGGTCTTGCATGCGATGACCGCTGCCGCCGGCTGCACCCCGCACCCGGGCAACCAGCCGCTTCGGGCCTGGTCGCCGCAGGCGTCCGAGATTGTTCGTAGTCCAAAGCATCTTTTCTCGTGCCGCCCCGGAACGTGCGCGTGCTTGCGATGCGTGGTGACGCTGCGGCACATGTGTATTCGCGTGCATTGAACTTCGAAAACCGTCCGCGAAAGCCGGTGCTCCCGATTGCGTTCCTGCGGCGGCACGCCATAGTGATCGCCGAAGACCGATGGGGATGGATCATGTTTCGATGGCAGAGTGCCGCCGCGCTCGCGGTGTGCCTTCTCGCGGCGCCGGCCGCCGACGCGACCAACATCTCGTTCACCGGCACGTTCACGCACGATACCGACCTTGCCACCTTCACCTTCACGCTGCTGCATCCGACCGCGGGCGTGGCGTTGCGGACGTGGTCGTATGCGGGCGGCACCAACGCGGCGGGGCAAGCGATCCCCGCGGGCGGGTTTGAACCTTATCTGAACCTCTACATGGCCGACGGCACAGAGATGAACCCCGGGTTTTCCGGCCCCTGCACCGCTCCGTTGACCGGCGATCCGGTGGCGGACCTGACTCCCGATCCCGTGAGCG
>DATKOE010000134.1:0-2304 GCA_035524815.1 Rhizomicrobium sp.
CACCTTCCCCAGCAAGCTGGGGAAGGGATCCGCGCGGCGATCTGAAATGTGTGCATCCCGTAGCCCCACTTGTGGGGGAGGAACAAGGAGGGGGTCGCGCCGCTCGGAATCGCTATCGTTCGCAGCGGCTGGCGCCGGCGCCGGTTCAACCCGAAAGCAGCTGCGCCCGGCTGAACCGCGGGCAGCGCCGGGATAGCGGTTCCTCCGCTCCGTGCGACGGCGCTCCTCGCGCTCTTCCCCGTAGCGCCAACCGCTGCTTACCGACAGCAAACCGGCCGCGCCCGAGAGCGCCGGGAGGCGCACATCCCGCGCTGAAGCCCGCGTTCGTCGGAGCCTCATTGAACCTGCGCAAAGGGCGGGAAGCGCGCCTACAGGTGTCGCCTCGGGAAGGACCGGAGTGCGCGCCAAAGCCGTCGCTCCCTTGAGCCAGAAGAGAGCTTCGCCGCTTAGAGCACTCAAAGTCCTTGCGCGGCGTGAGGACCCATGCTTTCCGTCGTAAGGACAAGATCCACCGCCTCACCTCCGGCATCCCGCACATGGGCAGGAACCCGGTCCGGCCTCGCCGTCAAGTGGCCCGGCGGCTTCTTTTGCTATCCGGTTGCTTACTTGTTTCGGGTCTTTGGCGTTGCGAAAACAGCCGCCCGCGCGGAAGCTTTTGATTGGTGGCAGAACTGGGAGTCGCAAGTGAACACCGGCTCCACGAAAGTGGGAAAAGCTCGCGGCCTTCTAAGAGCGCGCAGCATGCTTGGCTTCACATTTGGACGGGTGGCCGCGCCGCTCCGGCGCTTGCTTCCCTGGGCGGGCGCCGCGATAGCCCTCCCCATCTTTGCACTCGACCTGGTGAGTTCTCCGAAGATCGCGGTGGGCGCGATGTACCTGACGGCCGTTCTGGTCTCCGGTTTCTTCTGCCAAATGCGAGGCGTCGTGCTCACGGCGCTCTGGTGCGCGTGTTTGATCCTGGTGGCCTCTTATTTCGACCCGGAGAATCCGATCAATACGGCTATCAGACTCAGCGCGACCGGGCTCGGGACGTTTCTCGTGGCCAAGGCTCATTCAGCCGAGGACGAGATTCTGAGGGCCAAGGATCGGTTCCGGGTTTTGGCCGAGTCGTCACTCACGGGCGTCTATCTGGTTGAAGACGGCGTCTTCCACTATGTGAATCCAACCTTGGCGAGGATGTTCGGCTATAGCGTCGACGAGCTTGTTGGCCGGCTCGGCCCGATGGATCTCGCCTATCCTCCTGACCGCGCCTTGGTCGCGGAAAACATTCGCCGTCGCGTTGATGGCGTGGCGGGGGAAATTCGCTACGAGTTGAGGGGAGTTCGCAAAGACGGCTCAGTTTTTCCAATAGAAGTGCATGGTCGCAGCATCGATCTGGCAGGCAGCGTCGGCATCATGGGGACGCTCCTCGACAATACCGAGCGACAGCGGGCGCTCGAGGAGCTGCGAACGAGCGAGGCGAGGTCTCTCGAGATGGAGCGTCTCGCACATGTTGGCTGGTGGGAGCGGGACTTCAGCACCAAACGGGTGTCGCTGTCAGACGAGGTTTGTCGAATTTTCGGTATCGAGCCCGTTGACCTGCCGGACTGGCACGATCGCTGGCTGGAATTGATACATCCGGAGGATCGGCAGCGCGCCGCTGAAGCATCTGCAGCCGCAATCCGGGGCGAGAGGCGTTACGACGTTGAGTACCGCGTTGTCCGCGCCGACGGGTCGGTGCGCGTTATCCATAGCCAGGGCGATGTCGTTTGGGACGGCGAGGGGCGCCCTTTGCGGCAGTTTGGCGTCCTGCAGGACGTCACTGACTTGTGGCAGGCCGATCGCGAACTGCGGGCAAGCGAGGCGCGCTTCCGCACCTTCGTAGATTACGCGGCGGACGCATTCTTTCTGCATGGAGACGACCTCGCCATCGTCGACGTCAATCGCCAGGCCTGTCTCAGCCTTGGGTACAGTCGGAAAGAGCTGATCGGGATGCACCCCACCTCTTTCGATGTTGGTCTGGAGGAGGCGTCGATCCACACCTTCGCGGAACGCGTCGCCGCCGGGGAAACGGTGACGTTCGAGACGGTTCACCGTCGCAAGGACGGAACGACCTTCCCTGTTGAGGTGCGCGCGGGCCGGTTCGAGCAAAACGGCGAGTTTCGGCGCCTGACCCTGGTTCGCGACGTTACTGAGCGCAAGCAGGCGGAGGAGACGCTAAGGCGAAGCGAGGCCTACATGGCGGCGGCCGAGTCGCTGACGAGGAGCGGCAGCTGGGCATACAAGCCGGGCGCGAACGAGATCACCCACTGGTCCAAAGGCCGA
>DATKOE010000135.1:0-9785 GCA_035524815.1 Rhizomicrobium sp.
ACCGGCCCAGCTTCCCGAAGAACGCGCCGATTTGGCCGAAGACGCCACCCACGCCGCCGGTGAGAATCGAAATGCCGGTGCCGATGGAGACCATCGCCGCCGGCGAATCGCCAAGCAGCACCGACAGAGCGAGCGGCGGCACGACGCACAGGCCGCCCGCGATCGCGCCTCCCAGCGCGCCCACGGCATAGCCGCGGCCGAACCACAGCCCGTACAGATAGCCGGCCGTGGCGGAGCACATCATCCGCCCGAACATGAAAAGGTGGAGCGCGACCCAGGGAGAAAAATGTCCGGCGATCGCCAGAATCAGCTGCAACACCGTACCGGCCACCGCAGCCCGCAGAATCAGCCCTGAATCAAGCATCTCGACGTCCTTTCCCCCCACCCCCTTGCGCATTCGTAACCTCACAAGGGTTGCGAGCGAAAGGCGATTTCTCTAATCAGATTCCCCCGCCAGCCGTTCCGCAGCCAGCCATGATCGACATAGAGGGACTCACGAAGCGTTTCGGGCCCGTGACCGCCGTCGCCGGTCTGAGCCTCAAGGTGGCCAAGGGCGAAGTCCTCGGCTTTCTCGGGCCCAACGGCGCGGGCAAGACCACCGCCATGCGGATGATCACCGGCTACCTTGCACCCGATGCCGGACGGGTGTCGGTATGCGGCCACGATGTCGAAACCGACACCACGGCGGCCCAGGCTGCGACCGGATACCTGCCGGAAGGCGCCCCCGCCTATGGCGACATGACGGTGCGCCAGTTCCTGCGCTTCATCGCCGAGGTGCGCGGATTTGCCGGCGTCGATGCCAAGGCGCGCGTCGCCGGCGCAGTCGAGAAGACCGAGCTCGGTCCCGTGCTGGAACAGCCGATCGACACCCTGTCGAAAGGCTTCAAGCGGCGGGTCGGGCTGGCGCAGGCGATCCTGCACGATCCGCCCGTTCTGATCATGGACGAGCCGACCGACGGCCTCGACCCCAACCAGAAACACTCGGTGCGCGAACTGATCCGGGCCATGTCGCCCGAAAAGGCGATCATCGTCTCCACCCACCTGCTGGAGGAAGTGGAAGCGATCTGCACCCGCGCGGTGATCATCGACCGCGGCGCCGTCGTCGCCGACGGAACGCCCGCCGAGCTGCTGGCGCGCTCGCGCTACCACAACGCGGTGACCATGACGGCCGCCAAGGCCGACGCGGACAAGCTGGCGGGCAAGTTGAAGACCGTGCCCAACGTCGCGCATGTGGAACGTGCGCCCATGGGCGACGACATCCGGCTGACGGCATTCCCCAAGAGCGGCGCCCTGCTGATCGAGGCGGTCAGCGCGCTCGTCGCGCGCGAAGGCCTCAAGCTCAAGGAGCTTTACGCCGAGCCCGGCCGGCTGGACGAGGTCTTCCGCGCGATCACCACATCCGACGCGGCCCGCGCGAAGGCGGCGAAGAAATGAAGCCTATCTCTTCCATCACCTCCCCCTCGTGGGGAGGTCGGCAAGCAAAGCGAGCCGGGTGGGCGGCGATGCCAAACGTCACCGCGGCCCCCCACCCGATCCGTTTGCGCTTCGCTTCAACGGATCGGCCTCCCCACAAGGGGGAGGCCATTTGGCCATGACCCAGCTTCTTCCCATCTTCAAGCGCGAGTTCGCGGCCTATTTTGCGACTCCCCTCGCCTATGTGTTCATCGTGATCTTCCTGTTCGCGATGGGCGCCTTCACGTTCTATATCGGCGGCTTCTACGACCGCGGCGTGGCCGATCTTTCCGTGTTCTTCGCCTATCACCCCTGGCTCTATCTGTTCCTGGTGCCGGCGATCTCGATGCGGCTGTGGGCCGACGAGCGGCGGACCGGCACGATGGAGCTCCTGCTCACCCTGCCCGTTCCGGTGTGGGCCAACGTGTTGGGCAAGTACCTCGCGGCGTGGGCGTTCACCGGCGTCGCGCTCGCGCTCACCTTCCCGATGTGGCTGACCGTCAATTTCCTGGGCGATCCGGACAACGGGGTGATCCTGGCGAGCTACATCGGCAGCTTCCTGCTGGCGGGCGGCTATCTGGCGATCGGGGCCTGCATCTCGGCCACCACCGACAACCAGGTGATCGCCTTCGTGGTGAGCGTGGTCGTCTGCTTCCTGTTCACGGTCTCGGGCTCGCCGCTGGTGCTCGACGTCTTCAGGCTGTGGGCGCCGCACGCGCTGATCGACGCGGTCTCGTCGTTCAGCTTCATCACCCATTTCACCTCCATTACGCGCGGCGTGCTGGACCTGCGCGACGTCGTGTACTTCCTTTCCCTGATTGCCCTCTTCCTGACGGCCAACCTGGTCGTCGTCGACCTCAAGAAGAGCGGGTGACGCCATGAAGCCGCTCTCCCGCCGCGCCTATTCGATCCTGTCCATCGCGCTCGCCGCGGTGATCTTCGCCGGGCTGAACGTCGCCCTCGACGCCACGGTGACGACCGCGCGCCTCGACCTGACGCAGAACGGTCAGTTCACCCTCTCCGACGGTACGCGCCACATCATCGAGAACCTCTCCGAACCGGTCACGCTGACGTTCTACTATTCGAAAGAAGCGGCGACGGATTACCAGTCGGTGCGCGATTACGCCGAGCGCGTGCGCGACCTGCTCGGCGTCTACGCCAACCTCAGCGGCGGCAAGATCGTCGTCCGGGAAGTCGACCCGCAGCCCTATACGCCCGCCGAAGACGAAGCCGGTGCCGCGGGCATCACCGGCGTTCCCACCGACAAGGGCGACACGGTGTATTTCGGGCTCACCGGTTCGAACCGCATCAACGGGCGCGAGGTCATCGCCTACTTCGCGCCGGAGCGCGAGGGCCTGCTCGAATACGACCTCACCTCGCTCATCTACCGCCTGTCGAACCCGAAGAGGCCGAAGATCGCGGTGCTCTCGTCGCTGCCGCTCGACACCGGGCCGGGCGGGATGCAGGCGATGATGCAGGGCCGCGGGCGTCCGTTCATGATCTACCAGGAGCTGGCGCAGAACTACGACACCCAGATGCTGCCCGCCGACTTCTCCGCGATCCCGCCGGGCACCGACGTGCTGATGATCGTGCAGCCGGGCAATCTGAGCGACGTGCAGGCCTACGCCATCGACCAGTTCGTGCTGAAAGACGGGCGCGCGCTCGTCTTCGTCGATCCCAACTCCGAGCTGGCGGCGGCCAGCGCCGGGCCGGAAGGAGCGATGGCGCCGACCTCGTCCTCGCTGCCCGTGCTGTTCCGCGCCTGGGGCATCGGCTTCAACCCGGCCAAGGAAATCGGCGACCTCAAGCTGGCGCAGCACGTCCAACTGACGCAGGACGGGCCGCCCGTCAGCTATCCGGTGTGGCTGCACGTTTCCCGCGAACAGCTCAGCGACGACGATCCGGTCACCTCGAACATCCAGGTGCTCAACCTGGCGAGCGCGGGATCCTTGAAGCCGCTGAAGAACGCGACCACGAAGTTCACCTCGCTGGCGGGCACGAGCCACCAGGCCTCGCTGCTCGACGTGGCGCAGGCCCGCCTCATCCCCAACCCGGACGATCTCGTCTCGCAGATCGTGCCGACCGGCGAGGAGTACATCATCGCCGCCCGCATCACCGGACCGGCCAAGACCGCCTTCCCCGCCGGCGTTCCCGGCGCGGCGGTCAAGGATCCCGTCAAGCAGGCCAGGAACATCAACGTCATCGTGATGGCCGACTCCGACCTGTTCGACGACCGCATGTGGGTGCGCGTCGAAAACATGTTCGGCAAGACCGTCGCCGCGCCGTTCGCCAACAACGACGCCTTCGTGATCAACGCCGCCGAGAACCTGATGGGCTCGAACGACCTCATCTCGCTGAGGACGCGGGCCACCAACGACCGTCCATTCACGCTGGTCAAGGCGCTGCAAGCGCAGGCGGAGGCCGAGTTCAAGCAGCAGGAAGACACCCTCAAGGCCAGACTCACCGAGGTGCAGGACCGCCTCAAGAACCTGCAACAGGGCCAGGGCTCGAACCTCGCCGTCACTCCCCGCCAGCAGGCCGCAATCGACCAGTTCAAGCATCAGCTCGTCTCCATTCGCGAGCAGTTGCGCGAAGTGCAGCACAACCTCAGGAAGGACATCGACGCGCTGGGCGACGTATTGGCGTTCGTCAATATGGCGCTGGTGCCCATCCTGGTGTCGATCTTCGCCATCGTTCTGGCCTGGCTGCGCCGGCGCCGCCGCGCCCGCGCCATTCCGCTCTGAGAGGCCGGCATGACGTTGAACGGCTATTTCGCGGACAGGAAACGGAGGCAGATGGCGGTCCTCATCGCCGCGGCCGTCCTCAGCGGCCTGGCGGCGCTGTTCGCCCTGCACCGGCGCGCGGCCGAAGTAGCGCCCACCTACGACACGCACCTTCTTTTCCCGGACCTGGCCCACGCGCTCAACGCCGGGCAGGTGAACCGCATCCGCGTCTCATCCAGGGCGGGCGGTACGTTCGACGTGGATTTCGTGCCGCAAAAGGGCTGGATCCTGCCCGGCCGTTCGAACTACCCCGCGTCGTTCGACGAGGTGAGGCACGTGCTGGTGGCGATGGCGGCCATGGAAACCGTGGAACCCAAGACCGATCAGCCCGGATGGTTCCATTACATCGACGTCGACGCGCCCCCGAAGGGAAACGGCACCGAGATCACGGTGAGCGGGGACAAGAACCACGTCTTTGCGGCGCTGATCGTGGGCAAGACCCAGGACATCGGCGACGAGAGCGGCGGCGTCGGCCTGTTCGTGCGCAAGCCGAACGAGAACCAGAGCTGGCTGGTGCGCAGTCCGGCGGAGATCAAGCCGTCGCAGACCGACTGGATCGACAAGACCGTGATGGACATCGACCGCGAGCGCGTGGCCCAGGCCGACGTCCATCCCGTCTCCGGCCCGCCCTATTCGGTGAGCCGCGCCGCACCGACGGTTGCGAGCTTCACGCTTTCGCCGATCCCGAAGGGCCGCGAAATCGCCTATGCCGGTGCGGGCGACAACATCGCCTCGGCGCTGGACGACTTCACCTTCGACGACATCAGGCCGGCAGGCGACTTCGATTTCGACAAGGGCGCCTCCAGTCTCACCGAGCGCACCTTCGACGGGCTTACGGTGACGGCCGACGTGATCAAGCAGGGCGACGACTACTGGGCGCGGGTCTCCGCGGAAGCCTCCCCCGGAGCGGCCAAGGCGGCACGCGAAGCCTACAAGATCAACGAACGCGGCGCGGGCTGGGCGTTCAAGCTGGCATCCTGGAAAGGCGCAGTGTTCGTCGCTCCTCTCGAGAGCCTGCTCAAACCGGTCGAAAAGCCGAAAAAGTGATTCGATCACCTCCGGTGGCCTGACCCCGGCCCGCGGAGCATGGCTGATCTGCCCCAGTCGAACGCGCAACCGGCAGGTGCGGCCATGACGATGGGCAACGGATGTGGGAAGGTTCCACCCGCATTCCCCACTCCCCGGACGTCCCATGAAAACCATTATCGAGCCGTTCCGCATCAAGGTCGTCGAGCCCATCCGCATGACCACGCGGCAGGAGCGCGAGAAGCTGATCGCCGCCGCGTCGTACAACCTCTTCAACCTGCACGCCGATGACGTGCTGATCGACCTGCTCACCGATTCCGGCACCGCGGCGATGAGCGCGGCGCAACAGTCGGCGCTGGTGGGCGGCGACGAATCCTATGCCGGCAGCCCGTCGTTCTTCCGCTTCGAGGCGGCGGCGAAGAACCTGTTCCCGTTCCGCCACGTGCTGCCCACGCACCAGGGCCGCGCGGCGGAGGCGATCCTGTTCTCGGTCCTGGGCGGCAAGGGGCGCAGCGTTCCCTCCAACACCCATTTCGACACCACGCGCGCCAATATCGAGGCCACCGGCGCGGAGGCGTTCGACCTCGTGATCGAAGAAGGCCACGATCCCGACAACCTGCACCCTTTCAAGGGCAACATGGATCTGGCCAAGCTCGAGCATTTCCTGGCCGAGCACGGCGCGCACGTGCCCTGCGTGATGATCACGGTGACGAATAACGCCGGCGGCGGCCAGCCGGTGAGCCTGGAGAACATCCGCGCCACCGCCAAACTGGCGCACAAGCACGGCTTGCCGTTCATCATCGACGGCTGCCGCTTCGCCGAGAACGCCTACTTCATCAAGCTGCGCGAGCCCGGCCAGAGCGGCCGCGGGGTCGAGGACATCGTCCGCGACATGTTCGCCGACGCCGACGGCATGACCATGTCGGCCAAGAAGGACGCTTTCGCCAACATCGGCGGCTGGCTGGCGCTGAACGATGACGGCCTGGCGCAGGCGGCGCGCGAGCGGCTGATCCTGACCGAGGGTTTTCCCACCTATGGCGGACTGGCGGGGCGCGATCTCGACGCCATCGCGCAGGGGCTGAAGGAGATCGTCCACGAGGACTATCTCGAATATCGCCTGCGCACCTCGGCTTACGTCGCCGAGCGCCTCGAGGCGATGGGCGTGCCGACAGTAAAGCCGTGCGGCGGACACGCGATCTTCATCAACGCCAAGAAGTTCTTGGCCCACATCCCGCCGCTCCAATATCCCGGGCAGTCGCTGGCGGTGGCGATGTATGTGGAAGGAGGCATCCGCTCCTGCGAGATCGGTACGGTGATGTTCGGCCAGCATCCCGACGGCAGCGAGAGCCCGGCGCCGATGGAACTGGTGCGCATGGCCATCCCGCGCCGCGTCTACACCCAGAGCCACGCCGACTACATGGTGGAGGTGTTCGAGACCATCGTGGCGAAGAAAGACAAGCTGCGCGGCATGAAGATCGTCTGGCAGCCCGAGCGCATGCGCCACTTCTCGGCGAAGTTCGCGTGGGTGTGAGTCTCAACCACCGCCCGGCTCCCCAATACCGTCATGGCCGGGCTTGACCCGGCCGTCCATTGGCGAGACCTGCCCGGGCGTAGAGATGGATGGCCGCCTCAAGGGCGGCCATGACGGTTTGTATTGAATCCAAAGATCACCGTCATGGCCGGGCTTGACCCGGCCATCCATTCTTCGAAACTCCCGGAGTGCGGGGATTCGTTTACTTCATGGCCAGCAAGCGGCACGGCACG
This sequence comes from Rhizomicrobium sp., assembly GCA_035524815.1. Lineage (GTDB taxonomy): Bacteria > Pseudomonadota > Alphaproteobacteria > Micropepsales > Micropepsaceae > Rhizomicrobium. Next base: position 7,026 of record DATKOE010000135.1, read on the forward strand.
CTGTACATCGGCGTGACGAGCGATCTGATCGAGCGAGTTACGCAGCACAAAGAAGGGAACGGCTCCGCCTTCGTGAAGAAATACAACGTCACGATGCTGGTTTGGTTCGAGGAATGGGACCTCATCACCGACGCCATTCAACGCGAAACCAGCCTGAAGCGTTGGCCGCGAAAGTGGAAAGTCGAGCTGATCGAGAAGGTCAACGCAGAGTGGCGCGATTTGTATTACGACCTGTTCTAATGGGTCCTTTCGCCGTTCATTCTGACAACGGCATGGATGGCCGGGGCAAGCCCGGCCATGACGACCGGAGGGGTCAGGTGCTTCACCCGAACTTCCCCACCGCTTCGTCGAACTTCCGCTCAAGAAAGGCGTTCGTGCCGCGGATGCCCGCGACGACGGCCTTTGACCACGCAATATAGTCTTGAACCTGCGCCGGCGGCCAAGCGGTCGGTGGGCTCTTGCGCAGCGAGTGGAGATTGGCGGTCTTGTCCGCCAGCTTGATCACCTTGGCGCCCGGGGAGAGATGCGGCGCGTGCTCGATCTGCAGCCGCTTGCGTTCCGGCTTGGCCAGCGACTTGTCGTCGGTCACCTCCATCACCAGCCCGGCCACGCGATCTCCGAATTCCTTTTCCAGATCGGCGCGGGTGGTTCCGGTATCCTCGACTGTGTCGTGGAGAACGGCGGCGACGATGAGGTCGATGTCCTCCCCTCCCGTGGCGGCGGCGACAAGTTCGGCCACCTCGGTCAAGTGGTTGATGTAGGGCTCGCCCGCCTTGCCCTTGCGCTTCTGGCCCGTGTGGCGCACCGCGGCGAAGTGATAGGCGCGCGCCAGATCTGCGATCGTGTTCATGGTCCTCCTTTACCCCAAAACAGCCCGGCAGTCCGCGCGGATGCGCGAGCCGGCAGGCAGATTCGATTTTTCCGATGTGGGTCCGGGCGATTTCGCCCTCGGACAACCCCGATGTAAGCACCCCGAAGCGGAATTACCAACAGCAATCGGGGCCCGGATGTCGCAGGCCGGTGCGACACCCCGGATTTCGAGGTTCTCAAAGGGTTGCGCCACCGGCCGGGAGGCGATAGACGATCCGCTTAGCCTGCAATTCAGCCGGACCCCGGGCGCGCCCCGTGCGTGCGCCCGTATGCGTGCGAGAGCCCGATGCCGAAGCGTGAAGACATCCACACGGTCCTGATCATCGGCGCGGGGCCCATCGTCATCGGCCAGGCCTGCGAGTTCGACTATTCCGGCGCCCAGGCGTGCAAGGCGCTCCGGGCCGAAGGCTACCGCGTGGTGCTGGTCAATTCGAACCCGGCCACGATCATGACCGACCCCGGTCTTGCGGACGCCACCTACATCGAGCCCATCACCACCGATTTCGTCGAGAAGATCATCAAGCGCGAGCGGCCCAACGTGCCCGAGGGCAAGGTCTTCGCGCTGCTGCCCACCATGGGCGGCCAGACCGCGCTCAACACCGCGCTCAGTTTGCGCAAGCGCGGCGTGCTGGAGAAATACGATGTCGAGCTGATCGGCGCATCCGCGGAAGCCATCGACAAGGCCGAGGACCGCGAGCTGTTCCGCCAGGCGATGCTGAAGATCGGCCTCGATGTGCCGCGCGGCGTCACGCTGAAGGGCTATCTGCGCCACAAGAAGGATTCGGAAGGCAACTTCCTCTACGACGACCAGAACAATCCGGTGATGGAGCTGTCGCCCGAAGCGTTCACCCACGCGCTCGAAGCGCTGGACCACGTCGGTCTGCCGGCGGTGATCCGGCCCAGCTTCACGCTGGGGGGCACCGGCGGCGGCATCGCCTACAACCGCGAAGAGTTCTTCGAGATCGTGGAAGCGGGCCTCGACGCCAGCCCCGTCAACGAGGTCCTGATCGAGGAATCCGTGCTCGGCTGGAAAGAGTTCGAGATGGAGGTGGTGCGCGACAAGGCCGACAACGCCATCATCATCTGCTCGATCGAGAACGTCGACCCGATGGGCGTGCACACCGGCGATTCCATCACCATCGCACCGGCGCTGACGCTGACCGACAAGGAATTCCAGCGCATGCGCTCGGCCTCCATCGCCGTGCTGCGCGAGATCGGGGTGGAGACCGGCGGATCGAACGTACAGTTTGCCATCAACCCCGACGACGGGCGCATGGTGCTGATCGAGATGAACCCCCGTGTGTCGCGATCCTCGGCGTTGGCGTCGAAGGCGACCGGCTTTCCCATCGCCAAGATCGCGGCCAAGCTGGCGGTCGGCTACACGCTGGACGAATTGCAGAACGACATCACGCGCGTCACACCCGCCGCGTTCGAGCCGACCATCGACTACGTGGTGACCAAGGTCCCGCGCTTCGCCTTCGAGAAATTCCCCGGCGCCGAGGCGGTGCTCACCACCGCCATGAAGTCTGTGGGCGAAGCCATGGCCATCGGGCGCACCTTTGGGGAGTCGCTGCAAAAGGCGCTGCGCTCGCTCGAAACGGGGCTCACCGGCCTCGACGAAATCGCCTTGCCGGAAGAGAAAGCCGACGTCGAAGCCGAGCTGGCGAGGACCACGCCTGACCGGCTGCGCCTCGTCGCCCAGGCCATGCGCCAGGGCTTCCCGCTGGAAGACATCCAGGCCATCACCAAGTACGACATGTGGTTCCTGGGCGAAGTGAAGGCCATTCTCGACGCCGAGGCCGACCTGCGCGCGGGCGGCCTGCCCGAGGACGAAACGGGGATGCGCCGCCTGAAGGCGATGGGCTTCTCCGACAAGCGGCTGGCCAAGCT
>DATKOE010000136.1:0-6472 GCA_035524815.1 Rhizomicrobium sp.
ATTCCATCATCATGTGCCAGCCCATGGTCATGATGTTGGACTCGCCCCTCCAGGCGGACGAGACGAGCACGATCGGCCCCGGTTCCAGGTGACGGCGGATGTGTTCGAGCGGATAGTCCTGCTTTTTGTACCGTTTCATGACGCTGCTCCCGGCTTTCGCCAGGATACCGCCGCCCGCTGCCGGACGCGAGCATTCACCGCGGTGACAGGCGGCCGTCCCGGCGCGAGTATTGCAGACGCGTCAAATGGGGCTTGCATCATGACAACACGCTTCGTCGTTGCGGCGCTTCTGGGCGGCATGCTCTTGGTTCCGCCCGCCGCTGCGGAACCGCCGGCCGTTTTCGTCGCCACCATGTTCGGCAGCTACAAGACGATGGATCAATGGGCCAGGAACTATGATCCGTGCAAGGAATTCTGCACCGAGGATTTCGACAAGCTGCTCAAGGCGGCGCGCGCCAAGAAGCTGATCGACTACGACCCGATCTGCCAGTGCCAGAAGGGCGGCGACAATTACATGATGTTCTCGGGAAGCCAGGGTGCGACCGACAGCGACTATCGCGCCACCGTGAAGAAGGTGGGCAAGCCCGGCATGTGGGTTCTCGACCTGCAATGGGTGAACGGCGGCTGGCTGATCCGCGACGTGGTCGAAACCAGGAACGGCAAGCCGGTCAGCCTGCGCCAGAGACTCGCAGCCGCCGGCGCCTGACAGTCTTCTACTCCGCCGCCGGCGGAGGCGGTTCCTCGGCCGACTGCGCCGCCTGGTCGGCCATGCGGATGTCGTACATCGCCGCGCGCTTGTCGTGCAGCGCGCTTTTCATCGAGCGTTGCAGGCGGTCGAAGGCGCGCACCTCGATCTGCCGCACGCGCTCGCGGCTGATCCCGAAGCGGTGCGAAAGCTCCTCCAGCGTCGCGGGCTCGTCCTGAAGCCTCCGGGCGCGGATGATCTCGCGCTCGCGCTCGGGCAGTTCCTCCAGCGCGGTGTTCAACAGATCACGGCGCTCGTTGATCTCCTGGTTCTCCGCCATGCGGGTTTCCTGGTCCAGGCTTTCGTCGGGCAGCCAGTCCTGCCACTCGCTTTCGGAATCCGATTTCAGCGGCGCGTTGAGCGAGGCATCGGGCGCCGACAGGCGCCGGTTCATGGAGACGACTTCGCTCTCGGAAACGCCGAGCTGGTCGGCAAGCACGGCCGTGTGTTCGGGCGTGAGATCGCCTTCCTCGACGGCCCTGATCTTGTTCTTGGCCTTGCGCAGGTTGAAGAACAGCTTCTTCTGGCCGCTGGTCGTGCCGATCTTGACGAGGCTCCACGAGCGCAGGATGAACTCCTGGATCGAGGCGCGGATCCACCACATGGCATAGGTGGCGAGCCGGAAACCGCGCTCGGGATCGAAGCGCTTGACCGCCTGCATCAGGCCGACATTGCCCTCGGCGACGATCTCGCTGGTCGGCAGGCCGTAGCCGCGGTAGCCCATCGCGATCTTGGCGACCAGGCGCAGATGCGAGGTGATCAGCTTTCTGGCGGCTTCGGGGTCTTCATGCTCCTTCCACCGTTTGGCGAGCATGTACTCTTCTTCCGGCGACAGAAGCGGGAACTTCCGGATTTCGGCAAGATAGCGGGAAAGACCGCCTTCGCCTTGAAGGGCGGGTAGTGCGCGACTGGACATGAACCCCGATCCTTTTCTCGCGACCCCGAAGGCATCGCGACCCTCGCCCGCGGCCAAATCCGCCGGGCCAGACAGAGACTTACTACCCCCGCGACGGACAAAATCAAAGTAAACGCCCGTCAACCAACCAAGTCCCAGCCGCAAATAGGAGCGATCCGGGCTTTTTCAAGTCCCCGGTTTTGCCGCGTTTTGGCCCGACCTGGCGCCGCCCTTCAGCCGGCCGCGCCCTCGCGAAGGCCCCGCAAAGCCCCGATCAAGCCGGCGAAATCCCCGGGCCATTGCGATTCGAACCGCAGCGTCTTGTGCAGGCTGGGATGCTGAAAACCGAGCAGCCAGGCGTGCAGCGCCTGGCGCGGGAAGTTCATCACCGCTTCATAGGCCTCCGCTTCCTCGGGCGATTTCGCGCGCGGCGGCTGGCGGGCGCGGCCATAGGACGGGTCGCCGATCAAGGGATGGCCCAGATGCGTCAGGTGCACGCGGATCTGGTGCGTGCGTCCGGTCTCCAGCCGGCATTCGATCAGCGAGGCGAGGGGGCGCGTCTCGTCGCCAAACCGCTCGATCACGCGGTAGCGCGTGCGCGCTTCCTTGCCGCCGGCGCGCATCACGCCCATGCGCTTGCGGTCGAAGGGATTGCGCCCGATTTGCGTCTCGATCCTGCCTTCGCCGAGCCTTGGGCTGCCCCAGACGACCGCGTGATAGGCGCGTTCGATGGTGTGGTTGGCGAACTGCCTGGCGAGCGAGTGCATGGCGCGCTCGTTCTTGGCGGCGACGAGCAGCCCGCTCGTGTCCTTGTCGAGGCGGTGGACGATGCCCGGCCGCGCCACGCCGCCGACGCCCGAAAGCGTGTCGCCGCAGTGGGCGATGAGCGCGTTCACCAACGTGCCGTCGGGGTTGCCGGCGGCGGGATGCACCACCAGCCCGGCGGGTTTGTCGACCACGATCAGGTCGGCGTCCTCGTAGACGACGGCGAGCGGAATGTCCTCGCCCGCGGGCTCGGCGGGGGCGGGCGCGGGCACTTCCACGATGTAATGCTCGCCCGGTTTGACCCTGTGGTTTGGGTCCCCTATTTTCTCGCCGCCGCGGCAGACGCGGCCTTCATCGATCAGCTGTTGAATACGGGAACGGCTCATGTCCGAACATACGGTGGCCAGGAAGCGGTCCAGGCGCGCGCCTTCGAATTCCGTCGAGACGGTTGCGGAAAGCACGGAGGACGTCGTGTCGGAACCCACGGGATCACCGGTCGAGCAACAGCCCGTCTCCATTTTCGCGGGCCCCTGGACGCCGGCGCGCCGCATGGCGCTCGGCGCGGTCGCCTTCTTCGGTATACTCATACTCCTGGCGATCGCAATTCTCATCATCGGGCTGGCCAAGGGCTGGGAGAGGCCCGCGGCGGCTCCCGCGCCGGCGAAGCCGTCGCCCACCAAGGGCGCGGTTTCGATGAGCCTGCAGCCCGGCTATCACATCCTGTCGAGCGACACCCAGCCGGGACGGCTTATCCTGCACGTCCGCTCCGACACCTCCGACGAGATCTGGGTGATCGATACCAACGACGGGCGAATCGTGGCGGTCATCCACGGCGAAGCGCCGAAGCAGTGAGCCCGCCGGCGGCGCGCGCGCTATCCTCCCCCGTTTGCGGCGGAGGTGGATGGCGAGCACAAAGTGCGAGACATCCGGAGGGGGCGGGCGGTTGCTGACTCTCGAACTTCCCGCTTCGCTGCGCGCCCGCATCGTCGCCGAGGCTCGGGCGGCGTTGCCGGACGAATGCTGCGGCCTCATCGTGGGCGAGCGCACGGGCGAGGCGGTGCGGGCCGTCGCCGTCCACCCCACCGCCAACCTCGCCGCCGATCCGGCCGCAGGCTTCGAGATCGATCCCGGCGCGCATATCCGCCTGCGTTGCGCGTTGCGCGGAACCCCGCGCCGCATCGTCGGCTGCTACCACTCCCATCCCAACGGCCGCGCCGAACCCTCCGAACGCGACCGCGCCGCGGCGACGGGCGAGGAGGATTTCGTCTGGATCATCGCAGCGGTTGCGGGCGGCGAAGTATCGCTCAAGGCCTTCGACGGGTGTGCTTTCGCGCCTCATGTGCTCGCCCGGTGACGCGCCGCCGCCCCGCCGCTTGCAGTGTTCCGCCGCCCCCCGTATAAGCACGCCCCTGCCGCCTGCTCCCATCGTCTAGCGGTCTAGGACGCGGCCCTCTCAAGGCTGAAACACCGGTTCGAGTCCGGTTGGGAGCGCCAGTCCCGTACAAAAGTGAGAACTCCTGGATTGACGGTGCCGGTCGATAGCGCGGCGGCGAGGGCTTCTTTCGGGCCGGAGACGACTGCTTGATCGTGATTGACCACGATGTTTGACACCAATCCGCGCACGTAACGGCGCTGCAGGGGCGCTGGAGCGTCCAGGAGCGCGTGCCTCAGCTTGGAGGCCAAGCCAGCGGCTTGGGCCTTGGACAGCGTCCGACGAAGCGGAGGATTGCTGGCAGCGAGCGAGCTGAGCAACTGGACAGCCTCTTCCCGCTTGGCTTCGGAGGCTTGAAGCGTTTCCCGGAACAGGGCCGTGTCGGACACGGTGCCGTCCGCCAGGGCGGCGTAGAGGTTCTTGATTTGACGCTCGGTTTCTTTCACCTGCCGGGACAGCGCACGGCGTTGCTGCGCGTCACCGCTGGCAAGAGCGCGGCGCTGCTTCTGCACTTCGCGAAGCAGGAGAGTCAGCCGCTCGGGGACGAGCAGGTGCCCGGCAAGCGCGCCAAGGACAAGCCCGTTCAACTCGCCTTCGGGAACGGAGATAGGGGCCTTGCAGGTGTTTCCGCCTTTCAGGCGATGGCTCGCACAGGCGTAATAGCGGTAACGCCCGCTCTTGCCGGTGCGCAGAACAAGCGGAGCGCCGCAGGTCTCGCAGCGGGCAATCCCGGTCAGAAGCACGTCGCTGTTGCTGACGCGCGGAGCCGTCATGGCCGGACGGCGCTGGACCAAGCGCCGCTGAACGTTGGCGAACTCCTTCGCATCGATGATGACGGGAACCTGCACCGCGACCCATTCGGATTTGGGCCGTTCCTTGCCAGTGCGGCTGTTCGTGCGGTTGTAGTGGAACGTGCCGGTGTAGGCGTCCCGGGTCAGAATGGCGTGGACTTCGCTGATGTAGAAGGCCTTGCCTCTGCCGTTCTTGAACCCATGACCGTTGAGCCAGGAGGTAATCTCCTTGACGCCCATCGGCCCCTTCCTGCCATCCCCATCCCGGAACAGGCGGAACACGGTCCGGACGACCTCGGCAGCCCTGGGATCGACCTCCAGGCGCTTCTTGATCCTTTGACCGCGTCTCTCGACGGCAATGGCGCGATAGCCGAAGGGCGGCAGCGACCCATTCCAGAACCCCTGCTTGGCATTCTCCAGCATGGTCCGGGTGACATGCTTGGCGGTCTCGGCGCTGGTGTACTCGTCGGCCGCCGCAAGCACGGTCTCGGCAAAATCGGCGGAGGGACCCTCGCCAAAGCCCTGGGTCATGGAGAGGAGAGAGACTCCATGCTTCAAGAGCTTGCGTTTCCAGAAGGTGTATCCGGCCACGTCGCGGAAGAAGCGCGACTGACTGTGGAACAGCACGACATCGTAAGGAGAGGGATCGATGCAGGCCGCATCCATCATGCGCTGGAACTCGGGGCGCTTGTCGTCGCGGGCGCTGGCTCCGGCATCGACATACTCGCGCATGACATGCCAGCCGCGCTCTTGGCAGAACCGCCGCGCCTGCGCCAACTGGTCCGGTATCGAGATATCGTTCTCGGCTTGGCGCGTGGTGGACACGCGCGCATAGACGGCAACCCGCTTGCTCATGACGCTCCGGCCTCGTTGTCGTTGGCGCAGACAATAGAGTCCAGCAGTTGGGCGATGACTTCAACCTCAATCGTCTGCACGGGCAGGTGTTGCGGAAACAGCAGCGCGACTCGCAACGGATTGCGTCGCTTTCCATTGTCGTTTGCAGGAACGAGACGGCGGGGCGAACGATTCTCCAGCGCGCTCATGCGACCAGCCTTCCGTCGCAATCGTCGGAGTCTGTCCTGATTTGCTGTCGTGGCCGTCGCTGCCGATGCAGACCGCAGCCAGCGAGCGCGGCGGCTGGCGTGTCGTGCGGCGGGCGGCCCACAAGGCCGCCGCGCGGAGGTTCTGCCTGGCGGCGAGCAAAAACAACCGACGATGCCGGGAAGATGATTCTTCGGACGCTGCCGTTTGATGCGGCGGGCGGAGCCTTCGATGCGCGCTGTGGTGCTGTTCGGATATTCAAGGCGGTTCTCTCCTTACAAAAACAACTTGAGAAGAGAACCGATCACCGAAGGGTTTTAGGGTGCCACAAATGCAAGAGGCGTCAAGCCCTATCTGCACACGGACGATCTCGCGCACACCCGTCGGCCAGAGGGTTTGAAGACCCCTTTCACCCCCCTTCTACCGTTCGTCGCGGTTGACCTCGACCTTGCCGGTTGTTCGGTTGTCGGGGTCTGGGATTGAGAAGGCACAAACCCCGTTGAAGGCGGTTACACGCCTTGCAGACGCGTTCGAACGGTTCACTGCACGGTCAGAAGAAGGATGAGTTGAGACCCTTCAGACCCCGTTGAAGGCGGTTACGGGCGTTGCAGACGCGTTCGAACGGTTCACTAGCCGACGGTGAGCGGGAGTCTTGTGATCGAAGCCTTCAAGCCCGTTGAAGGTGGTTACGCGCCTTGCGGATGCGTTCGAACGGTTCACTGCACGGTCATGCGGTCGGGGGAGGGTTGCGCTCAAACCCTTCAAACCCCGTTGAAGGCGGTTACACGCCTTGCAGACGCGTT
>DATKOE010000137.1:0-6442 GCA_035524815.1 Rhizomicrobium sp.
GGTGATGATCGCCCGCGATGCTCTCGGGGATTGGCCTTCAGGAGCGCCGCCAGGAAAAGTGGGAACCGGTTTTCCGTCCGGCGGCGCGACCAGAAAAAATGCGGGCGAGAACCGCCGCATCACCAACGTGGTGATGATGGGAATGGGCGAGCCGCTCTACAATTTCGACAACGTGAAACAGGCGCTTTCCATCGTGGCCGACGGCGACGCGCTCGCCTTCTCCAAGCGCCGCGTCACGCTTTCGACCTCCGGCGTCGTGCCGATGATCCCGCGTGCTGGCGCCGAGATCGGTTCCGCGCTGGCGATCTCGCTGCACGCGGTGCGCGACGACATCCGCGATCGACTGGTGCCGCTCAACAAGAAATATCCGCTGGCGGAATTGCTGGCGGCCTGCCGCGCCTATCCCGGCGCCTCCAACGCGCGGCGCATCACCTTCGAATATGTGATGCTGAAGGGCGTCAACGACAGCCTGGCCGACGCGCGCGCGCTGGTGAAGCTGCTGGCGGGCATTCCCGCCAAGATCAACCTGATTCCGTTCAACCCCTGGCCCGGTGCGCCTTACGAATGCAGCGACTGGGAGCAGATCGAGAAGTTCGCCGAGATCGTCAACCGCGCCGGCTACGCCTCGCCGGTGCGCACGCCGCGCGGGCGGGACATCATGGCCGCCTGCGGCCAGTTGAAGAGCGAAAGCATCAAGCAGCGCGCAAGCGAACGGTTGGCCGCGATGCGCTCGGCCGAATTGGCGCGGATGCCGGAGTGATCTGTCTGCTCTCCACTCGTCGCCAAATTCCGGGTGCATATTCACGCCTAGGTGGTACTATCCAGTAGATTCGCGCCGAAGGGAGCAACAATGGCCAAGGTAGCAAAGAAGAAAGCCAAGAGGGTCGCAAAGAAGAAAGCCAAGAAGGTAGCAAAACGAGCACCGCGGCGAACGGGGAGACACGGGCCAAAGAAGAAGTAGGGATGAAGCTTAGCGATATCTGGAAGGAAGAAGAGGCATACACGAAGGCCGCTAGCGATCTAGCGCGTCAGCTCGATTTTGCCGGCATCGCGATCATCTGGTTGTTCAAAGTTGAAGAGCACGGATCAATTCACCTTGATATGCCGCTGCTTCAAATTGCGCTCCTTTTTGTATGCTCCTTGGCTTTCGATCTTTTTCAATTCATCGCAGGAATTGCTGTCTACAGGACGATCGGAAACAAACGCGAAAAGCTGGCTAAATCAGCGCAAGACGGGGATTACCCGGCTTGGGTCCTTTGGCCGATTGACGTCTTCTTCTGGCTAAAACTGGCCGCTGTCATTTGCGGTTACGCGTTTCTGCTCCGATACCTTTTGTCGAAGCTAGTTTGAGCTAACGCAACTCACGCCGCTTTGAGCAGCACGTCCACGCGGATGGCGTCGAAGGGAAAGACGATGCGACCATCGTCCGTCTTGCGCAGCACGCCGGCCTTCAGCAGCGCCTGAACGTCGCCGTGCACGGCTTTCACGTCGCGCCCCACGCGCCGCGCGGTTTCGCGGATCGAGAGCGGGCCGGCTCCCGTCATCGCGCGCACGATCTCCCACCGCTTCGTGGTCAGCAGCCGGAACAGCAATTCGGGCGAGGCGAAGCTGATGCGCGCGCCCTGCGGCTTGCCCTTCGCCGCTGTGTGCGCGCGGGCGAATACGGCATCCATGTCGTCGACGCCTATGGTGACGATTCTCATTTTTGTCTCCTTGCCCGAACCTCGGCGCGGAAATCCTCGATCAGCCCGTCCAGGCTGACGAATTCATAAGCGAATTCCCGCCCGCCGGCGTGGCGGTGATCGCCTTTACCCGGCTCGTTGTCGTAGCGCAGCGTGCATTCGCCGTCTTCGACAAGCGCCAGCCGGTACTTGTAGCGATGCGCCGATCCCCGCGCCGCGCGCGGCAGGCGCCAGACCACGATCTCGACGAAACAATCCTCGCCGAGGATGTGGCGCTCGTCGAGCAGCAGCTCGGCTTTCATGTTGGTGCAAAATACAACACGTCTGGCGTGTTGTCAATAGCTCCAACACAAGCCGCAAACCTTGCGCGGTCAAGCTCTCAGGATTTGCGCCTTCTCGCCGCGAACGCGCCCAGCAATCCCATGCCGAGCAGGCTCAGGCTCGCCGGTTCCGGCACCGGTCCGCACCCGGCGCCGTTGGCGGGATCGCAAACGAGCTCGTGCAGGAAGCCGCGGATTTCGCCGCCGGGATAATTCACGGTATGGATGTTGAGATAGGCCATGCCGCCTTCGAGGCCGGCGAGCAGCGCGGCTTCGGCGTCCGCCGTGGTGCCGCCGCTGGCTGTAATGAAGGAGGCATTGTAGCTCGCCGCGTCCGTCATATCGAACGTCATGTCGTAGGTGCCCGAGGTCACGCCCAGCGGGAAGCCCGGGAAGCTCGGCAGGGTCGTGGCGACGCCCACCGTTCCCGGCGCGGCCGTGCAGCAGTGGATGTGCGCCGCGGTGTCCTCGGACGACAGGCCCGAGAACGCCACTATCACCTCCATGGTGTTGGCCGAGGTGTCGAACGTGACGTTGGCGGTGCCGCTGCCGCTCGATATCTGGCCCATGTCCGGGCTCAGCAACGTTGCGAACTTCAGCAAGCCGGCTTGCGCCGGAGTGACGGCCGCCAGCGCGACGATGCAGCCTGCCACGGTTGCGATCAGTGCTCGCATGGAACTTCTCCTGTTTGCTCCGTCCGGGAACCGAGCAAACTCCATGCCTCTTCGGCCGAATGGGCGAAATCAAGGCATTATCGCCGCCTGTGCCTGACGCCGGTCTCAGACTGTAAGCGCCGCTGACGGATAACCGAGGGAAACCGGCCCCGCTCCGGCCGTTGGGGTCTGGGGCTGGGCCGGCCGGAGCGGAGCGTCAAGACGGCTGGAGGGGGCATACCGTCCTGCGCATAGGAAATGCGTGCGCGGCGCGCGCGTTCCCGCCCGGCCGGGATGCATTCCCGCGTTCCGGCCGGAACCCTGCGGTCAGCACCTCACGTCGGGCGCTTCGTCGGTGTCGGTGAAATGCATCTCGGGCGCGGCCACGCGGACGCCGTCGAACGTGACGGCCGGAACGAACACGCTGAATTCGTCGCCGCCGAAATCGGAAAGCTCGATGCGCGACTGGAAGGCATAGGTGTTGTTGTCGGGCGAGCCGATGCCTTCATAGTGGTCGCCGGTCTTGACCAGGCCGCGGATCGGCTGCGTCATCGCCGCCTCGCTGTCCGAGCCCACCAGGCTGGTGATGTATCTCCAGCCGCTGCGGTCCTGCCAGCCGATCTTGATCTGATCCGAGGAGAAGCTCATCGGCTTGGTCCGGTCGAGCCACCACGCCACCAGCGGATCGCCCTTGTTGGAGAGATCGACGTGGTTCTGGTCGAAATCCTTGTCGACGATCACGAACACCGAAGGATGCGCGCCTTTCAGCACCTTCACCGAAACGAACAGGAAGCGGCGATGATCGGGCAGGTAGGCGCGGTACTGGATGCTGCCGTCGCCCGCCTCGCAGCGTGCTTGGCTTTGCTGCGCCGCCGGCGGCGCGGCGGAATCGCCCGCGCCCGCGCAGGGGACGGCTGCGGCCAGAACTGCGCCGGTCGTGGCGATGAAGCGAGTGCGATTCATTGGCCTGCCCCCAAGCGGCATACGGACTATATCATCGGTTGCGCCGCCGGCGCACTGCGGCCACGCGGAGCAGCCGGGTGACGCTGGCAATTTCAGCCGCGCGCCGTATATTCGCGTTCCTTTCTTAAGGATAATGCTCGTGGCCCAGAAATCCGTGAAGAAAGTCGTGCTCGCCTATTCGGGCGGCCTGGATACGTCGGTCATTCTGAAATGGCTTCAGACCGCCTACGGAGCGGAGGTCGTGACCTTCACCGCCGATCTCGGGCAGGGCGCCGAGCTAGAGCCCGCGCGCGCCAAGGCGGAGATGCTGGGCATTATGCCGCAGAACATCTTCGTCGAAGACCTGCGTGAGGAATTCGTCCGCGATTACGTCTATCCGATGTTCCGCGCCAATGCGCTCTACGAAGGCGTCTACCTTCTGGGCACGTCCATCGCGCGCCCGCTGATCGCCAAGCGCCAGATCGAGATCGCGAAACAAGTGGGCGCGGACGCCGTCTGCCACGGCGCCACCGGCAAGGGCAACGACCAGGTCCGCTTCGAACTCACCTATTACGCCCTCAATCCCGACATCAAGGTGATCGCGCCCTGGCGGGAATGGGAATTGACCAGCCGCACCAAGCTCATCGAGTTCGCGGAAAAGCACCAGATTCCGATTGCCAAGGACAAGCGCGGCGAGGCGCCGTTCTCGGTCGATGCCAACCTCCTGCACTCCTCGTCCGAGGGCAAGATCCTGGAGGACCCGGCGATCGAGCCGCATGTCGACGTCTATCAACGCACCGTCGCGCCCGAGGATGCACCCGACAAGCCCACGATCGTCGAGATCGGCTTCGAGAAGGGCGATGCGGTCTCCGTCGACGGCCGCAGGCACACTCCAGCCGAGTTGCTGACGCTGCTCAACCGCTTCGGCCGCGAAAACGGCATCGGGCGCGTCGATCTGGTCGAGAACCGCTTCGTCGGCATGAAGTCGCGCGGCGTGTACGAGACGCCCGGCGGCACCATCCTTTACGCGGCGCACCGCGCGATGGAGTCGCTCACCATGGATCGCGGCGCCATGCACCTGAAGGACGAATTGATGCCGCGCTACGCCGAGCTCGTCTATTTCGGCTTCTGGTTCGCGCCCGAGCGCGAGATGCTTCAGGCGGCGATCGACAAGAGCCAGGAATTCGTCACCGGCTTCGTGCGGCTCAAGCTCTACAAGGGCAACGTCATCGTCATCGGGCGTTCCTCGCCGTACTCGCTCTATTCGCAGGACCTCGTCACCTTCGAGGACGACCAGGGCGCCTACGACCAGAAGGACGCCGCGGGCTTCATCAAGCTCCAGGCGCTGCGCCTGCGCACGCTCGCCATGCGCCGCCGCAAGATGGACAAGATGAAGAAGTGACCGCGGTCTTTTCTGTCCCCGCTTCGCGGGGGAAGTGTCCCCCGAAGCTGCGAAGCAGCGTAGGTGGACCAAGGGGGCGGCGAGGGGAGCGGAACGAAGGGGGAGCCAAGCGATGAACCGGTCCGCCATTCTGTCTTGTCTGGTTCTGGGTGCCGTCATGACCGTTTCCGCACCGGCGCAGGATTATCGCGGCACCGAGCGGTTCGCCGCGCTGGCGCTCAAATGCGTGCACAACGAATATCCCAACAAGGTGGGGCTGGTTTACAACGGCGACGCCGAGGTCGTGCCGCCGCGCGTGCGCACGCCCGCCTTCTACGGCTGCTTCGATTGGCATTCGTCCGTCCACGGCCATTGGTTGCTGGCCCGCCTGTTGCGCCTCTATCCCGATGCGCCCTATGCGCCGCAAGTGCGCGCCGCGCTCGACCGGAGCCTGACGAAGAAGAACATCCTGGGCGAAGTGCGCTCGCTGTCGACGCCCAACCAGGCGTCCTACGAGCGGCCCTATGGTCTCGCCTGGGCGCTGGCGCTGGGCGAGGAACTGAGCAGGTTCACCGATCCGCAGGGCAAGAAGTGGGCGGCGAATTTCGCGCCGCTGGCCAGGCTCGCGGCCGATCGCCTGAAATCCTGGCTGCCCAAGCTCTACTATCCCATCCGCAACGGCGAGCACACGCAGACTGCGTTCGGCCTGTCGCTCGCCATCGATTACGCGCGCGCCGCGGGCGACAAGGATTTCGAGAATCTCATCGCGTCGCGCGCACGCTTCTACTACGGCAAGGATGTGAACTGCCCGCTCGCCTACGAGCCCAGCGGCGAGGATTTCCTCAGCCCCTGCCTCGGCGAAGCGGCGCTGATGGCCCGCGTCATGGGGCAGAAAGAGTTTTCCGGCTGGCTCGCACGCTTCCTGCCGCAGATTCCGGGCAACGGCAGCGCCCAGTGGCTCAAGATCGGCGTGGTGACCGACCGTTCCGATCCCCGGCTGGCGCATCTCGACGGCCTCAATCTCTCGCGCGCCTGGATGCTGGAGCGGATCGCCCGCGCGCTGCCGAAAACCGACGCGCGCCGCGCCGCGCTGCTCGCCGCCGCCAAGGCCCATGCGGACGCGACGCTACCGTTCGTCACCGGCGAGCACTACGAGGGCGGCCACTGGCTCGGCACTTATGCGATCTATTACCTGACCGGGCGCGGACGCGACTGACCGTTGAACCGTGCTTGACAACCGGGCGCGGTTTCGCGCAATTCGAGAATCCGGCGACAGGATACATGATCCCCTCGCCACTACATCGACATGTCGAGCTGGCACGCCACGACGGCCCCGGCTTTTCGCCCTGGTGCGCGCCGCGCGATCGGCCGGCCCAGCAACCGCTCCAAACCTGCGATGAAATCCGCGTTTCCCAGCGGCCTTCCACTTCCCTCCGACAACCGAAACGCATTGAAGGCGGGGTC
>DATKOE010000138.1:0-4455 GCA_035524815.1 Rhizomicrobium sp.
GCTTCGATCACGAAGAAGCTCGAATCGGTGAGCCGCGCGGAGACGCCAAAGTTCAGCGGCACGCCACCGATCAGGAAACCGGGATTCAGGCCGGCGTCTTCCAGCAGCCACGTGAGCATCGAGCTGGTGGTGGTCTTGCCGTGCGTGCCCGCAACAGCCAGCACCCACTTGTCGCGCAGCACGTGCTCGCCGAGCCACTGGGGACCGGAGGTGTATGGCAAGCCGCGATTGAGGATTTCCTCCATCAGCGGGTTACCGCGCGTGACCACGTTGCCGATCACGTAGAGATCGGGGTTCAGTTCGGTCTGGCTCGCGTCGTAACCCTCGATGAGGCGGATGCCCTGCGCTTCGAGTTGGGTGCTCATCGGCGGATACACGCCTGCGTCGCAGCCGGTCACCGTGTGGCCCGCGCTGCGCGCGAGCACGGCGAGTCCGCCCATGAACGTGCCGCAGATGCCGAGGATATGGATGTGCATAAGCCTGTCGCGCCGCGCGGGCGTCGTGAACGGGTTAATGGATTGAGCGGGCTACCGGGATGGAGAAGCCGAAACGGCGGTAGTCCTGCGCCGCCGGAGCAAAGACCGGTATTGTACCCGAGGCCCCGAGCCGTATTGGTTCGACGCGGGCTCAGCGCGCACTCAAAGCGACCTCAACGCGGCGATAGATTGGGGGAACTGCGGCCACGCGCAAAGCCAGAGACGAAGCCAGCCGCCCTGCCGCTGCGGGCGCCCGCGGCAACTTGCGTTCAGGGGCGCCGACGGGAACCCAGGGCGATCTCTAGTATCATTAATAAATGGTTCGCAGATCACATTTCGATCCCCAGCGCGTGCGCGAGGAAATCGCCATTGCAGCAGCAAGGATGATCGCCGAGGACGGCCTCGACTACGCCACCGCCAAACGCAAGGCAGCCCGGCAGGTCGCGGGGGAAACGCGTATCGAAGGCAGCTGGCTGCCCGATAACGATCAGATCGAGGAAGAGATCCGGGAGTATCAGGCCCTCTTTCAAGGAGACAGCCAGCCGGCGGTGTTGCGCCGCCTGCGGGAAATCGCGCTCGACTGGATGCAACGGCTTGGCGAGTTCAATCCGTTCCTGACCGGCGCGGTGCTCAACGGCACGGCGGGCGAGCACTCCGATATTCATCTGCAGATTTTTTGCGATAACGCGAAGGATGTCGCGATCTGGCTCCTGAATGCGAACGTGCAGTACGACGTCTCGGAAACGCGCCATTTCGCGGCGCGCGGCTTCGTGGAGACGCTCAGCTTCCTGTGGCGTCCGTCGCGCGCCGAGGAGCCGGTGGGCATTCATATTGCCCTCTACAATACCGACGATCTGCGCGGCGCCGTACGCGCCGACGCGCGCGGGCGGCTGCCACGCGCCAACGCGCAGGCCCTTCAGGCGCTGATCGACGAGAGCGGCGCCACTTCCTCCACCTCTTGAAAGCGGCAGAAATGAACACGAAGCGGATTCTGGCTGGTGTGGCAGTGGCGGCGATCGCCGCAGGCGGCGGCATACTGGCAGGGCAGT
Source organism: Rhizomicrobium sp. (assembly GCA_035524815.1). Taxonomy (GTDB): domain Bacteria; phylum Pseudomonadota; class Alphaproteobacteria; order Micropepsales; family Micropepsaceae; genus Rhizomicrobium. The sequence goes on from DATKOE010000138.1 coordinate 1,526, forward strand.
GGGCGAACAGCGGCAGCGCGGGCGTGGCCGACGCGGCCTCGGTGAGCGCGGGTCAGAATGCGGTCGGCCAGCTCTGGTCGGCGGCGGTCACGAACCCGGAGGGCAAACCGCAATCGCTCGCCATCTACAAGGGCCGCCCGATCGTGGTCAACTTCTGGGCCTCCTGGTGCGGCCCTTGTGTCGAGGAAATGCCGGCGCTTTCCGCGCTGCAGCGCGAGTACGCGAAGAAAGGCATTCAGTTCCTCGGCGTGGGGGTCGATTCCGCGACGAACATCCAGACGTTCCTCAAAAAGGTGCCTGTCGACTATCCGATTTACGTCGCCGGCTTCGGCGGCGCGGACGTCGCGCGCGCGTTCGGCAACAACGCGGGCGGCTTGCCTTACACGGTGGTAATCGACGCGAACGGCGCTGTTCGTGCGAGAAAATTAGGGCAAATCAAGCCCGACGAGTTGCGCCGCACGCTGGACGCGCTCTGACGCGGCGGAATATTTGACACAATCTTAGGCGCCGTAACGCAGATTTTGCCGTGAGAATCGCGTCTTTTGACTGGAGATCGGCCCACAGACTAGCCCTGCGGCGAGATCGGGGCCATATCCTCTTATCGGAAAACTAGACAAATTTCTCTAATCAGCGCTAAAGTTCGCGCAATTCCACGGAAAAAGAAGCGACCATGACGCGACTGCTGGTTCTGCACGGCCCCAACCTCAATCTTCTCGGCACGCGGGAACCGGAGGTGTACGGGCGCGTGACGCTGCCACAGATCGATCAGGCGCTCTCGGACCGTGCGGCGGACGCCGGCGTCGAGCTCGCCACCTTCCAGAGCAATCACGAAGGCGCGCTGGTCGACCGCATCCAGTCGGCCCGCAACGAGCAGACCGACTTCATCCTGATCAACCCGGCCGCGTACACGCACACGAGCGTCGCGATCCGGGACGCGCTGGCGGGCGTCGGCATCCCGTTCGTGGAGATTCACCTGTCGAACGTGCATCGCCGCGAGCCCTTCCGGCACCATTCGTATTTTTCCGACCAGGCCGAAGGTGTGATCTGCGGCCTCGGCTGGAAAGGTTATCTCTACGCACTCGAATACGCGCTCGACCGGCTTGCTGCCCGGTCTGCGGCCTGATTCCAGCGCCGGATGACCGCCAACACCTGACAATAACCCGTGCCGGGACGCGTGCGCCCCGGCACTCCACGTATTCAAAGCAAAAGGGGCTGCACCATGGATCTACGTAAGCTGAAGACTCTGATCGACCTCGTCTCCGAATCGGGCATCTCGGAGCTCGAAGTGACCGAGGGTGAAGGCAAGGTGCGCATCGTCAAGAACGCGCCGCCCGTTTACGTGCAGCAAGGTCCCGCGCAATACGCGGCGCCGGCCCTGGGCGCAGCGCCCGCCGCTCCCGCCTATGTCGGCGAAGCCGCCGCAGCGGCGCCCGCCGCGCCCGCCGCGCCGCAAGGCCATGTCGTGACCTCGCCGATGGTGGGCACGTTCTACCGCGCCCCGTCGCCGGGCGCCGATCCGTTCGTCCAGGTCGGCGACACGGTCAAGGAAGGCCAGACCCTGTGCATCATCGAAGCAATGAAGCTGCTCAACGAGATCGAGTCGGACACGGCCGGCGTGGTCAAGGAAATCCTCGTCGAGAACGGCCAGGCAGTGGAGTACGGCCAGCCGCTCTACGTGATCGCCTAAGCGCTTCTGCGCGCGGCGGCGGCCTTCCTCTTTTGCTGGCCGCGCCGCGAGTGTCGCGCGGGTCGCGCTGGTCGCGTTCGGCGCCCCATGACGGCGACGCACGCGACCGATCCTCCGAGTTTTACATGGGATCGCAGGGAGCGCCAAAGCGCTAACTCCGATCGACAGGTGTCCGCATCAGCGACTCGCGGCGCCCATTGATGAGTCGAATACCCACCATGTTTGAAAAAATCCTCATTGCCAATCGCGGCGAAATCGCGCTCCGCATCCAGCGCGCGTGCCGCGAACTCGGCGTCAAGACGGTCGTCGTCTATTCGGAAGCCGACAAGGAAGCCAAGTACGTGAAGCTCGCCGACGAGGCGGTCTGCATCGGCCCGGCGCCTTCGAACCTGAGCTACCTCAATATGCCGGCGCTCATCAGTGCGGCCGAAGTCACCGACGCGGAAGCCATTCACCCCGGCTACGGCTTCCTCTCCGAGAATGCCGACTTCGCCGAGCGTGTCGAGCAGTCGGGCTTCACGTTCATTGGCCCGCGTCCGGAAACGATCCGCATGATGGGCGACAAGGTCACGGCGAAGCAGACCATGATCAAGACCGGCGTGCCCTGCGTGCCGGGCTCGGAAGGCGCGCTGCCCGACGATCCGAAGGAAATCGTGAAGATCGCGCGCGCGATCGGCTACCCCGTCATCATCAAGGCGGCGGGCGGCGGCGGCGGGCGCGGCATGCGCGTCGTGCACACGGAAGCGGCGCTCGTGAACGCGGTCAATATGACCCGCGAGGAAGCCGGCCGTGCGTTCGGCAATCCGCAGGTCTACATGGAGAAGTATCTCGAGAACCCGCGCCACATCGAAATCCAGGTGCTCTCCGACTCGTTCAGGAATGCCGTGTGGCTCGGCGAGCGCGACTGCTCGATGCAGCGCCGCCACCAGAAGGTGATCGAGGAAGCGCCGGCGCCGGGCATCGCGCGCCGCCTGCTCGATCGCATCGGCGACCGTTGCGCCGACGCCTGCAAGAAGATGGGCTACCTCGGCGCGGGCACGTTCGAGTTCCTGTATGAAAACGGCGAGTTCTACTTCATCGAGATGAACACGCGTGTGCAGGTCGAGCACCCGGTCACCGAACTGATCACGGGCATCGACATCGTGCAGGAGCAGATCCGCATTGCCGCGGGCGAGAAGCTCTCGTTCCGCCAGCGCGACATCCAGTTGAAGGGCCACGCCATCGAGTGCCGCATCAACGCCGA